>NZ_JALHQJ010000029.1 GCF_022842015.1 Nitrosomonas sp. | reverse complement strand
TTATCACATTTACTAACGCCATGAACCAACACATCACATCCTGCATGTGAGCAAGGTTTCCTAGCTGAAATAGGCATAAAAAAAGCCAGCTCGAAATGGCTGGCTTAATAGTATTAAAGGAATCTTCAGTTTATGCTAGACGGAATTTTTAAACATTTAGCACATTTATACTAGAAGTGTGCGAGCTAGTCAACATTAAATTTAAACTCTTTGCAATTTCACTGTGAGCACAACCAAGATAATCATAGTAAGTTCTCTTTGAAAATCCAGTAATAGCAGCCCTTTCGGATGATTTCTTGTCAGAATGCAACACATATTCATTTCTTACCACAAGCTTATGAACATCACTGAGAGACATCACCACCCTATCCGTCTGCAAACACTCAGAATCAATCTCATCCTGGATTGCTCCAACAGTAGCGCTGGGAGTCATGCGCATGAACGGAGACATTGAGGGATAACCAAGAGCCACGCAACTATCCATCTTCCACGATCCCCATCGAACCAACCTGGAAACAACTGTGCTCTTATCAAACAAGAAAATTCCTGATCTATCCATAGCACTCTCCATTATCAATCCTTAAACCACCGGCACCGATGCCCTACTCTCGGCACGCCGACCTGACGATCATTCCTTTCATCACCACAAATCACACGATCAAACACCAACTTGTGAGATAAACAAGCACTGCACCCAAGCCGATCCAGCTCCAACCGTTCCGCAACATCAGCAGGATCGTGGTAATAAAACCTCGGCAATGCCCTGCTATTTCCTTTCATTCTTGCCCCTGCTCTTACCACCATCACGCTCTGCAATAATCTCGTCCATCGGTCTGGAATCCAGCACAATCTCGCTCAACTTAACCACTCGATCAGGATCAACAGTTGCACGCTGACCAATCTTGAGGCCATTCTCTTCAGCATAAGTCAGCTTCACACCCGGACCGAACACATCTCGCATCTTGTCGGCAAACTCAATGCACTCTGGGAATAAACGACGCACATCATCTTTATTCATAAAACCCAACCTTCCATACCTAAGTTGAGGTATGGAACAGGTATGGAAGTTGGAGAGCTTTTGTTCATGCCACTCTTCCATACTTCCATACCTTCCATACTGAAATACGTACTTACGCATATACGCGCGCACACGCACACGCGCCCCCGTATACGTGCGGGAAGCATCAAGTATGGAAGGTATGGAAGGTATGGAAGAACAAGCCCCCATGCGCCTTTCCAGGTTCCATACTTGTTCCATACCTGACATGAGGTATGGAACATTTTAGAAAGGAATGCCATCAGCAACCCCCTCGACACGATCACTTTTGTCCCCAGTTCCGACATCACTGCATGGCGGCTGATACCAAAACCTGATCGCGTTTGACCTTTTCTCGACACGATTACAGCCAAGCGCAGTCAACGCCTTTCCGATACGTGTCTGAATATCCCGCGACAATCTCGTAGGATCAACTTTCAAATACTCAGCAGCATCGGCCATCTTGAAATCGCTAACCTGCTGCTTAACAAACCCCTCCAACATCTCAACGTAACCATCAACCTGATGCCGCTTGATCTGCTCAGGATCAAATATTTTTTGCTGCTCTTCCGACGTTGGCCAGAATCGTTTACCCTGACGATACAAATGCACCGCCTCCGCAAACAACTGATCACGTACACCCGCCAAACCATCACAATCGATGTCAGACTTGCACTCAATCGGCCAAAACCGCCTCCCGCCCGTCTCATCCTTGTTCCACGCCCAATCGTTGGTGGTTCCCCCGAACACAAGCTGGCGCGGACTGCGAATATCCCTGCGCGCATAAGGCGGCCTGAACTCATCCACCTGACGCGATAAAAAAGACTTCTGCCGGGTAGCCTCAGCCCTGGCCAAAGAACCCAACTCAGCGAACTCATAAAGCCACTTGCCGCGAATCGAATTCATTGAATCCTTGTTGTGCAAATCCAAGTCAGTATCACCAAACCACTCACCAGCAAGAACGCGCAACATTGACGACTTACGCCTGCCCTGGGTACCCTCAAGCACAAGGCAACAATCAAACTTAACGCCAGGGTCCATAACCCGCGCAACCATACCCATCAAAAACCATCGGGAAACACGCATCACGTAAGGAGACTTAGGCGCGCCGATATAATCCGAAATCCAATCATCCACGCGACTGATACCATCCCATTCCAAACTATCGAGATAATCACGCACCGGATGAAATCCATTCGCCCGCGCCAGCGCTTCGACCGCCTCGGTCACCTGAGCAGGAGTTGGCGCAAAACCATACTCACGAGTAAGCCACATCGAAGTCTGCACATCATCATTAGCATCCCACTCACCAACAGCAGAACGCTCGAACGGCGGCGGCTTCAACTTGCAGATCACATAAGAAAACTCATTAAAAGCCAGCACTCCACCCCACCGCGAATCAGTACGCAAAATGTCATAAATATTCGCCAGGCAAGGGACAATCTTGTAATCTTTATTAAGAAGCAGACCGTTATCGCTACGATTGACAGGGCGAGTATCACTGGATCGCTTAGGAGGTGGCTTTCTAACCTTTGAAATAAACTCAATCAGATCAATGCCGTCATCAACAGCATCCGCAATATCCCAACCATCCGGCTTATCACCAGGCTTAGGAATATCAATAAACTGAAAATCAATGGAAGGATCAAGACTCAGTAAGATCTTGCGGATATCACGCATTGCACGCATACCCGGCTGATCTGACTCAGGAAGATAAGACTTGCTATCAGGGTCAATACCAGAAACCCTTTCTTCACGAGATAATTTTTCTCGCTTGGCATCACAATCTGCCCACGCAACAATTTTCCTGCCAATCAATGGAGAAAAATCTACCTTACTGATAGCCTTAGACCCACCAGGCCATGTGATGCAAACATAATCCTCGCTAAATTCAGAAGTTGCCACATCAGCACACTTCTCACCCTCGACCAGCAAAACCGGTAAATCAGGGAAATCAGCCAGATGATCAAGATTATAAAGCGGTCGCAACTCAGGAAAAGCCATCCAACGCCATTCTTCCTTGCCGTTGTCTCGGTTGCGGCAAAAAGTCACCGGGTACGTTTCTTTCCCACCATCCGAAGTCGTAAACCGGTACACATACCCATTAACCGCACCATCCTCATCACGATACGTATAAATAACATCAGGCCGGCCACGCGCATAATGCGCAACAGGCGGAACCGAAGCATCAGCAGGAACCGGCATAATCGGCACCCAGGGCGATTTTTTATGCTTGGAAATCTCATCATCGACAGGCACATGATTATTCACATCGCCAGGATGGTGATTTCCATTATTATTTCTAAAATTTTCTTTCGACGAACTGTCCGCAACATCAAACCCAACCATCGAAGCCACATCGATCGCTGCCTGCTTCTGATCCAGGAATTTAATGTACGCATAAAGGCTGATCAAATCCCCGCCACGATCACCCGTAGCGTTATCGATCCATTGACCGGTTTTCGCATTAATAACGAATGAGCCAGGACGGCGATCCTCGCGCGTAGGATTGCGCGGCTTGTATTCATCACCACTCCACGAACCACCCGGCACCCACTCATTTAATAATCGCCTGGCACTTCCTAGCGCAGTCTGGGCGATATGTTGAAAATCAATCGTAGGCTGTCGTGGATTCATACTTATTTCGATCCATTCATCTCGTCTAACTTAGACGAAATCTGTTTCAAATCAGATGAATCAAATTCGAAAGTATTATTATTTACGTAGGAAAGAACCCATTTGCCATGAGGTCTAGATAGTTCACCCAATTGGAAAACTGTCCTACTGATAAGCACTCTATCTTTACTTTTTAATTCTCTAAACTCAAGCTTAAAGCTCATACATGCCATCCTGACAAATAAAAATGGCCACCACTGCTAAAGGAAGGAAAGCAGCGGCGGCCACGCACACCAAGGAGATATGAAACACCGATTCACCGGCATAACCTGCTTTAACCGAACAGGCACGGCTGAGAAGTCAATAAAATTCATGCTATTTATAGAAAATCCATATGCTGATCACTGCAAAACCATGCATGAGTGGTCATGAAATAAGGCGCAACAGTACCCGGCGCTTTATCCCAACCTGACGCACTGGCAGCTGCATCAGAACATTCCAGGTACGTTTCACCATCAGCAATTACCTCACTATCAGATCTTCGAATAGCAAACCATCGTGTAGCGCTAAAGTTATTTATTTTTTGTGCCGATGGTTTGGTTTTGGAATTAGTTGTTTTGATCATGATTTCTTATGCCGATATTCCCGTCTTTCCCTCAAGCTCTGGCCAATGGTCACGCCAATCATGCGGACGCAGATCAATTCTCGATACTTTACCGCCTGAATATTCCTCGATTTTTCTCGAAATGACAGGCCCAAAAAACAACTCACCTTTGGAGCAAATTATTTTCCTCATATATCCAACTGTTGTCCCGCACTTAGTTGCAAATTGCTCTTGCTTCTCTGGCTCTAAGGAATTTAAGTAAGATTTTAATGCGTTCATGGCTTCATGTTACCAACTGGTAATTATTATGTCAATACCAGTTGGTCATTTACTTTTTGGTAATGGGATTAGATTATGTTGGTAATGACAACCACTAAAAAACCTATAAGGAACAAAAGACTTAAAACCATTCTGAATGAAAGGTTTGGAGGCAAGCAGTCTGCAATGGCAGAGGCTTTAGGTATAGCAGCTAATTTGGTATCAAGATACGTTACGGGCGGCAAAGGTATCGGTGAAAACATGAAGTCGGATATCGAATCGAGGCTTGGATTGCCAAAAGATTGGCTGGACGGATTCGATGAGTCAGAAGACCAAACAAAAACATATAAAACAAATGACCCAAAAAAACAAGCAATGATAGAGATGATTTTAGCGATCGAAAATGATAGCGACACTGATTACGCGTCGTACACTCTTAGGCTGGTTACAGAAAAACATAAGTCAGGAGGGAGATGATCTAGGATATTACGAGAGTGAAAATATATCTCACATTAAGCACTGGTGCGACAAAGATTTATGCAAATGTAAAAAAGGTTAATCATGGCTTACGAAGGAACTAGCATAGCGGCACTGAAAAGTATAGATAATCGGCAGCTTACTAAAGCCATTCAGACTCTGATGGGAATTTGCACTGGAATCACCGCCGACAATCAATTAAATGATCAGGAGATACTCTTCTTAAGCACATGGCTTAAAGAGTACCCGGAGACTGTAACAAAATGGCCTGGATCAATAATTGCAGAGCGAATAAGCCACATACTTAGCGACGGGATAATCACGCAAGACGAAAGAGAAGATTTATTTGAAACGCTATCGAGATTGCAAGGCAATTATTTTTCCGATACAGGATCAGCCAAAAATGAAATTGCCTTTATTGATTACTGTATTGATAAGCAAATATTTTTCACAGAAAAACAATTTTGCTTTACCGGAGAGTTTCTACTGGGCACAAGAGCGGTATGCAAAAGAATCACAGAGAAAGTTGGCGGACTGACCGTTGAGAATGTATCAATGAAGCTCGATTATCTAGTCATTGGCACCATCCTGTCTGAAGAATGGGCATTTACTTCATACGGCAGGAAGATCGAAAAGGCGATGGGATTAAGAAATTCATTATCAAGACCAAACATAATTTCAGAAAAGCAATGGACTGAAGCAATCAAAGACTATATCGTTACCGAATGTAAAACAATTGACACTAGCTTTCCTCTTCTTCAGGAGGGCAATATTTACTCATATCTGAAGTAAATATAACTTTTATCTTTGTCCTCGAGCACACCAACTCAACTTCCTGATTTAAATCCACATCCAAATCTACCCCCTTCAATCCTTGCAACTGAGCCAGATACCACAAACAACCATATTTAAATTTAAATTTTGGCTTTTTCTTTTTATCAATACCGCCCTTAACACCCAGGCTTGGCAATTCCCCTCTCAACACTTCGGCCACAAGCTCTGTATCTCGTTGAGCCAATTGCCTGCCAATCTGCCATGAATTAATCAACCCTTTATCGTAACCTTCGATGCGAGTTTCATAAACAGGATCTTCATAAATCGGCTCTAAAATCGATCGATGTATTCTCATCATTTAATAATTCAATTATCGCGAGCATCACTCACAAATAGCCTAACAATCGCCCCATCTCGCTTAACTATTTTCGCAAATATTTCAAATGACGAATTATTATTTAATGCCCGAGTATATACATTATTTGGCTGACTTATAGCAGGATCACTTATCTTCCCTGGAACAAGTCCATTAAAACCATTAATCTGCATTATACAATGGCCTGTAACAATATTAACTTCTGTGATTCGTCTACATTGATAACTTTTCATATCTTCTACCTCAGTCTCATATCCATTTCTAATGGCCTCAGCTTCGGGCTCATCTATAACAACTTCAAATTCTTCATTTTCGAATTGCTTAATTATTCGGCAACTATTCCCAATTGGTGCTACCAATTGCTTACCATAAGGTCTTGTGGCATCAGCTAACTTAGGAATCGTATTAATAAGCTTAGAATGTAGGCTTGCCAAATTATCGTTAGCTTTGGTTAAGGAATTAATTAGTTGGCTTTGTATATTAGAGTCTATTTGAGCTTGCTCTCTAAGCGCTTCTGTTAAATTTTCGACCACTTTTTCAGTCTCACTTCGCTTAATCCAAATATTCTTAACCGCACCAATAACTTTAGAAAAAATATAGCTTATAGATGCTTTATAAGCTTCATTATGCAAATTGTATTCTTGCGCAATAGCTGCAATGTACAAAAAATATTCATAACTTCCTTCTCGCGGAACTCCTGCAAAACAAAAAAATTCCTTTTTATATTTCCCACGCGGAATAAAACCAAATGAACAATAATGAGCCACAGAACTATACAATTTACTAGCTCCAATTATTGACTCACCTAAAGCTTGCGCATTAATTATATGTCTATCCGCATCATTACCTTCATAAGTTATCGACATTGGCGAAACAATTAAATTTTCCTCTAATTGATCCAGAACCGGCGATTCAATTTTTATCATGAGAAAGCATCCCATATAGTCAAATATGAGACTAAGTATCCCATAGTAACGAGCAAATCTAAATATCGTCAGTCAAACTAAATATCACCAAAAACCATTTCATAAAAGATTTTATCATAAATAATTACCAATTGGTATTGACATGACAATTACCAGTTGGTAATATTAATTTCATCAACAACAAAAACTCACTAGACCGATGCTTTGAAGTTGATAAAGACGGGCTGGAATCAAGCTCAGCCCGTCTACTTAATTAATGATTTAACTTTGGAGACTTATAAAAATGAAATTATTCCCCCTCTTCGTAATTCTAATTATCTCATCGCTCTTTGTTAATGCTGCGAATGCAACCGCACCTGCAATCCCGCACCAACTGATTGGATCGGTCACGCACGTCAATGCACAATGCACAATGTACAAGTAAGCATGGTACGTGCCATTCACCAGCCACTATAACGCCAAGTTCAACTATTTAAGCGCATGCAATGCAGCCAAGACTTAGCGTTGAATGCCACGCCTGGCATCATTTTCCGGTACGTTCGGCAATTTTCAGGTTATCTCCAGCATTAATTGCGTTCCGGTTAAGTAATTATTCAAGCATCGATACCGGGCATCTGCTCGGTTAAAGGAGGAAAAATGAACACCAAACCAGGAATAATCATTTACCACCAGGAAGATCAACTGCTAGTTGAAGAAATTGCGTCTCTGCAAACATTCTATCAACTTGACAGGGTTATACACGAACATGACCTGACCCAGCAACTACCAGACGGCATGCTTGCGATTCTTAAGCTGGATGACGGTCAAGTAGTATTCCACGAACAAGACGCGAGCGTGCGTATTGTGCACATCGATAAAGCTTTCGATGAAATGACCAAGCACGTGTTTGAAACTATTCTGCACAGCAAAACGGAAGCAAACCCATACACCGAACCGCTGACGCAATTTATCGAGATGCAGAGAGGCGAAATCTTCACGCTGGATGATGTCTTCATGCACTTAGGGATAGATAAAACAAACGATGGCGCAGACTATGCCGTGCCTTCAATTATAAAAACACTCTACGAGCTCGGCTGCATGAAAGAAAACATGCTGGTATTCACACCACCACAACCGACCGCAGCACCACAGCAGAAAAAACAACGGTTCGTTGAGCCGTTCGAAATCGCAACTTAATTCCAACCCGATATCTCGAATACGACAGGAGCAATTATGAGCAAACCAATCACAGATACGCTTCACCACATAGGAAACGGATTTTTCATCAGCTCCGCCAGCGACAAACTGGCCGAATTAGTTCAAAAAGTTAACGAATCCGGCAAGACAGGGAGCATTGATCTGAAAATCAGCGTCAAGAAAATTGTAAAGAATGGCGCCATGCAAATCACTGGCAAGCTTAAAGCCAACATGCCAGCCGATGAACCAATGGAAGCACTTCTCTTTGCGACCGAGGACGGCACATTGACTCCGGATAACCCACATCAACAAAAACTCAATCTGACAGTCGTTGAGGAAGCACCAAAACCACTGAAAACAATCGAGGCAAATAAATAATCATGGAAAACACTGAAATCAAAAACAGCGAAACACAAGCAATCGTTGATCTTGCGTCAAAGATACAACCGATAGAAATAGCCAGCCGTTACAACACGCGACGGGTAGCACTTCCACCAGGCTGGAAACTAGAGGATCGTGACGATGAAAAATTGATGTCCATACCTGCTAGAAAGAAGGGATCAGTCACGATGCATGACGCTGACAGCTTCATAGCGTACATCAACCGTCACAAAGACCAGACATTTACAACCATCTATTGTAACTCTGACTACATAACATCGAGCATTGACTTCAATTGCATATTCAATGACCACGGCGGCGGTAAAGTTGACGAGAACGAAACGCAGAACTGGAAAGACCTAACCGCAAAATACACACCGCCATTCTCTGAGGAATGGAAACGCTGGAATAACCACAACAAAAAGTCTTTCACACAGATGGAAATGGCCATGTTTATCGAAGAAAACCTCAACGATATCGCCTCAGCCGAAGGGATGCCGACCGGTGCAGAATTGCTTGAAATGGCCGTTTCATTCGAAGCAAATCAGGATATGCGATTCAAGTCTGCAATACGACTGCAGAGCGGCGGAGTGAACATGAATTTCGTACAGGATGATGACGGCCAAACACTTGTAAAAATGAAGCTATTCGAAAAGATAGCCATCGGCATACCGGTATTCCGGTCAGGTGACGCCTATCAAATCACCGCACGATTACGCTATCGAGTTCGAGAAGGACTGCTAACGTTCTGGTATGAGCTGATCAGATCAGACAAGGTGCTTGAGCATGCAAATAAAGAGCTGATCAAGAAAATCGAGCTGGAAACCGCCGTTCCACTATTCATGGGAATTGCATAATGTCTGAACCAATCAAACTAATCGGCCTCCACGGCCCCGCTGGTTGCGGCAAGGACACTATCGCCGAGATACTCGGTGAAACGCAAGAATTTCGCCGAGTATCCTTCGCAGAACCACTGATCGACATGCTGGTTGCTGGCTTTCGGATATCCAAGAACTATTTTGTCGACCGAGACCTTAAAGAAACTCCGCTCGATGAGCTGTGCGGCAAGTCACCACGCCAACTCATGCAAACACTCGGAACCGAATGGGGCAGGGACACAGTATGCGGTGACATTTGGGTAAGGATCGCTGGTAGAAAGATTGACTATCTGAAACAACTTGCAGCAGCTGGTAACGCATACATCGAAGGCATTGTGGCAACCGATGTGCGATTCCAGAATGAATGCGACTACATCCGCAGCCAAGGCGGTGAAATCTGGCACATTCACAGACCAACCAATCCATACCAGATCAGCACTAATCACGTCAGCGCGAAGCCGATGGACATCGATCCAGACCATGACAGAATCATCCTCAACGATGGCGACATCGATCACTTGGCCGAGAAGATCAACTTGATTCTGCATCCAACTATCAAGGAGGCATCATGATTCCATACGACACCAAAGACTACCGGGCAAGTGGAGCCACTTTCAAGCAACGCATGCTCATTGTCATTACATTGGTAGCCCTGGTCGCGCTCTTAGGATGGATGGGAGAGAAAGATCATCAAGCCAAATTGGAGCAAGTGCAGCAGATTGCTGCAGCACAGTGCATAAAAGAATAAACCGTGATAATTAATTATGAGTACGTGCGCCAACGCACAGATAAACATGTATAAAAAAGCAATAATGCCTGAACGTAATTCTTTCTTTCTTGATGAGTTCGAAACGAATTATCCGCACCAGCCCAAGTGTTCCTTTGCACTTAGTCGGAGGGCTGGATTATCATCCCAATCCGGCGCGCTCTCCCCTTGCCCTACTTCTCCGCGCGTCGGATTTCCTTTTTATGGGCGAAATTGTACAGCTGAATCTATCCTGACCCATACTCCGGATGATTCAGTACGGTTTCGCCCACCCGTTTTAAATAAAAACCTAACACCTCAGATTATTCATCTTTATCTTCTAGCTAAGTTAATTCTGTTACTCAAGCTTAAGCGAAAAATCGCATTCGATAACCTTATTTTCCCATATTTATTATTTTCAGTGGCCGGACCTATGCGTCTAGGAGATATCAAATGGCATCAGTAAATAAGGTAATACTCATCGGCAGCTTGGGCAAAGACCCGGAAACACGCTACATGTCCAACGGTGATGCAGTGACCACAATCACCCTGGCCACAACCGACACGTGGAAAGATAAAAATGGTGATAAACAACAAAAAACTGAGTGGCATAGAATCATTTTCTACCGCAAACTTGCAGAAATTGCTGGTGAGTATCTCAAAAAAGGCAGATCGGTTTATGTTGAAGGCAGACTTGAAACCAAGAAATGGACAGACAAGTCAGGAGTTGAACGTTACACCACGCAAATCATAGCCAATGATATGAAGATGCTAGGCAACAGACCTTCTGGAAGCTCTGATGAATCTAAATCAGATGAACAATCGACCCCACAAAAAGCTGGCGCAGGCAGCGAAGGTGATGGCGGATTCGACGATGACATACCGTTCTAATCATGCTAACGGCACTATACATAACATTCTACTGGGCTTTGATTGTGGCTTTCTTGGCTGAGGTAAAATGATACTTGAAACATTAAAAATAGTTGTTATGGCTATAACCGGCGTGATGCTAATTGAGTGGTTCAAATACTTGCTATGAAAATCACAGACCGATCAAAGAAACGCCCAAGAATCTGGACTGACAAAAAAGACATCGACCTGCTGGCAGAGCACTATCCTGATTCTACGCCAGAAGAAATGATTAAATTATTCAACGGCAAATTCACATCAGTTCAGATCACGCACAAAGCAATCAAGCTATTGATCCGCAAGAGCGCGGATTATATGAAGAGATTCGGCAGGGATGAGTCAGGGAAGATCACAGGAGAGCGATCGTCATGGAATAAAGGGATCAAGTATAACGCCGGAGGAAGATCAGTTTTGACAAGGTTCAAACCTGGCTCCAAACCAAAGAACCACCGGCCAGTTGGATCAACCAGAGTTTGCTCAAAGGACGGCTATATTTTAGTCAAAATTGAAGAAGGCATTTACAAATACAGGTTACTGCACCGGGAAGTCTGGAAAAAAACACACGGAAAATATCCGCCGCCAGGTTCAGTGGTCATTTTCAAAGACGGCAATCGGAAAAACTGCGATCCCAATAATCTCAGCCTGATAACCAGGAAAGAGCTGATGCAATTAAACACAGTTCAAAACATGCCGGATGACTTGAGAAAGGTTATTGCACTAAAAGCGTCACTAACCAGGAGGATAAATGGAAACTATGGAACCAGAAAATAACATAACCACACTGCGCAATGTCCTATTTGAAACAATCAAGGCGCTGAAAGACAAGGATCAACCGATTGACATCGATCGCGCAAAGGCCATCAACGAAACAGCCCAGGTGATCATCAATACAGCCAAAGCCGAAATCGAATACCTTAAAATCACCGGAGAAACTACATCAACCGGGTTCCTGACGAGGAACGACAAAGAAATTAGTAATAACGGAGTGAAGATTGAGGAAAAGAAACAAGGTGGATACATCCACAAGATGGGTGAGCGGCACAATTGATCTGCAATACCAACTTCAGGAGAAAATATGAGTGACTTGTATATGGACGCACACCTGTTAGATATAGAACAAACAAAAAATACGAACAAAAATCCAAAGTCTGCATTGCAAGATTGGGTAACCAATTTGCCTATCATGCAACAATCAGTATTAATGTCAGCAATTCGTGGTCCAGACGGGATAGCGAAAAAGCATAAATGCAAACCGTTAATAAGATGGTTCAGACGATGCATCCTATTGTCAGCATTTGAAGGAATCGCAATTGATAATCCATATCATCCTGGTGGAGGATCATTTACAGGGCCAAGCTGCAGACTACCTGTCAGTGCATTCGGACACACCTGGCTGGACTCCATAAGAGACATAGAGAGCGACTTCGTAGACTCACGCGACGAGCTACCTTTTCACTATATTCTACATTTCATTCATGCAATTGAGATTGTTGGGTACAAACATCCAGACAAAATGATAAGTATGTATTGGCTTGAACTGTATTCAAGGTTAGTGATCGCCATGCATCTGAGAGAGGAATCCATTGAAGACATGAATTTTAGACTGTCTGATGACGAAGATAACTGGATGTCTGTTGCTGACGAAACAACAACTTGTTCTGATTGATCTGCCCAGCAAGTGGCTCTAATACTTGCCGGGCAGTGGGAGACACCATGAAGTTTAATTAACGACAATAAGTCGTAAAACTTTAGTGATTTAAAAAGGACATTACATGGCTATTGAGTTTAGAAAAAATCGGGCAGGAGATCATGTCATCGATGTATACAGAAACGGCTATTTGGCTGGCTGCATCAATTCAAAGATGAAATTAGTGAGTATTTACGAACCAATAACATTCTCTGAGCATGAGCAAATACAGTCCAAAATTAGAGAATTACAGAACATAACAAAGGATGATCAGGATCTGCTACCTGGTAAATTCTATTGGGTTGTACCTGAAGTTGATGTCGACGGCCCAGAAGAAGATATTCTAAAACCTGAGCCGGCAAGATATTTAGGCGACAATAAATGGTCGTTATTAGGAACTGATGATGATAAAAAATGGCCCTTACGTAGAGTTATATGTGAAATAACTCAACCAGAAGATTGATAGCAAAACCACCAACAAAATGAGTATTTTCCTCGACCCAGATGATGTTGCTATACTGACCGGAAAGAAAACAAAATCCGGCCAGGTTGACGCATTGCGGGTCATGGGGATAGCATTCTTTGTAAATCCTTCTGGACGTCCGGTCGTGCCAAAAACATCGATCGAAGGCAGAGAAACATCAAACAAACCGAAATCAGCATGGGAACCATCAATTCTAAATAATCATGGGCAGAAAGCCATCAGCTAATAGTCACTTGCCAAAGCGCATGAGAGCAAGAAAGCGTGGGGCAAAGGTTTGGTATTACTATGACACCGGAACGAAACCACGTAAAGAAATCCCTTTAGGATGCGATTACGCTATAGCTGTAAAAAAATGGTCAGAGATCGAAATGGATCAGCCAAATCATCACCAGGCGATCATAACTTTTCAGTATGTTGCCCACCGGTACATAAAAGAAGTAATCCCCACCAAAGCACCGGCAACTCAGAAGGATAACCTGCGCGAACTGGATCAACTATATAAATTCTTCGGCAACCCACCCCCACCACTGAACGAGATCAAGCCGATCCACATACGCCAATACCTTGACTGGAGAAAAACAATCAGGGCAAACAGGGAAAAGGCCTTATTCAGTCACATTTGGAACAAAGCAAGGGAATGGGGTTATACCGACATGCCAAATCCATGCGCAGGAATAAAAGGATTCAAAGAGACTGGACGCAAAGATGTTTACATTGATGACGCAACATATAATGCCGTTCACGCAGCAGCAAGCCAACCGCTACGAGATGCAATGGACTTGGCATACCTAACCGGCCAAAGACCATCTGACGTGCTCAAAATGACTGAGCATGACATCCAGGATGGCGCGATCACAGTCACACAAAATAAAACAAAGGCAAAACTAAGAATTAGCATCGAAGGCGAACTTGCTTTTCTGCTGCAAAGAATCCTGATGCGCAAGACGGGATATAAGATCCGCAGCTTTAACTTGATCATTGATGAAAATGGTCAAAGAATCACGCTCAGAACTTTGCAAGGACATTTCTTCAGAGCTCGTGAAGCTGCAGGGATAGATCAGGAACTATTCCAATTCAGGGACCTACGCGGCAAGGCTGCCACGGATAAGACGGAATCGAGCGGCGATATCAGACAAGCTCAAAAACAACTGGGGCATTCTAATATTGCCATGACAGAACGATATGTGAAAGCCAGGAAAGGCGACAAGGTTACACCCACAAAGTGACGGGTTTTTGTTCCGCAAAAAATAATTGCCCCGCATGGATAAAGGGTTTCAGGCCGGTGATTTTGTGCTTTTTGCGGAACGTGATTTTGTACTAACTATATGTATTAAAATAATAACGAATCGGACTCAAAATCCCGCGATGGTGACATCATGGGGGTTCGATTCCCCCTCTCGGCACCAATAATAATCAATAACTTGCATTAAGTAAATATCCTTCAGTAAAGAAATCTATTCCGCAAAAATATATCTTGTTCCGCAATTCATAAAACATTAATTAATGAAGGGTCAGTAGTAAGGCCACGAATATTACCATTCTCTGTTGCTGTAATCCTGAGCATGTAAGGCCCTACGCTGGCAATCTGATTGTCTTCTATTCTCAGATTAATGGTGGTCCCATCGATCGTAATATCTCCGTTGCTCTCGGAAAAACTCAATGTCTGTCCATTGCCTTCAAGCGTAACCGTCATCTCTGTTATGTCGGCAACATCAATCCCAGCAACCGTTATTGCGATGTCAACGTCGGTATTCTTGTATATTACAATGCTCATATTGCACCTATGATTGTATGAGTTCGATATGTTGCAGATATTTCGTTGTTGACTAATTCGGCATTGATAGTCTGCATTACGTAAGCCGCGCTGATCGTGCCTGATATGACTACTTCACCATTCTTTGCCAGCCCTGCTATTGTTGAGCCATCCCCAACCAGATCGCCGGTCACGTCATGAATCACAACCGCGCTAGATCGTGCGGCATCACCGTTTAGCGTTGACCCCTGCCCTATAAGGCTGCCATCGACATCATGAGAACGATATCTGATTGCAGAACCATCTAAACTTGATCCCTGGCCAACGATAGCGGCAGCTGTATTATGTGCTCTATACCGATTTACATCTCCGTTAATATTGCTGCCGCTTGCTATCAGATTGCCGGATGCGTCAAATTGCCTGTAGCGACCCGATACGCCAGAGATTAACGATCCTTGCCCTGACAGATCGCCAGAAACATCATGTGTTACTGCGCCATCGGATCGTGCGGAAGAAGCAACAATTGAAGCTGATTGACCAGGCAAATCACCTGATGCTGAAAATTGTCTGAATCTTGTTGCTGATCCATCAATATCGGAACCTTGTCCGGATAAAGTTCCGCTCGCGTCATGTCTGGCTTTATGTGCAGATGTGCCGACAATGGACGCACCTTGACCAGATAATGATCCTGTCGCTGAATGGGTTACAGCACCCTGTTTAAATGTTGCAACAGCAGCAACCCAGGTTTGTGCGCTGTCGATTTGTGCCGTGTAATCTACTGACGAGGTTGAACTTACTACTTTTGAAACAAGTACGGTCGTGTTCCTTGATGCCGTCGTGCCGCCAGTTGACTGAGCCGTTCCTGACGTCGTCTGACCTTCGCCAAACGCGGTAAAACTCACTGCATCACGCGCACTAAACATGTTTATCACAAGCTCGTCTGCTTGAGACAACGCGCCTGTAGCGCCTGTGTTCAGAGTTGTTGTGGCAACACCAGTATTACCATTCTGCGCATCGATCGGAGTGACATGGATTCCAGACCACTCTGAAGCAACGCCAGCAGACTTCTGACTGCCTGATAAAGTCCATTGCGCTGTTGTCGGTTCTGACGATCCGGCTATCTTGTAATAGATTGCACCATCGATGTTATTGCCATCAGCTGTGCTTGCTGCAAGAATCCATCCCGATGGTACTGCTGTTACTGTTACATTTCCACGCCACGCAAAACCAGCAACAAGTAAGTTTCCTGGCGTCGGAGTTCCAGGATAAGTGAAAGTGACGGTAGATAACTGACCAGCGCCAACCGTGTTCCGCTGCGCTGTTAATTCAGCTATTGTCACCTGGTTATAACCTTAAGCTGTAAGAGCTGTATAAGTAAGGTCGCCATCGGCGATCGCTATCGTATCTCCAGCAGCAACGGTCAGTCCGCCACTCATATTAATATCAGAGCCCGATGCAGAAACTGCGCAATGCAATACTATTGTCCCTCCGGAGGTCTCAAAAGTAGCTGTTGCCACTGGTGATGCATCGCCAGCAGTATCTGTGTCGCTAGTTATCGGGTTGGCAATAGCAGTCCCTCCGGATGAGTCTCCAAACGCATCTACTGACAATGGCAGAGTTGCAACCACAGCGCCAGGTGCACCGATATTACCTGCTAATCTGAATTTTAAATTACCCGACACCCCTATCAGAGCTGTCACTGCATCTGTCGCCGCATTCCGCGCTGCTGCTGAGTGTGTTACTGCCATCATGATCTCCTAAGTTATCGTCAATCTTTCCAATCAAATCTACTGTTTCAGTTTTACCTGTTGCCGCCCTGGTTATTTGTAGAGTGAATTTCAGCTCACCTTTCTGACCTTTCAAATCCATCATTCCTCCCAATAGCGCCACCCGCCAATCCTGACAGCCATCCAGAAGCACCATGCTCCGAAATATGCCCACAGATTATTAAGCAAGTTTCCTAAAGTGACATTTTCGTATTCAGCCAAACTCACGCGCTCACAGTTATACCTGGCCCCACGCAAAACTTTATCTGCAAGCGGACGATCAACAATCATTCCGTTGCCAGTAGTGTGCGGCTTGCTGTACAAGAAATCGTGCAATACGCCCTCCTGGTCTCCGTGCCCGCCGAATATCCAGTAAATAAAAGGCAGTCTCGGAACACTCGAAAAATCAGTCACGAATCCAGTAGGCACCACGATCAATCCCACCGTGCTGGATTCGTAGATCAGTGGAGAAATAAGCTTCCACTGTTTGCGGCCGTTTTTATCTGGCAATCGCTTGACATCCAAGTCAGTCAGGAATCTACCCATTTTTAAGCAGCCCGTAAAAGTAGTAAAATTTATTCACACGATCTTCCAGGCCGTTGTAACCGCCATTGATTTTTTTTGTTATATCAGCGACTACCTGTTGATCCGCTCCACGATCAGCCATTTCATTAAGCCGCTTTGAATTCCAAAACCATCCAGCACTAAACAGCGGATATTTTGTTGCGACAAAAATAGGATTCTCGACAATGTTTTCAGGTACGGCCATGTCGAATGCCGTGTAATTATCTTTGCCGGTCAACTGAATGTAACCTCTACCGCGATACTTCCATCCATCGCCGCTGGATTCATCGCCGTTGCCCATGCGGTTTGCATAGACACGATTCGCTATCTGCTCAGGTTTGCGAGCATATTGATCAGCTTCGTGAACTGTAAAGTATTTCTTGAATGTTCTAAGCAACCCCTCAGACGAATAGTTCAGGTTTTCTTCTTTCGCAGCAAAGTTATTTGATTCATGTGCAACTTGCGCTAAAAAATGCGCCATCCGATCAGGAGAGCTCAACTGAAATCTAGTTGCAGTATCGAAAAGCTCATCGTGAACTTTGTCAGGGATCGCTCCGCGAAGTGGTTGTATGTTGATCATTCGCTCACCATATTCAATAATTGTTCACAATTAAGCTGCATTTGCTCAATCCGCTCGATTACTTCGTTAAGGCTTCGAATATTTGCTTCCGGTAATTCTGTTGAGTATCGCTGCGCACCTGTTCCGCCAATTCTGCTGGTATCTTTAACGGTTCCGGACATGGCGTTGGAATCACAACTTGGCTCTTTGGTGCGGATGAACACGCGCTTAGGACTAGCATCACGCTCAGCAAGAATAGTTTTGTAATGGTCATTGTAAGTTTTGGCCGCATTGTATGCCCTCTCTGAGTTTTGTTTATTGATCAAGTCTGCTTCATGCTGCTTTAATTTAAGCAACTCAGCTCCCTTCCTGGCTGTCTCTGCGTCACGCTTCTCATACTTTGCAACCGCCCGGTCATATCCACCTTGATCAATTTTGTGATGTATGTACGCTAGGGCAATCAGAGCGGCAGCAACCCCGATAATCTGCGGCAGGTATTTCTTAATCAAGCTGACAATTAATCCGATTGGCATCACCAAACCCCCAATGTTTTAAGCGCAGCAGCAAAAGCAGCCAGCGCTACCACAGACCCAAAAATCCATTTGCCTATTCTTCTGCTAACACCAAGCCAGATCAAGAAATTATCCACCCACAACCAGAAGATCTTTGATCGTTTAACTATCGGCCTGTCATCACGCACAATTTCAGACAAAGTAAGATTCATGTTGTCAATCGACTTGGCAAGCAATAAGTTAGATTGAGTGAGATTATTCATTGCATCATCACTGCGCTTGCGGTGGTCTTTTGAAATATCATGAAGCTCATCACAAAGTTTCTTGTGATCTTCTAAAGCCTGAATCCTGTCTTCATGAGAGGTAACTTTCCTGATGGTTTCTTGATCTATCATTTTCGGAAACCCCATAATAATCCTATGTTTGTTTTTGAATATGACCAATATCGCTGCGCTACAAATAAAAAGACGGGAAAGTATCCACTGGCCGCTCGGATGTCCTGTTTGCTAAAAGAAGTGGTAATATCCTATCCCGCCATGTGGCACCGCCAGTTCCTGAAACGGTTGCTACAACGTGCCATAGAATAATATTCACACCGCGCGCACGCGCTTCTTGAGCTAATTGTGAAGCCGTCGCAGGAGGCGTTGGATTCTGCTTATCGCCATTGCTGGAAAACAACGATCCACCGTTGGACATATTGCAAAATCTAGGTGTGATGCCAACCATCGTGTCAAATGCGTCATAGCTGATATTCAGAGTCTGACCAACAATTCCTGATCTCCTGTAGAAATCCTGCTCATGTCCGCCGATGCCGTATTTCAGCATTTCCGACTGCACCGTTGGGTTAAATTCTGCCTGATCAAAAATACTGAGAATCCCGGCAGCCGGGAAATTTGTCATCCAGGTTAATGGCGTTGTCTGGAAATAGGGTTTGGCCGCAATGATTGCGTTAAGCCATTTGCGGAAGAAATTATTAACCAGAGTCGCATCTGTTTTAGGATCGACAGGCGTCATTCCAGTGCTCACGCCAGCTAACTGGGATGTCTCATTTATGATCACGCCAACAAAATTCGGGTTAGGGTCGTACCGAAGTCCAACCGCGATCAGCATGTCACGATATTCGTCGGCCACTTTATCAATCCAAAGTTTTGCTTGGAATTGTTTTGCTGTTATGGCGCCAGTGGATGCATTGGTTGTGAATGCGCCCCTGTATTCTCCGTTCTGTGATTCGCCCGTGCCTCCCACTGCATCAGAATAATCAGTCCCCGCAGCAGATGCCATGTACGTCGGCACTGAAGGGCTGAACCCCCCGTATGTGCGGCAAATGACCTTGATCATGACCTTACAACCAGCGGCAATGGCAATCGCTGCTTTATTGTCAATCACATCCCAGTTATACACGCCCGGGCCGATCTGTAAGTCATTCCACTGTACCTCGATTTGAATATGCGGAGCTGGTGCACCAGCGGCAACGATCGCAGGGATGTCGACATTAAAAAGCTGGTTCCTGCTTTGTGTGCTCGACCACATCCCAGGAGCCATCCAGATCGCATGGCCTGGATGCCATTTCAACGGCTGCGCCGCGATAGATGTGGGCAGCTTTACATAAGATTGCGCGAATGGGTTCATATCAAGACTCCCAAACCGCTCTGATGTCGTTATAGGTTATTGATTCTGTCCCAATTGGCGTGGTTGAATTCCCCAGCAGCGCTTTTAATACCATCGTCGTGCCAGTCGCCGTAGAAAAATTGCCTGTCACAGGTATTGATCCGCTAGTTGATTTACCACCAACGAACGCCAGGCCAAGGGTACATGACCGTGACGTGTTGCTATTCAGGTTAATGATGGTTGGGCCGTGGAATGATGCGTCATTACCGGCGCCGTTGTCATTGCGGTTATAAAACCGGACACCCTCCCAATCAATTATCGTGCGCTTGGTTTCTGTGCTGTCGCTATTCAGACTGGCTATCAATAATTCTATGGACGATTGCGTCGTGAGCGGCGGGATGTGTATTGTTTGCACAATAATCTCATCGGTCGCATTTCCTTTAGAAACCGTGGGAACTCCAAGACCAGCGCCATAAGTAACGTCTTGAAAATCGTAATTACCAGAACCCACATAGGTAAATCTGTACAATCCAGGCGTCCATGTGCCCCCGCCGGATATGTAGATCTTGCCGTTATTCTGGCTTGAAGTTAATCCATGACCCGCAGCAGTAATTCGAACCTTGCCCGATCCATTGTCTGCTATTGCAGTTGCTGCTGTCGCCGGCGCGAGGACAGTGGTTGGATTGCCAGATCTGTAGACAATGGCCCTGCGGTTAACCGGCCACCATTCCGAACCGCGTGCATAGACGAAACAATCCTGTGCGGTGACGTAATAAACATTCAGAGGAACAGTCGTTGGGTCTGGAAGAGCAGAGAAAGTGGCGACTGATGTGGTGCCAGATTTATCAACACCATCAACCATGAACCGATCTGTTACCGGGTCAATCGAGAAATTAGTGAATCCCATGATCTCGAACGTGCAGGTGTCACCATCAACAAATGATGTTGAAGAAGCGGAAATGTTCGTAACTGCTACCGTGAACCAGTCGGTATTATCAACTGGTGCACCATTGAACTGGAAAACAGCCATCGTCGTCTCTGTCGGCGAATCGATAGAAAGAATGAACTTAGCACCGCTCGGTATTGTTGAAAGCAGTCCGCTTATATCGGTACCTGAAGGAGAGAATGCATCGATGTACATTGCCGTGGCCAATGCCGGGTTTGCGTTATTGAATTTGACGACGCCCTCGCCAGGCCTGGTTGCTGATGTGTCACCTCCAAAAACTATCGGTGAACCACCATTCCTTCCATCCACGCCATTCTGTCCAGGAATGCTGGCACCGGGCAATCCCTTTCTGTGAAACCACAATCCAGCAAAATCCGAAACAGTCAGCACCGCATCAGAAGCGGCTGACTTAAACGCAATGTATTCGAGCTCAGTCGAGCTCGTCATTGTGAAACCTTCTCCGTTTGGCCCGGATGCATAAGCAACATATGGCACTAACCCACTTTCGCCAACATCAACCAGAATGGAGTTGTTGTGTTGATCAACCAATTCCCCGTTCAAAAAGCGGACAAATCCCGCTTCGCGTACTTTGCTGATGATGTTGGATATAAGAGTGGCCATTGATTACCTCACTGGATTTTAAAAATAAAAAAGCCGCTCAATGGCGGCCATGTGGATGCTGCTTGATGTTTTGTT
Source organism: Nitrosomonas sp. (assembly GCF_022842015.1). Classification (GTDB taxonomy): domain Bacteria; phylum Pseudomonadota; class Gammaproteobacteria; order Burkholderiales; family Nitrosomonadaceae; genus Nitrosomonas. The sequence continues at coordinate 16,225 of NZ_JALHQJ010000029.1, read as the reverse complement.
TATCCGATCTCTACCGTTTTCGCGCTCAGGAAAGTGGATGCGTTTCTGCAAACCTGCATGACACTTGATGAACTTAATGACTCACACGCCACATATCCGAACGCTGCGGTAATGCCTGGCTCGAGCCTTTCAGATACAGAGCGGATCAATATGCGATCGTCACTCGTTATTTTCATTACCACAGCATCAGCGCCAAGACTGTAACCGCCTGGCCATGTCATATAAATTCTGCCTGAATCCAGCTTGGTGGCCAGAACCTGGACAGCGTCTTCCTTGAAATCTAAAGCTATATTCTTGCTCGCAATCAGCACAGGCGTTGTGCCTGATATGTCGATCAGATAGGCAACAATGGCGCCATATTTGCGATCTACGGATCTAAAAACAACAGCTCTATTGGAATTGAGCACGCAAACAGAAAACGCGACAGCAAGACTGGTTCCTGGTGTGATTATTGACAGAACGGAACCTGATGGAGCCGGGGTTGATCCGGTTATTGTTTGAAGACGCAAGGTCATCTGAGATGATGATCCGATGAAAGTCACGAGCGCTTTAGTCGCGCTGATTGCCCTTGCAAGGAGCAATGGCGTTGATGTTGTCAAGAATGACGATGCGTCAGCGTCTACTTCGGAATTCTCTGCGATGGTCGTGCCAGACACATCCAGCACTCGCTCTTTGATCGTTGACGCACCTGAGTACATGTACGCGAGCAATAATTTTGACGATGAAAGCGTTGCCAGTGAAGCACCATTAGCCCCTGATGCACCGGCAGCAGTTACGATTGTCTTGACCAAGCCTGGCGTTATTGTGTTGCTCGACACATCAAGCACATAACCCTTTATGTCGCTGCTCCCGGAATTTACCTGGTACACAGCAACAGCCTTCGTGCTGGAAAGAGCCGCTATAGTTATGTTTCTTACCGCTTCGGCAGATATTTGCAGCGGCGTGCCAGACGATGAACCGTAATTAAGTATTACCGCATCCATAAAACCAGTCGAATTGTTCTTGAACGCACAGATAGCTTTCGTTGCCGACAACATGGCCACAGCAATATAACGAGAATCGACCGCATTCAATACTTCAGCAGTATTGCCACTGTAAATCGTTTCAATCCGCTCGCCGCTTATTGCCCACACACCAGCGGCAGTGGATATATCAGCACAGCTAAATGCAACGACTTTCCCTGGATCAACGTAACAGACAAAAACTCCGCCATTCTTCCTGACATCAAACCTATAATCACCAGTATTACTGATCACAAAAAGATTCGCGCCTTTTTGCAATGAGTTCGCAGCCGGCAAAGTGACTCTCTTCCCGGATGCAGTCATGGCAATCAACTGCAATCTTCCGCTCGATGATGTTAAATTTACATCAACCGCACTACTTGTCGTGTCAGATCCACCATAGGTTGTGCGCGTTTGCAGTGCCCAGTTTGTAGGATCAAGACTCGGGTCAGTTGTACCAGCGCCATTGGTTTTCCTGCGATAACTGTAGAAATCCAGTGGGCTGTACCTGATATCCCCTGCCGCATACGTGGTGCCAGACACCCAAGCAGCATTGGCCAGTTCACCTGCGGCGGCCTCGGCATTCAGAGACATTTGATTGACCTCTGATATTGCTGCGTTCAACTGCGTGAATCTTGGATTGAGCTCACTCACAAGCGTATTTGCAGAAGCCTCGAACTCTTCCGAAGTTTGTGAATTTGTGTTCGGAACAGGTGTGGAAAATAACGCTACTTGTGTAACCATTGTTAGATGCCTTTCAGTGATAGATTTATTACAGCAAGGGCCTGGTTGCTTATGTCTATTTGGAAACTTCTATAAACGCCGAATAAAATCAAGGATTCCTGGTATGGATGAACAACATCGTCCATGCCTGACCACACAACTGCTTTGGCATTGGCCTGGTCACGAAATTGACGAACCGCGCTCAATCTTACTTTGTCTGTTTCAACCTTCAGTTCATTGGTCGGAATGCTGGGTACCGGCGTCAATGTTGATTTGCCAAACGCATCCCATTCAATTTCGCTGTAATTGTCCGAATCTACAATTGGGCTCCAGCGGATGTGTCCAATGTGAATAGATTGACCGACAGCAAATCTTCCCAGCTCTACCAATCCAGATTGATCGGATAATGTCAGGTAAATAACCGGATCAGCAACTGGCGGTATCTGGAACGTTGCTACAGATTTCGTGTAAATAAATGGCGCGAAGAAGTATCCGTAAAACGTATTCACATCACGCGACAACAAATAGCCATCGAGCGTGTATACAATATCCCCGTCAATACCATTTCTCACCGTGATATCCAGCAAGGACGCTTTCAGGCCGTCGAGCATTAGAGAATCGACCCTTCTACCAGGACGAAGCACCACAGTAAAAGGCGACTGCCCGACGCTCGGATTGCCCTGGTTGTAATCAAACATTCTCCATTTGTTCGTGTTGCCTTTTAATATCCACTTTGTCGCGTCAGTGACAGGATTGCCAATGTTTCCGCTTACCAATGATTCATAAACCAGATGGCTATCAGTAGTCACCACACTGACTTGAGCAAATTCAGCGTAGGATGTAGCAACATCGTAAGCTGGCTCTGATGTATCTGGTTCACTGATTGTGCTGCTAACAACCATAGAATCAGTGATTCCAAACGGGATAAAGGCTTTCACGCTACGTTCCTCGTCCTTAGAGCTGTTCCGCTCTGCGTTACAGAATCAAGCGTACTGTTCATTTTTTTCAATTCCTGAAGCAACTCATCATTACCAATCGATTTCTTGAGATCACTGTTGCTGGTGATGTGACTAGGGCCGGTGCGCTCAATTTCTGGTCCACGTTCGCCAACGATGCGTAATCCTCCGCGATGATGTCCGCCTGATGCAAATGCAGGAATTCTTGATCTGTTAGCCGCTATCCGCAGATCATCCGCAATCGATGCTTGCTTGAATTCAATGGCGCCAGATATTGCCTCAGACAGTTGATCTATCAATGCAATCGATTGTGCTTTGCTGCGCGCGAACGAAAAGCTATCAGTGAATCCTGATGTGCTCTGGTTCGAAAGTGTTGCCAATGCAGCCGATATATCCGTTACTTTTCCACCTCTCGCGGCCTGGGTCGCTTCGATCACTTGCTGTCTTGCGCTATCCAAACTCTGAGGACTGATCTGCTCGACCGTGTTCTTGAGAGAGTCTGCAAATCCAATCAGCTTATCTATTTCTTGATTGATCAGAGCAATCTGATTTGCTGCGGAATCCAATTGCATTGCCCGGATTGTTCTATTTACAGAGTCGATATAATCCTGCTGCGCTTCAGTCAGATCTTCTGTTTTTGCGGTCAAACCTTCTGTCTTTGATGCCACCTCTTGAATCGAATTTTTGTAATCAGCCACAGAAGCAAACAGCGCATTATTCTGCAATAACAAAACGCCTTTGGCCTGATCGGATTCTGAAGCCGATTGCAACAGAGTCTGAACAAGTTGCTTGAATTCATCCTTGGTGATATTGGCAGAAAATCCCAAGCTGGTTAATCCATCTTCCACAAACTTGATGGCCGGAGCCATGCGCTCTGCTTCAGTCAGGAATAATTGACTAAAACTTGCGGAATCGGATAGTAATTTCTCTGTTCCACCATAATTGTCAAGGAATGCCGTCCGAGCTTCTATCGATAGGCTGCCGATCAATTGTTTCGCATAATCAACTGATGCGCCAAGATTTTGAGCGGCCTGAGATAACGACACAAACTCAGTGTTAAGCCGGGTCAATGTTGCAAAAGAATCCTCGCCCGCTTTCCTGAAAGTATCAACAATCGGCAAAACATTTTGCGCGAGGCTATTGCCGATACCCTGAAGCATTTCGTTTATCGCTTCCTCGGTTACCGTTTTGCCTTTCTCTGATTTGATTTGCACTTCCTGCGTAAAATTATCCACAAGATCGGTGCTTAAACCCAGATTCTCGGCAAACTGATGAGCTGATCCATAGAACCCATTAAGCGCACTATCAAATAGTGTCTGTTGCTCAAGAGTGAATTGCTCGGTCTGGGATTTGTGACCATTGCTTCTGAACAGCCCGCCTTTCGCCCTGAATACGTTTGTGATGTCGCCATCAAAACCCTCAGAACTCGCAGTTCCTTGGATCGATTGCTGCCTGAATTTGTAGGGCCCGCGGCCAAATAACGCGGCCAGGAATCCACCTACAACCGGAATCATCTCAGCACCACCAAGCTTTTTGTCACCAGCCAATACCCTGCCAATTGCATCAACAGCAGCCAGCGCTATAGCAGGCCCAGCTACAGCCGCAAATGATGTCCCCATGCTGGCAGCAGCACTGGCGCCAGATGAACCCCACAATGCTGATGCACCTGCTTGAGCTGCTGCCTGTGTTCCTGTCACGCCCATACCGCTGAAGAAGGAGCCAGCTGAACCCGGCAACATGCTGCCAGCTTTACTGAGTAATCCTGTTACACCAAAGCCAGACTTGAACAATCCAAGTGCATTTGATCCTAGGCTTGCAGCATTGAGAATGCCGCTACCACCTTCAGCGGCCAGGGCAGAACCTGATCCACCTATGCCACCCAATCCAACCGCAGCGCCAACGTTAACAATCCACTTCCGTACTGTAAGCTGGTACAGCGCATCAAAGATAAAGAATTTAATCGACTCGCCGATTGACTCCATAGCACTTTTACCGTGCGCTGCAAATTGAACAAAGGCGTTCCGTGCTGTGTTTTCAGCATTGCGCCAAATGTCGCTCCATTCATTCGCAGCCTGCCTGCCAGAGTCCTTGGTGGCATTTATCGACTTGTCCAGCTCAGATTGTGCTTTTTTGACTGCGCGGCTGTATGTCTCGATACTCAGTCCGCTGTTTGGTATCGCCATCAAGTCGTTCAGTTCGTCAACCGTTTGACTGAAACGCTCATCAGCGGTCTGCACGGATTCGGTGATGCTCTTGACCCTGGTTAGTTGCGCTTCCAGTCTTCTGGCTGCTGCGGTTTCTTGTTCGATCTTATCGATCAAAGGATCGGCAACGGAAGATAAGCCCAGCTTTGCAGCTTCCATCTTGCGTATTTCCACGCTTGTTTTGCCCAACTGAGCGGCTTCTGATTCAAGCTTCTGCATGAAATTCTGAGAAGCATTAGCCGATGAATCGGTAGCTGACTTCAGGCTAGCAATTTCTTCAGACGACCTCATTGCAAAATCTATTGTTTTTTTCATACCGCCAGAAGTGGCGGAATCAACAAGTTTCTGATCCCCATTCAATACAGTATCAATAAACTTGTCGAATTCAGCTCTGGCATTGGCAGAATCTTTTGCTATCTCATCCCCAATAAAACCAGCAGCTTTGAAATCAAGTTTTGATAGCGCCACCAACTGCGCGGCACGTCCACCGATCTCTCGGCCTACGCCCTGGAATACGTCGATAATGGTGTAGCCAGCAATGACCATGCCTTTCAGCACAGTGGACACAACATTGCCGGATGCTGCAAAACCATCCATTTGAGTTGCCGATGAATTCACAGCAGTAATAATATTATTGAGTGTTGGCAGAAGGTTACCCGCCATTGAGAAAAACAGGCTATCTACAATCGCGCCAGTTCTGGCCATTGCATCTTTGAAGTCATCAGCGGCCAAGGTGGTCTTGCCAGATACCGAGCGCACGCTATCGATGCCACTGGCCAAGTTATTCATGGCAGGAATCAGATCAGTTCCGCTTTTACCAAATAGCGCATTGGCAACTGCCGTTTTCTGCGCACCGTCTTCATATTGTTGCAGCGACCTGGCAACATCGATGTAAACGTCAGCCGCCTTTCTCAACTCACCATTGCTGTCATGAGTAGATACACCAATCGCATCAAGCGCCCTTACTGCATCATTGGCTGGGTCTTTGAATTCGGCCAATCCTTTAGAAATCCTGCCGAGTGCTTTGTCTATTTCAACAAAAGAATCGCCGTAATTACGTGACACCTGCTCGATTCTTGATAAATCTTCGATACTTGAGCCGGTCTTTTCTGCAGCGTCGTTTATGCTGGCAAGAATATTGATTGAATCCCGTGTCTTGGAAACCGCTGCATTGATGCCAACAATAGAAGCAATACCAGCAACAGCGCCTGCGGCGATACCTGAGAAGAATTCTTTTGCAGACCTTCCGGCTTTATCAAAGCTGCCTTGTATGTTTTTACCGAATTTAAGTGCTTCCTGGCTGGATTTATCCAGACCTTGCGTATATTCAGCATGCTCGAGCGCAAGTTTGACAACTAGACTTCCAAGTGCTGACATTATTTTCTATCCCTCAGAACTTCGAGCGCGATTGATTCCATCAGACGTACATCATCAAATATCACAGCTCGTTTTTTCTTTTTGGTGCCGGACATTTTCATGGAAGATTCAAGCGCAACGTAATTGATGCCGACATAGCCGACATCCGCAGAAATGATCCATTGCGTGTTCATTGCCAAAAATAGCGTGACTGATTCCCAGTTTTCTTCCCAAACTTCGCAGTCATCCGCACCATCCATGCCGAAGTTACGCCTGGCGGCTTCAATAACTTCTGCCGGAGCGTTTGCGGCAGTCAGGCCATCGATGACATCCTGATCTATGCCGATTGGTTGTTTGTGGTCACCCGCCCAATAACGGGCAACCGCTTCTAGTTTTTTTCGCGGCCCTTAGCCTTTACAACAGAATCCCAGAATGCCAAAGAGAGTCCGTACAATGCTTCCGGGATATTCAACAGAATCTCAAGATTATCAGGATTGAATTCCAGGTTGTTACCTTCTTCGTCCTGGAAATCATCCCATCCAGTCAGCTTTTGTCTCAGCACATCGACCTGGGGAATTTTTCTCAATTCATCCAGTTCTTCTCGTGTCGTGCGCAAGAACTTGACCGTCAGTGTTGACCGATCATGACCACAACGGTCATTTGGAGTGAAGACTTCTGCAGTTGCCGAGAATGTCGGTTTCTTTGCGATTTTTAATGCCATCTCTAAATCCTCGTTTTATATGAATCAATGCCAAATATCTGATGCGATACAGTTAGTCTATGTAATCGCAATCGACAATTCATCATTGCCAGCGTCTGGTTGTAAATCGAGGCCCAGGTTAAGCATGACCACGCCGTCTTTATCCTGATATTGCGGATTGACCAATTGTGCTTTAGGTGCGCTGATGGTAAAGGTTTTACCTGCGCCGCTACCGTGCGACATTGAAAGCGCCGCGATGGTGCCGTCACGCACAGTATCGTGCCATGCCTTGATTGCAACTGATGACATCTGGATTGATATGCTGCCGCTGACTTTGCGGTCAGTGATCAGAACATCTTCCAGTGTCGGCATATTGCGATATATCACTGTGTTTCCGCCATCGATCGATAATTGATCGAATGCGCTGCTGACGCCATGCAGAGTGAATGCCGTGGTGTTAACTTTATTCACAGCTTGTGGCGCAAGGAATGCGGAGTAATCTGAATCAGTCGGTAATGCGGTGTCCGTCGTGGCTGAATACAATCCGGTCAGTTTGATGCTGATCATCGGAATCCCGCGAGCATTAAGCGTAAATGTTGGCGTTCCCATACAGCCAATCATTTTGTGCAGCAATCCATCCAGGAAGTAGTAAATAGACACCGACTTGAATGCGGTTGATACTGGCTTGTATGTCACGCTTGTGGATGCCACGATGGTTTCACCAAACCCACATGCTTTCAACAACGGTGCCCAGCCGGGTACAGTTCCTGCAGCTGACGCACCTGCCAGCTCAATTTCCACTGTCAGTTCAGAGTGTGCTGAGACCTCAACCTTGCCTGACGATCCAAGATAAGGCTTGATGTTGTCACGATCAACGAACTCCGCAACCACCGGCTGCACATCAGATACTCGAGCCAGGATTGAATTGGCCGCTGAGGTTGGAACAATGTCTGTTCCGTATGTGGTTTCTTCCTTGACGGCCAGCACCACGTTTCGCATTAATTTTCCCATTGCTGCTCCTTATGTAGTCGTTCTGATTCTGAAATCTTGAAAATAGGCATAAACACCGGGAAGCTCTTCGAAAGAAGCATCGCCACTTTCTTCCTCAGTGATAAACCCGGCAATCGCCTCCATCGCCGTCTGGATGGTTGCTTTATAGGTGGATAGTTCCGTTTTTGTATAAGCGAATGTGGTGACTGTGATTACGTGCTGAGTGTAGCCACCGCCCAACACCCAATCAGTTTCCGGTGTGCTGTCGATCTCAAACACTATGGCCGGGAAGGTTGGTTCCGGAGGCAGTTCGACCGCCCAGGAATTCGCCAGCACAGCCGTCAATGCTGTGGTGATGGTGGTGCCGATGGTCATGATTATTTGCTTGCTTTGGCCAAGTCTTTATTGAGACGATCTTCCATTGCTGCGATTGCTTCTTTTGATTTGTTATTTAGTGCGGCTTGAATGAATGGCGTGGCATTTCTATGTTTAGTATCGAATTCCAGGAATTTCCAGTAGAACGGATCATTCTCGCGCCTCGTGACCACGCGCCCTGATTGTTTGTTTACTGCAAGATATTTGACAACCTTCTTGCCATTCCCCAAATCACGACCATGACGCACACCCAGGTTATATTGTTCAGTGCCTGCAGGTGTATTTCGCTCGCGCTTGATCGCAATGTTGCGAATGAGAGCGCCGGATTTTTTAAGGCCATGACCCTGTGCGATTGCCCTGGCTTCCCTGCGCAACACGCCGCCTGCAGATGCAACCATTCTGCGGGATGTCTTTATCTTTATGTCGTCACGTAATTTCTGAAATTGTTTGGCAAGCTCACCAATACCAAGAATCTGTGCATTACCGGCCATGATTTCCCCCAGTATCGCACGTGATAATCAGGTACTCGTCCCGCTCCATGTAATTATTCACATGGCGGATGTTGTAAAATTTTCCGTTGTGCACAACGCGCATTTCATTGCTGACGCCAGCCAGGTAATAAATCGTGAATTCCGTTCTGGCATCCAGTGTTTGGCCACCCTTACTGGTGGCCGATCTCTCATTCCCAGACAGATTGTTCTTCTTTGCCCAGATTAATATTGCTGGGAAATAATCTGTCCACGTGTCTACCATGCCGCCTTCTGCATCCTTGGTCTGGGTGCGTTGCTGGATGGTTATTTGCTGATTAAGCTGTCCTGCGCCGGGTGTTGGCATGGTTATAGGTTGTAAATACGATAGGCGTTAATAAGATTGTCAACGAATGGCGCTTTGACGCCAGCGCCATCCATGCTGACAGATTCCCGATTCTTGAATCCGTAACTAATCTGCAATTTCATCCATTGCTTCAGCGCGTGAGGTACCGCCATCGCATTGGCGTACCCGGCAACGTAGCGGATTCGGACATTATTAACCCCGCCATACACGGCAGGCCACGATTTGTTCGGTGCGATCACTACGCGTGCCATTGAATCGCTTCCGTTATCCAACACATATTCTGTGCTTGGCAGAGTCTGCTCTGCGCCGTCTGCATCGGTATATTTGATACTGGTGATGCTGGTAACAGGCGCACGGCCAAGACACATCTGATTTGAGAAATTATCCAAAGACAATTCCCACGTCTGAGGCATCAACGCCCTGCCCGTCTCCCGTTCGCATAAATCACGCGCAGAAGAAATCAATCCACTGATAAGACCGGCTTCAGCATCCGTGGTGACTCGCACCTGAGCTTTGGCTTCAGCTAGAGTGATTGGCTCGGATACTGGCCCTGTGATCAATTTTTCTGGCATGGTTGATTATTCTACGTCCGGATTTTTATTTTCATCTTGATCTTCATTCATATCTTCGTTCTGATCCGGATCAGGATTCTTATCTGGATCTGAATCTGGATCTTTAATCTCATCGATCTTTGCTTCGTGTTTCTTGATCACAGGACTCTTTAAACCCAGGCAGTGTTCCACTGCTGAAGGATGCGCATCAACGGACGACGCTAATTGTTCGATCATTTTTGGACTGGCCTCAATCACGTCATCTGGGTTATATTGCACGCCATCCAGTTCAAAACCTGCCAGAACTCTGGCTTGCTGTGTTTTCTTCTTTGCCATTTGCAGTCACTCCATTATCAGAATATTGAAAACAAATGACCGCACACCCTGCGACAGGTATGCGGTCATAACTAATGACTCAATGATTAAGAGGCGCTGTGCTGATAGAGTTTCAGAGCTGCGGTGTCGGTCAGGTTTCCACCGGCACGCATCCATGCCAGGAATCCAACTTGACCTTTTTTGGCAAAAGCGCTGTCGTCAAAGCGGAACAAGGTGAGTTGCATTACATCTCGGATCACATACTTCTTGAATTGTCCGAATGCAATTGATTTTGCACTTGCCGCAGGTACCGGCATGTGGTTATTCAGTTGCGTGTCGTATCCTAGCAGCTGGTCGGGAGAGCGGTTGGAGATGCCAGCATCATATGACGGTGTCCAAATCGGACGGCCAGCGGTATCTTTGATCTTGCGTAAAACCTTGCGAGTGGTCTGGCTAAACATGAATTTCAGACTGCCGTCATCATATCCCACATCAATAGAATCAATCAGATCAACCAGGTCATCATAAATTACTGTCAAAGTCTGGCCGGTGGTGCCAGTTTTACCAACGGATGCTGCTGTCACGCAGCCATTGGGCTGACCACTGTTGGTTCCAATAGTGAAACCTTTGTTCATAGTTCTGCCAATGCGATCGGCAAAGCGCTGATTAACCAACCCAACGATATCAACCTGGCTGTCTTGCAGCAGCTCAAAAGGGACCGTAATGACTTTACTGCTGGCCTTGAATACATTCAATGCAACAGTGCCGAAGCTAATATCCAGATCGGTTGCGGTTGTGTTTTCACCAATCCATTCGCCCTCTTCCGCAGTTCCATCGCTGGTTGGGTATGATAACGGATTGCCATTGCCGGTTTGGATGCTGCCAGCTACCATGCGAATGCCTGAATAATCCTTCACTGCACTGATCAGTTCGCTCGCAACTTCACTTTGGACGGTATAGCCGCCTTCGGTGGTTGTGGTGGTGCTCATTGTGTTCTGGATTTTGAGACGCTCTTCCGCCGTCAACGAGTGCACCCCTTGTGCCAGTACCTTGGCATATAACTTGCGGCTTTCGTTTTTGACTTTGTTATCATCCAGCAAGGGAGCATTTGAGAAACTTTGCTCTGCTTGTGTATCCAACATCTTTTGTACGCTGGAAATTTGTTTATCCATGCGTTCCATTTCATCCGCGAAACCATCGAAGGTTTGTTGATCTTCAGGGCTCCACAATTTATCGCCTTTTTCGGCCAGAAGATTGTTGGCTTTTTTAGAAATCTCATTTCTTGCCTCGCGCAAGGCTTGAATGCTTCCGTGATTCATGGGTTTTTCTCCTATAGAAAATAAAAAACCCGCTCGCGCGGGTGATTGACACAAAAACTAAATAGAAAATTAATTACTGCAGGCGGTCAATATCCTGAGACGTTTTTCTGCAAGGGCACGCTTACGCATCCAGATTTCATTCTGTGGCTCTTGCTTTGGTTCTGTCAGAGCTTTGGGTGTATTGTCGAATGCCGACAAATCCCATGCATTGCTGGCTGATTGATCCGGTGCTGATATATCGCCATCAAAGATTGAGTCTATGAATCCCATATCCTTGGCTTCCTGAGCGCTCATCCAGGTCTCGGCATCCATCATAGCAGCCAGTTCTGCTTTTGATTTTCCAGTTTTCTTGATGTAATCATTAAGAATTGATTCGTCGAATTTATCCAGCAGATCCGCCAGTTCGATAAAATCATTCTTGTTACCAAATGCAAGAGTCCATGCGTTGTGAATCATCATGAATCCACCGTCAACCATGCTGATGGATTTGGCGGCCATTGCCACATAAGTGGCTGCGCTGGCTGCTAGTCCGTCAATTTGAGCGGTTACGTTACCGTGTTGCCGGATGGCTGCATACATGGCGCGGCCATCGAATACATCACCACCAGGTGAATTTATCCTCAACGTTACTGCGGTACCGCGCAGGGTATCAAGCTCTTTTGCCAGGTCTTCGGCAGATACACCAAAGTATTGATCAATAACGCCGTACAGGAAGATGGTAGAAGAGTCAGTCTGATTCTCTACCCGCAGTGCCTTTGCGGTTTCTCGATTGTTGGTTTGCAGCAGCTGCATCAGCTTTCTTTGTGCTTTCATTGGTATTTCCCTTTGGTTCATAGATCTTTTCACCACCCTGTTCAGCGCTTACTTCAGGAAGATTGTTTATCCGTCTGACTTCATTCAACGTCATGTAGCCTGGGCCTTGAGATCCTCCGAGTGCTTCACGAAGTGATTTTGCTTCTGCTTCAGAGTCACCGCCCAATAAACCTTTCAAGTTATATTCAACAAACTTATCTTGATTGGGATAAAACTTTCGGTTGAGTTCCTGTTCAATTTTTATCAGGTAGAATTTCAACAGGAACTTGATGAATCCAAGCGTCAATTGTTCAATCCCGCTGCCCCAACTGGTTGTCGTTTCGTTCGCCCCGATCATGACCGGCGGCACACCAAACGCACGCGCGATGTCAATTACTTGATATTTCCGGCTATCCAACAATTCAGCATCTGCTGATGACAGACTGATTTCCTTCAGACTCAATCCTTCTGTCAAGATCATTGGCAGGCCAACGTTGTTTCCGCCACCATATTTCTTGACATATTCATTGCGCAATTTCTCGATCAGATCAGCTTCCATCTTTGAATCTGATGTGATCAAGTGCTTTTGCATACCGGAATTGCGGAAGAATTGACCACTAAAATCATCTGCGGCCAGGGCAATTCCTATCGATTGTTGTGCTGCGTGTTTGATAACTGACATCCCGCGCCCTGTTTCTCCGTCATATCCGAAGCCAGGAATATGCAGCATGTCATCTGAATGGATGCCATAGGCATTCCCATTCTTGGGTTGGTAAGCGTAACTAATGTCGCCATCGTCGGTTACCGTGACGCGGATCCTGTCTGGATGACGTGGAATGATTCTCAGCGGTTCTCCGGATCGATCACGGATGATTTCCGAGAAGGCGTCACCACGAAATGCAATTGAACGAATCCAACGTTCAGTCATTGCTGCTGCGGTCCATGCCCTGCATGGTTCAAGATTCAGCAGTTTATGAAGTCTTGGCTTTATCTTTTTTCTGCCGACAGAAGTTTCTTCATAAATCGGCAATGGCAAGCTGGCAATTGTTCCGCCAATTAGTTGTACGCATGCTGCCACGGCGGAAACTCTGCCTGCTGTTGTTTCATTAACAGCGTATCCAGATGATGCTTGTGTCCCGCCAAATAATTCTATGACCTGCGGGTCACCGCTCTTCACCAACACGGAATCTGTCGTAGCATTCTTCACAGAAACAAGTCTGTTGTTCCGCTCTGCTTCCCGATCGGCCATAAACTTAGCGAGGATAACGCTGCCTTTGTTGGACGATGGTGTGTCAATTTCAGCGATTTTCACAACGAAACGTATCCTTGTTCAATGATTTTTTGATTGCGCTCTCCGGTCATCGCCCTGGACAAGGCAATCAATAACGCAACCGGACCGTCAATTTTTTGGGATTCTTTATCTTTTATTGGGTGTTTTAACCCACTGAATTTCGATGTTTTCACAACAACATTGCCAACCATCCAGTTGAATGCAGGGTTGTATGCAACAACTAGCTTTCTTTCCAGTACAAGATTTTCTAATTCTGTGACAGCTGAGGTAAACAAAAGACCGTTCTGTCTTATCTCCACTAACGGCAGGGAGTAATCATTGATCAATTTTGTCGCAAAATACCTAGAAAACGCAGGATCAAATGGGATCTCGCAAAGATCATATAATTTTGATGATTCAATAAAATCATCTCTTATCTGATCAAAGTCGGTTACATCGCCATCATTGCTGATGATATAACCATCATTGCGCCAACCTATGTATTGGCTATTGTCTGATCCTTCAATGGTCGAGTCATTTAAGTACAGATATGGGAATGCATATAGATTCCCATCCCGCCAAAATACTTTAACCGTTGCAGCAAAGTCCTCCTTCTCAGCAAGGTCCATTCCGATCCAGCATTGCTCGCCTTGGAAATCTGCTATATCTAACGATGAATCACAGCAAGATTCCCATTTCAACATATCCATCCAGGCTTCAGCAGAAGTAACCCAGACGTTCATGCGTTTGGTTAAGAAGTTATTACGCGCTGAAGATAACTTGGTTGCCTTATCTGCCAGCCTTGCCACATCATCACGATAGACTGATACATCTAGGTTTGGGTTAGCTTTACTCCAGACTGATTGATCTTTCCAGGAATCCCCGTCATCAATGGTGTATATGATTCCGAAATATGTTTCGTCCTGTGCTGAGTTTCCTTTTACCGGATAACCTAATCCACCATGCATCCTTAATGTTTCATTAAGAATATTTGTCACATAAGTTCGTTGTTCGTAGCATATCCCACCTGTGTCATCTCCCGCTGTGGTGATGCTCCAAACGATTGGCTGGCTTCGAGCTCCGGTACCGGTTTCTATTACATCGTAAACATGCCTTGTTTTATGGGCATGAAGCTCGTCAACGCTAGCAAAATGAATATTCAATCCGTCTAGCGTAGACCCTTCCGCAGATAATGGAACATATTTCCCGCCGTTGATTGTTTCATAAATGCTGTGTTCAAGCACTCTGACGTTATATCGTTGTCTGAAACCGAGCTCCCTGATAGCCATTGCTTTGGATGTATCGAAAACTATCTTGGCTTGGTCCCTGGTTGTGGCCGATGAATAGACTTCTGATCCAGGCTCATCGTCTGCAGTCAGCATGTAAAGTGACACGCCGCTGGTTAGCGTGCTCTTAGCGTTTTTCCTTGGTACTTCGATATATACAGAGCGAAACCTGCGGTACCCATCTTCTTTCCTAATCCATCCAAATATGGTAGTGAGGATGAATATTTGCCAGGGTTCAAGAGTTATCCTTTCTCCTGCCCATTTCCCCTTGATATGAGGAAGTAATTCTATGAATCTGCAGATATGCTCAGCTTTTGCAACATCCCATCTGAACGGAAATGATTCGTCTGATCGATATCTGTCAAGGTCATCAAGCTGTCGTCGACATGCCGCCTTGACCCATTTGCATGCTAATATTTTTCCATCTAAAACACTTTGCGCATATTCAAGAGCGGCATCAACGTATTGACCTAAAGCGCGTTCCATCCTGTTTTAGGAATATTTTGATCTTCAAAACCAGGCAAAGACTGTTGGTTTTCGCTTGGCGTTGCCTTTGTCCTCGAACTGGGAGACATGCCGAATTCGGACGCGAACCGCATCATTCTTTCGTAGGCACGATTCCTTATTTGCACCCAGACAGACATCTGCTGATATCCATTAGGTGTAATTCCTACTAACCCAGCTTCACCCTTAGGATCTTTTTTATTCAGTTCTGAAATTTTAGATTCACAATGAACAATCTCAGCCCAAGCCGAGCAGTATGCCGCAATCGCTCCCCGGTCTATATTTGATATTAATCCGAGTACTTTCAATTCAGCGGTTATCCGCTTGTACTCTTTCTTAGCTTCAGAAACAAGATGGGGCGGACAATTTGGAATTTCAACAGATGGATGAACACCGCCAAGAATATCTCCCAAATTTTTTTTACTTGGGTTCCCACGCAATGCATGAACATTATCAGGCAGTGGCTTAGGTCCTCTTTGTCCCATTATTTTTTCCTAAATTAACAGAAGAGAGATGTACCCCCCCCTCAAAACTCCCGCTCACAAAAATATGATTAGGCGAACGGTCTATAAGAAGTTGATCTAAGACTTTTGACCGCCCCGGTACCTACCAAAACCGCCATCTTCAGTTGCTGTTTTTCTGTCATGGCAAGACTTACATAACGCTTGCCAATTCTTTCTATCCCACATTAACTTCTCAGAAATACGGATACGATCTGGATCTCCATTGTCTTTTGCTTCCTTCAGTTTAGGAGGAATCTTGTGATCAACTATAACTGCATTCTCAACAAATCCTAATGATTCACACTTCACGCAACATTGGTTTTTACCAAGGTATAAATCCCGCGCCTTCCTCCATTTATGACCATAACCTCTATCAGCAGAAGATCCTCGGACATGATCATATGCCTTCCTATCTGTATTCTTATGCTTATCACATTTACTAACGCCATGAACCAACACATCACATCCTGCATGTGAGCAAGGTTTCCTAGCTGAAATAGGCATAAAAAAAGCCAGCTCGAAATGGCTGGCTTAATAGTATTAAAG
>NZ_JALHQJ010000028.1 GCF_022842015.1 Nitrosomonas sp. | reverse complement strand
GTCGTAAGGGTGATTGCTATGATAATGCACCGATGGAAAGCTTCTGGGGGATACTTAAAACCGAGCTGGTGCAGCATAGAAGATTCAAAACACGACAACAAGCCATTCAGGAGATTACCGAATATATAGAAATATTCTATAACCGGCAGAGAAAACAAAAAAGGCTGGGCTATTTGTCACCAGCACAATTTACGCAGCAATACTATGCAAATCTAATCGCTGCTTAAACACATGGACTCCATTTTTGACAGCACATATCAGTTTTTCCGAATATTGATATTGCGGATAGGCGACCAACCTCTACTCCACCGCTTTATCGGCTTCCAGTTCATGCCCAATGTAACTGCGTAATAGTCCGCAGGTGCGCTGACGAAAGGAATGTTACCTGCATAACTGACGCCTTTGTTATTTAACGCGGACAATATACGGTAAGGCGAAAAAACCCGCCAACCGTTGCGATCGTGAAAGCGTTCCACGCGAATGCCGACCGACAAGTCACGTAAAAGATCGTAGGTCATATGTGTATTAATGCTATACCATGCTGCATTCTGAATTCCTCCGGGCAGATTGATATTGCTAGCCCAACCATGAGTATGATGCAATACCATATGGGCTTTCGGCGTGAGTCGATGTTGCAGGACGACGCTATACATCATCCAAGGCTCATTGACCGCTGTTTGCCCATAGGTACCGCCAAGTTGTCCCGCAGTTCTTCTGTCGTCACTGCTCCACATGATATTGGCTATTCCGCCCCAGCTATTGAGTTGCTTATCAAACCCCCCATCCCAACCACCAGTTGCGCTACCCGTAGTTGCACCGCCTTGAATTTGCCAATTCTGATTGATGGTGTGAGTACCTAGCAATCCGGTATGCGTGAATGGTTCGCCGCTGTTCAGAATGTACCCGCGAGTATAAAAAAAGTTATCTGGTGCAGGAACGGTTTCATAGCCCAACGGTGTATAAAAATGTCCAACTTTGATGTTGAGACCACGGCCCATTGGCACATAAGCTTCCAAATAGGCTTGCGGCAAAGCAATTCCGTAAGTGCGCGTCGAATTGCAGCACAAATTAAGATCCCAGTTTCCCCGGTTCGAGGGTTCGCCGGTGTTCTCATCGAATGCGGAGATGCCAAACGCCTGCGTATAAATAGCGTCAGTACCAAACAGAAAATCGAAACGACCACCGAGGTCCCACTTTGTGCCTTCCGATTCGACATTACGTTGTAAAAATATATTAAGCTGATTCAACTGAAACCGATTGGCGCGATCAGCAAAAGTAACCGCCCCATTGAAGCCATCGGAAGGATTGTTAGCATTATAAGTCGCGCCACCGTTGATCCAACCGCCCAGTTCCAGACCGTTCTGTTTAAGCAAATTTGGCAGGCTAGCGGCATGCACATTGCCGATGCTCAACAAAACAATCAACAGAACTCGAATTGCCGCATATACTCTTGTGTTTCTATTTTCTCCTGCATTATGCATTTTTTCCTCGCTCATGTTCCTGATCGTAATAACTCAAAGTAAAATGACAGGAACGCACCTTAACGTAACCAAGACAATACCGGATACCGGGGAAACCCTTATTCTTCGCTCAGTAAAACCATTAGCAAAATTAAATATGCATAAAATACATCATCGGTTAATCACCATTGACCCAATCGCTTAGATCTTATTTCAATGGATAAAACAAATCCCCCTAACAATCCCGAAGCCGATGACATCAAGCCGAAGCAAAGAAGCAAACGCACTAATGTTGTGCGCAATGCCAATGCTACCAATAAGCCGAGGAAACGAGCCAGAAGAATTCAGCCCAGCGGGCTCCGGCGGAAAATATTGCTGACTGGCATTGAAACTTTTGGTTTGGGCATTGCAGCATTTTGCGCCATTATCATGCTCCTCGGTTATTCCGCCAGTCGGTTCTCAGGCACCCGTTTTTTTATCAACTTGCTACCGTTTGCTACCGGCGTACTGGGTTTGATATTAGCCGTAAGCCTATTTCTGGTTGGCTGGTGGAGGCTGAGAAAATGGTTGCAACTGCATTCGGAACTTCTGGCTCCGGCATTATCCTTGACAATGGCGTTGCTGATTACCTGGCTTGTCACACACGATCAATTCACACTAGCTTATGGTAATTTCCGCACCTTGGTAGGCGGCAAAGAAGAGGCTGGACGCGTGACGATCGCGCATCAGGTCTACGCAGCTTACCGGCGGCATGATGTCACGCAGCTGCAAAAAATGGTTAATCGCTCACAGGAATATCGACAGGCGATCGAAGATGCCGCCCGTTCTTTTAATATGGATGTCAATCTACTACACGGCATTGCAGCAACAGAATCATCTTTCATCCCGCGAGACAGCAGCGACGGTGGTAAAGGATTGTTCCAAATCACCCGCGTCCCGGAAGCAGTTATGGCGCAGGCACGCAAACGGCTTGGCTCAGAAAAAATCGCTTTGGAGGATTCTCGTCATAATGCTTTTGTCGCCGCAGCCACATTTAAACATTACTTGGCTGAAATGAAAGGCGATCTCTTTCTGGGATTGTTGGCCTACAACATCGGACCCGCTAACGGAGGTTTACGTTTTATCATGCAACAATATGGCGCGACCGATTTCACCACGATACAGCCCTATCTGCAAACCCTGCCGCGCGATTATCCGATCCGAGTACTATCTTATTCACTGGCATTTCGCCTCTGGCATAAAGAGGGTAAATTACTCGCTTACGAAGAAAGCAATAATGCTATTTATATCCAACGCATTGGCATACCGGGATTACATACTGGATTGTAATCGTTCAGCAGTAACTGTCACTTGATCCACAGCGTTTTAATATTCACAAATTCGCGAATGCCGTGATACGACAATTCCCGTCCGTAACCGGATTCCTTAATACCTCCAAATGGTAGGCGCGAATCGCTTTTTACGATACCGTTGACGAAAGTAGAGCCGGCATGAATCTGCCGCGCCAGCGCTTCACCGCGTGTCGTATCGCGCGTCCATACGCTGCCGCCAAGACCAAATTGCGTCCGATTGGCTAATTCGATCGCTTCCTCCGCATTCTTCACGCGTACGATTGCCGCGACCGGACCAAACAATTCTTCATCAAACGCCGCCATGCCAGGCTGCACGTAATCCAGTATTGTCGGCGCGTAGTATGCGCCTTGCACACCGATAACATTGCCGCCGAATACAAGCTTAGCACCGGATGTCAGACTTCGTTTAACTTGTGCATGCAGCTCGGCGCGCAAGTCTTCACGCGCCATCGGCGCAATACTGGTAATTTCACTTTTTGGATCGCCAATTTGTAGCTGGCTGAAAAGCATTTTCAATTGCGCGACAAAAACATCGGCAATCGTATCGATGAGAATAAAACGCTTGGCGGCAATGCAACTCTGCCCCATATTTTGCAAACGCGCCACAAGGGCTTGCTTGGCAGTTGATTCGATATCAGCATCATCCAGCACAATAAAGGGATCTGAACCGCCTAATTCGAGTACGCACTTTTTCAAGTGCTGTCCAGCAATTGCTGCGACTTTGCGTCCTGCAGCGCTACTGCCCGTCAAGGTAACGGCAGCAATGCGTCGGTCGGCAATGACTCTTTGTACTTGTTCCGAGCTAATCATCAACGTGCGGAAGGCATGTTCCGGAAAACCGGCTTGACGAAATGCATCTTCCAGCGCCAGTGCACAGCGCGGTACATTTGATGCATGTTTAAGCACTACGACATTACCTGCCATCATCGCCGGTGCCGCAGCGCGGATCAATTGCCAAAATGGAAAATTCCACGGCATGATGCAAAGCACAGTACCCAAGGGCTGGTAAACCACCAAACTGCGGCTGGCATCGGAGGCAATGATCTCGTCGCATAGATAGGATTCAGCTTGATTAGCGTAATGCTCACAACCTAGCGCGCATTTTTCTATCTCCGCCTTAGCTTCCTTGAGCAATTTACCCATTTCTTCGGTAATCAGATTGGCATATTCCTCGCTACGCTGACGGAAGAGCTGTGCAAGATTGCGCATCAAACTCGATCGTTGCGCAAAACCAAGCTCCGCCCATCCGGTCTGCGCAAATTCCACTTGGCTCAGCACCACATCAATTTCATCGGCCCGCCAAGTTGGAAACGATTGTATGATTTGGCCTGTGGCCGGATTAATGGATTGCATAGACATTAGAAAAAACCTTATGGAGTAACTTAAAATAATAATCCCGCTGACAAACATGTTTTTTCTATTGTTTGCTCTACGTTAATCATTAATATATGAATGCTTCCACAATGCGTTTAAAGTACGGCGACACGAATAGCAGCAAAACAAAACCCACTGGAAATGCAATACTCCACGAATAAAGCCAGGGTTCGATAAAGGCACCGGAAAAGCCAAGATTAACGACCGTAACAATTGCAGATACACACCCAGTCATGGTGGCAGACATCATCAAAGAATAAATGCAATGCGCTAATAGTTTATGCTTCATACTAACTTTGCTTTCTTAACCTGAAGTTGCTCACTCGCCATTGTAAACAAGCTTATGTGAAGAAATTCTCAAATTTTCTGAGATTACTAGTGCATTTTAAGTGATAGAGCTCTGGACCCTTATACGTAAATGACCAGAGTCAAATTTTCAGTATTGCTGAAATGGTTTTGTACCTCTTGACATGTAATCACTTACCAGGAAAATAATCACAATAGCTCATTAATTGTTCACTCTACTTAATTCCTCATCAAGTGCATCTGTTGTTTCAAGATTATTCCACAAGCACTTATTGTTACTTGCTCGTGCAATTTCTTCTAGTATCTCGCGATGTTGCGCATTTTCTTCAGCGGTCGCCGCAATAACTCTTAAATTAGAACTGTCCAGATCCGTCAGCGAATGCTGCACAGCTTCAACATATTCCAATTCAATCAGCAAGCTTTCTTGCCCACGAGTCATCGCAAGATAAACCTCCGCCAGCAATTCAGCGTCTAGTAATGCACCATGCAGCTTACGTTTTGAATTGTCAATATTATATCGTTCACACAAAGCATCAAGGTTATTGCGCTTACCAGGATGAAGCTCCTTTGCTAGTTTTAGCGTATCCATTATTAACGGGCAATAGCTATCAAGTGTTTTTAAATTGCTTAAACCTAACTCATGATTGATAAACCCAACATCAAACGGAGCATTATGGATAATTAGCTCAGCTTCACTAATAAAACTCAAGAATTCCTTGGAAACCTCATGAAATTTTGGTTTATCTTGAAGAAAGCCCATTGTTAAACCATGAACTTGCAAAGCACCTTCATCACTCTCTCGTCCTGGATTAAGATAGTAGTGGAAATGACTGCCAGTAAATTGCCTATTACATAACTCAACGGCCGCGATCTCAACAATGCGATGCCCCAACTTGTATTCCAGGCCTGTCGTTTCAGTATCTAGCACAATTTGACGCATATCCCTGCCCCTAGCATTTTTGCAGTTCTTCAGCAATTATCATTTCAACACCTTGGTTAGCCAGTTGATCAGCGCGCTCGTTATCAATATGCCCGGAATGCCCTCGCACCCAACACCATTCGATCTTATGCTGTTGGGTTAATTGATCCAACAGCTTCCAGAGATCCTCGTTTTTAACCGGCTTTTTACCCGCGGTGCGCCAATTGCGCGCCTTCCATGAATCAAGCCATTCGCTGATACCTTTTTGCAGATATTGTGAATCGGTATGTAAATGTACTTGACAAGAACGCTTTAAGGATTCTAAAGCGCGGATTGCAGCGAGTAGCTCCATACGATTATTGGTGGTAAATTTCTCTCCTCCAAAAATTTCCCGTTCATGATCGCCGTATCGCAGCAAAGCTCCCCACCCTCCAATACCTGGGTTTCCTTTGCAAGCACCATCCGTATATATCTCAACAACTTTAAAATCATTTTCGATCATGATTTATTTAAATCGTCAATCTGCTTTGGATTGCTTGATGATCGCTCTTCCTTAGAGGCTTTGATGATTTCCCGAGCAATCGGTACCATTTTTTTCTTGGCCTCTAAACTATTTTTCCAGTTAGGTTTGATAATTCGCATCCCATGCGTGTGTTTAATGGCATGCAAGAAATATACACCCCCCGAAATTGGCCACCAGCGATCCCCTGCTGCCTCCATAAAACTAAACCGTCGGCGCCATTTTTCTTGTTTAAATGGTGGCACATAGCAACAAAGTCGGCCACCAGCCATTTCAAAATCCAACAATTTCAACCAATCTTTAAGTCGTGATAGTGCAATAAAATCTCCATTCCACGGAAATTCTCCTTGCATTGATTTTAAATGATGGCAACTCCCCCATAGACTGAAGGGATTAAAACCTGAAATAACAAGATGGCCTTCGGGTATTAGAGTTCGATGAACTTCTCTTAAAATCTGATGAGGATTTGCATTAAACTCAAGCGTATGTGGCAGAATAACAAGATCCATGCTGTTTGTCTGAATTGGAAGAAAACCTGGCTGAGCTCGTAACGAAATCTCATGTTCAAGCCCTATAGAGAAACGTAAAGGCATTCGATTCAAACGTAAAAAATCAAACTGCGGCCAACCTATCTGCGTTGCGTTGTAACCAAAGATATTCGCCACGACCTGATCAAAATAGCGGCGCTCATGTTCAATCAAATATTGACCAAGAGAGGACTCAAACCATTGCTGGATATTTTGCGCAATCATCATGAACCGTAACACTTACTCGATATCAGAATTTACACTATTTACTGACATCAATTAACACTTTTCATCGCGCCAACTTCTTTAAATGGAGTTTTCATGCTTAATATACATTCGGTACATGCGTTTAAAGATAATTACATATGGGTAGTCCATAATCAAAATTATGCAGTTGTTATTGATCCTGGTATCACGACCCCGGTAATTGAATATTTGCAATTAAATAAACTGCAACTCTGTGCGATTCTTATTACTCATCACCATAACGATCATACCGGGGGCATCGCGGGATTAATTCAGCGGTTTGATATTCCCGTATACGGGCCAAGCAATGAATTGATCACCGCCATAACAAATCCTGTGCAACAAAATGATATCGTAAACCTACCGGACATATCACTTAATCTCACGGTGTTAGATACGCCTGGACACACTCGGGGGCATATTGCCTATTATGGGTCAGATCCATGGGATATGATCTTCTGCGGTGATACACTTTTTTCTTGCGGCTGCGGAAGAATATTCGAAGGATCTGCAGCACAACTCTATCAAACACTACAAAAAATCTCTCAGTTACCTGACGCCACCTTGATTTACTGCGCTCATGAATACACTTTGGGAAATATAGAATTTGCCAAAGCTGTTGATCCGAAAAATAAGAAACTGTACAAATTTGCAATTACTGCCGAAGCATTACGTCACAAAAATATGCCAACAATTCCGACAACGCTTGCACTCGAAAAAACAATTAATCCATTCCTGCGCTGTGAACATCAACCGATTATTAACAGTGTGCAAAATTATTCTCAGCAGCTATTACAAAACTCAGTAGATATTTTCGCGGTATTGCGCGAATGGAAAAATAAATTTTAGTCAGTCGCAATTAATATCGATACTAAAAGGATCGAGTACCCATATGCCCAGATTAATTTATTGACTTGTAGTATTCATGCAGCAAAATAGTCACGCACCAGCCAACTTTCCCCACGAATCGCGAAGAGTCACAGCACGGTTAAACACCGGCTTATCGGGCTTCATATCGACTCGATCAGCAATGAAATAGCCATTACGCTCGAACTGAAAGTTTTGTTCAGGTTTCGCCTCACACAACGAAGGCTCGACATACGCTGCAATGATTTGCTTCGAGTTTGAATTCAATGAAGCTTTATAATCCTTGTCGCCACTATCAGGGTATGGATCGGTAAACAAACGATCATAAAGCCGTATCTCTGCCGCCTGTGCGTGTTTTATTGATAACCAGTGGATGTTGCCTTTAACTTTGCGACTTTCTGCGCCAGGAGTTCCACTTTTAGTGTCAGGATCATAGGTGCAATGAATGGTTTCGATATCACCCTGTGCATTTTTATCCACTTGTACGCACTTGACGATAAAAGCATAGCGTAATCGTACTTCGGCACCAGGTGCAAGGCGAAAATAGCCCTTGGTCGGCACTTCCATGAAATCATCACGCTCAATATACAAAATCTTAGAAAAAGGGATAGTACGTTTCCCCCATTCCGGTTTCTGCGGATGATTCGGCGCAAAACAATCTTCTTGCTGATCCTCCGGGTAATTATCAATAATCAGCCTGACTGGCTTAAGGATGGCAATACGACGCGGCGCGTTTTCATTCAGATCTTCGCGCAAACAGTCCTCCAGCACGCCCATGTCAATCCAGGAATCAGCCTTGCTGACACCAATACGCTCAGCAAACAAGCGAATAGCGCATGGCGTAAATCCGCGACGACGCACTCCGGCCAATGTGCTTAACCGAGGATCATCCCAACCGTCAACCAACTTACTTTCCACCAGTTCAATCAATTTGCGCTTGCTCATCACTGTATAGGTCAAATTGAGGCGAGCAAATTCGATCTGCTGAGGATGACACGGCACTTTATCAGTTAGCTGACCCAACACCCAGTCATAGAGCGGCCGGTGGTCTTCAAATTCGAGTGTACACAATGAATGGGTAATTCTTTCAAGTGCGTCGGAAACGCAGTGCGTATAGTCATACATCGGATAAATACACCATTGATTGCCAGTGCGTTGATGATGTACGTGACGAATGCGATAAATCACCGGATCGCGCATATTGATGTTGGGCGATGCCATATCGATTTTCGCTCTCAACACATACTGGCCATCCGAAAATTCCCCGGCCTTCATCCGTCGAAACAAATCCAGACTCTCCGCGATCGGGCGGTCACGAAAAGGGCTGTTTCTACCCGGATTCGTCAATGTGCCACGCAACTCGCGAATCTCATCAGCGGAAAGACTTTCTACATAAGCTTTTCCACGATTGATCAAATACTCGGCGAATTCATATAACTGATTGAAATAATCCGAAGAATAATAGAGATGCCGCCCCCAATCAAAACCCAACCAGGAAACACTGTCACAAATTGAGTCGACATACTCCTGAGCTTCCTTTTCTGGATTTGTGTCGTCAAAGCGCAAGTGACACAGGCCGCCATAATCACGGGCAATACCAAAATTCAAACAAATGCTCTTGGCATGACCAATGTGCAAGTAGCCGTTGGGTTCGGGCGGGAAGCGTGTCTCTACGCGCCCATGCCATTTGCCGGAGCGGTTATCTTCTTCTATGATAGTACGAATAAAATTGGAAGGCGCTGATTCAACGTGCATACTGGTTTCAGATTTCTCTCTCAAAGCGTATCTCTCGGCATATTTTTAATAAATAGTAGGAAAATGCTGCTTACTCATTTAGGCGATCAGAAATTCACTCAAAATTATTCATTCAAATGTCATCTCTCTTCTAGGTATGATTATAGCGGCGATTAGCGCAAAATCCACTATTCTTGAGTAAACGCGGCCTGCCACTTTTGGTCGTAGCAAGAATATGGCGACGCGGTAAAAATAAAGCTTTCCAAATTTGACTTTTGTCGATGACTGACTTAGAATTCCCGCCTCTTTTTGAATATGCAGGACAAGTTTTTTGTGAAAACATTTTCGGCCAAACCACACGAAGTAAATCATGACTGGTTCGTTATTGACGCAACCAATAAAGTACTGGGACGCCTTGCTTCGCAGATTGCTCATCGCTTACGTGGCAAACATAAACCGATCTATACGCCGCATGTTGACACCGGCGATTACATTATCGTTGTCAATATTGACAAAATGCGAGTTACCGGTAACAAACTGGAAGATAAAATTTACTATCGCCATACCGGTTACCCAGGTGGTATTTATGCAACCCCTCTGAACAAAATGCACGCACGCTTTCCAGCGCGCCCACTTGAAAAAGCGGTCAAAGGAATGCTGCCGAAAGGCCCCTTGGGATATGCAATGATAAAGAAACTTAAAGTTTATGCTGGAGAAACTCACCCGCATGCTGCTCAACAACCCAAACCGCTTGAAGTTAGAGCTTAATCTATGGCCACTCAATATAATTACGGTACCGGACGACGCAAAAGTGCTGTAGCACGCGTTTTTATCAAACCGGGAAAAGGCGCAATTGTCATTAATAATAAACCGATTGATGATTATTTCTCCCGAAAAACAGGCCGCATGATTGCTAGGCAGCCTCTGGAATTAACTGATAATGCTAATTCATTTGATATTATGGTCAATATTCATGGTGGAGGAGAATCAGGTCAAGCGGGCGCAGTGCGTCATGGTATTACCCGTGCATTGATCGATTACGATGCGACGCTTAAACCTACTTTAAGCAAGGCAGGTTTGGTAACCCGTGACGCACGTGAAGTCGAGAGAAAGAAAGTAGGCTTTCGTAAGGCACGGCGGCGCAAGCAATTCTCTAAACGTTAGTTTTTTCGTATTAGGATTTCAAAAAAGCCGCCACGATTGAGCGGCTTTTTTGTTTGTATTTTGTTAAAAAGCAAAATTGTCTACTCAAAACATAACAGGAGTCACAATGATTAATGTCGGTATAGTTGGTGGAACAGGATACACCGGCGTGGAATTACTGCGGTTACTGACACTACACCCTAAAGTGAAAATCAAAGCGATTACCTCACGGAATGAAGCTGGCATAAATGTCGCCGATTTATTTACCAACCTGCGAGGGCATATCGATCTTAAATTCAGTGATCCGGCGGATGCAAAACTCAACAAATGCGATGTAGTATTTTTTGCTACGCCTAATGGCATTGCCATGCAACAAGCAGAATCCTTATTGAAGGCAGACGTTAGAGTGATCGACCTAGCGGCAGACTTCCGTATCAAGAATGTTACTGAATGGGAAAAATGGTACAGCATGCAACATGCCTGCCCTGCTTTGGTTGCTGAAGCGGTATATGGCCTACCAGAAATTAACCGTGAGCTGGTAAAAAATGCGCGCCTTATAGCCAATCCCGGCTGCTACCCAACCGCTGTACAACTTGGTTTCTTGCCGCTGATAGAAGCCGGTGTCATAGATATCAATCACCTCATCGCCGATGTCAAATCAGGCGTTTCCGGTGCGGGACGCAAAGCAGAAGTACATACCTTGCACGCCGAGGCATCTGATAATTTCAAGGCTTATGGCGTGCCGGGGCACCGACATTTGCCCGAGATAAAACAAGGTCTTTCCAATATCGCTCAAAAACCAGTTAACCTAACATTTGTTCCACATCTAGTACCGATGATCCGCGGCATCCATGCTACGCTGTACGCCAAACTAACCCGGCGAATCGACTTGCAAGCCTTGTACGAGAAACGTTACCACAACGAGATTTTTGTTGATGTACTGCCTGCTGGGAAACACCCGGAAACTCGTTCTGTACGTGGTTCGAATATTTGCCGCATCGCCGTACATCAACCGCAAAATAGTGATACAGTTGTGGTACTATCGGTAACCGATAATTTGGTTAAAGGCGCAGCAGGGCAAGCCATACAAAACATGAATATCATGTTTGGCTTGCATGAAACGCTGGGAATTAATCAGGTGCCACTATTACCTTGAGAACAACAATTCTCCCGCATCACATTCAGATAAATTGAGTCGAATTCTGTAGAGCACCCGGTGTATAAGTTTTTCCAGAGAAAACCCAAAATTCTATCCCCGCGTGTCGTGGTACGCCCACGCTCATCTTGGCAATCACGTCTGATAAGCATTATGATTGTCTGCTCATTACTGCTGCTACTTTCTTGGTTTATGTACGAAATGGGCAGACAATCGATCAACACGCAAGAAGATACCATTGAAGAGAAACTAGCATACTTATTTGATCCTGGAATATGCAGGCAAACCAAGAAACAAAAATTATGCGCCCAGATTGGTGATTTAGCTCAGCAATTACAAATCAGCAGCACAGCCAATCAGAATCTTACTGAAGAAATCAAGTCCCTTGCTGGCGAAAACGATCAATTAAAAGAACAGCTGGAATTTTTCCAGCATCTGATCGCCAGCAATACAAAAAGTGGTATTTCAATTTATCAATTTAGTTTAAAAGAAACACAAACACCTGGCGAGTACCGCTATGCACTGACATTAATTCAAGGTGGAGAAAGACCGAATGATTTTAAGGGAAACTTAAGATTCACAGTGAAGCTGACACAAAATGATCAGAGTAAAGTAATACCACTCACAAAAAAAAATCAGCAACTAGATTTTCCTGTTATCTTTAAGTTCTTCCATAGAATGGAAGAACTTTTTAAAGTACCGCCGAATTCCATCGTAGAGAATATTCAGGTAGAAATCTTTAGAAATGGTAACAATAAAGCCATACTATCTGAAACTATACAACCGACATTGTGAAGGAGAGAAAAGATGTTCGGTAGAAAGAAGAAAAACCAACTGCATCATCATATTGATACTTTGATTGGCGCAAACACGAAAATTTCGGGTGATATTCATTTCACCGGCGGCCTCCGAATCGATGGACATATTACTGGAAACATCTTTGCAACCGATGACGAGAACAGCACACTGGTACTCAGCAATGAAGGCAGTATCAAAGGTAATATAAAAGCCACTAATGTCGTCATTAACGGCACTGTAACCGGCCCCATTGACGCGCAAGGATATCTGGAATTACAAGAAAAAGCCGAAGTTTTCGGCGATGTCCATTATGGTTCTTTAGAAATCCGGCTCGGCGCTTCTGTTGCTGGAAAAATGATTCATAAGCACAAGCGAGATATAGAGGGTACGCAGCAATCAGAGAAAATGATAACATTAGCTCCAGCAACCGATCAGCAAACAACTACTACTGAAAATGATGCGCCCTGATTTATATACTGTATAGTATTTGCCATCAATCCATAATTTGACAGCTTAAAGAAATTAATATGAACACTGAACTGAATACCCCCCTTACTTTTACTGAGAACGCAGCCTCGAAAGTTAAGCAACTCATAGAGGAAGAAGGCAACAACCATCTTAATCTTAGAGTTTTTATCAGTGGCGGCGGCTGCTCTGGCTTTCAGTACGGCTTCACTTTTGACGAATTGATCAATGAAGATGATACGGTGATGGAAAGAAATGGTGTCAAACTGCTGGTTGATCCTATGAGTTTTCAGTATCTAATCGGTGCTGAAATCGATTATCAAGAAAATATACAAGGCGCTCAGTTCATCATTAAAAACCCTGGCGCCACCAGCACTTGCGGTTGTGGATCATCATTTTCGGTATAACACGTATCTACATTAGAAACTTCACGCAGGGTAAACCACCCCCAAAATTCTGCTTCCTTTCGCACCAGTCACTGCTGTCAGGTTACCTGTTTTACGCAAAATAGCCTGATGTGCCAACCAAGCAAATGCGAAAGCTTCTACCCAATCGATCGCAATACCTAATTGATCAGTCAGTGCCACTTTTCCCCCGCGTATTACCTCAGTAAGCCGACTCATCAGCAAAGAATTATGTCCTCCTCCTCCACAAACATAAACTTCCTCCGCGCCCAAACAATGAGCATGGATGGATTCGGCAATTGACACGACAGTTAATTGCAACAACGTTGCCTGAACATCTTCTGGCGATTCTCTGCCCTGCAGCTTCTTTTCCAACCAATGGAGATTAAACAAATCCCTGCCTGTACTTTTAGGTGGCTTTTGAGCAAAAAAGGGATCTGACGATAAGGCTTTCAGTAAAGCAGGAACGACCTGACCAGTTGCTGCCCACTGCCCACCATGATCATAAGTTCTTTCGGTATGCTGCAAGCACCAAGTATCCATTAATATATTACCTGGCCCGCAATCAAATCCCGTGACAAAATGACCAGGCTCAAGATTTGTGATATTAGCTATACCACCAATATTAACGATTACGCGATGGCAGTTTGGACTCTTAAAGACAGCTTCGTGAAACGCAGGTACCAGCGGCGCACCTTGTCCGCCTGCAGCAATATCACGACTTCTAAAATCAGCGACTACGGCGATTCCTGTTAATTCAGCTAACAAAGCCGCATTGACAAGCTGAATCGTATAGCTTTTCTCTGTCTCAGGGCAATGCCTAACCGTTTGCCCATGACATCCAATGGCAACGATCTGCTGTGGAAAAACGTCAGCACTTTCCAGTAAACCTGTAATTGCTTCCGCATATAGATATGACAACTGGTTGCTAAGCATCGCCGCGCGATGGAGTTCATCATAACCCGATTGTTGCAGCGACAGCAGTGCTTCACGCAAATCATTGCTATATGGACTATAGAAAGTTCCTAATAATAACGGCGTTGTTTCCCGCAGATCCACCAACACGACGTCCACACCATCCAGACTGGTGCCCGACATCATTCCTATGTAGTAAATGGACTTCAACTATTCGAGTATATTGAGTGCAGTGGGAGGTAATTTTAATTGATAAATTGACGATTTGTTCGCAAAAA
This sequence comes from Nitrosomonas sp., assembly GCF_022842015.1. GTDB lineage: Bacteria > Pseudomonadota > Gammaproteobacteria > Burkholderiales > Nitrosomonadaceae > Nitrosomonas. The sequence continues at coordinate 24,704 of NZ_JALHQJ010000028.1, read as the reverse complement.
CAAACCGTCAATCGATAAGATCCAGCAGATCACTCTATCGCAGCGAGATGAATATCGCGCATGATGCTTAAACGAGCCAGCAAAGCTTGTGCCTCATTCTTGAATGTATTTAAATCGCGTTTTGCTATCGGTATTGCAGTTGGCAACACAACTTTAGTAGGATCACGCTGCACGCCATCAACACGCAATTCATAATGTAAATGCGGTCCTGTCGCCATACCTGTCGAGCCCACATAACCAATCACGTCTCCCTGGTTTACCCGCTTACCTTTACTTAACCCGGAAGCAAACCGGGACAGGTGACCATAGGCCGTTTCATATTTACCGTTATGTTTGAGCACAACCAGATTGCCATAACCACGTTGCGAGCCGGAAAAAGCAACAATTCCACTTGCCGTGGCTTTTACAGGAGTGCCGGTAGGAGCGGCATAATCAATACCCCGATGTGCACGCCACTGCTTAAGTACAGGATGAAAGCGCCTGTTCGTAAAGCCGGAACTGACGCGTGTAAAGGCAAGAGGAGAAAGTAAGAATGCTTTGCGCAAACTTTCACCCTCGGGAGTGTAATACCCATCTGAACCATTGTATGATTTGAAATAAACCGCCTGATGAGATTTTCCTTTGTTGACAAACTCAACCGCCAGCACTCGTCCAGATCTAGTACGCCTACCATTGTTTGAAAAAGTTTCATAAACTACGGTAAAACGGTCTCCTTGACGTAAATCCCGATAAAAATCGATTTCTGATGCAAATATTTCAGTCAGCTGCATGGCAATATTGTTAGGTATGCCGGCATTATCCGTCGCGCCAAACAAAGAACTATTAATCACGCCGGATTTCATGTGAATCTGCGCATCCATTTCGATCGGCTGTTCCGTCATCTTGAATGCATCGTCTGTTTTTTCCATCAAAAACAGCTCTTCATTACCGAAGAAATAACGTAACGACAACAATTCACCTTCAGCAGTTGTTTGCGCATAAACGGTTTTACCAGGTCTAAGCTGCCGCATCGCACGGCTATCGCGCGCCGCTTGAAGGAAATAGGTAGAATCTTGGCTGCTGACATCCAATCGGTTCAAGATTGCGGCCATCGTATCACCGCGCCGAATACTTTCCTGGCGCCAGAAGGACTGATTGGACTGCGCCTCGACAAGCGCATCTGGAATGGACAAATCAAGATCAAGAACGATTTCTTCTACGGGAACTTCTCCAAATGACGGAGAATTAGGTGCGATTCCAAATGCAGTGACAATGCCAAATAGTGGAATGCTGGATAGAGCCACTAACCAGCGAATTGATTTTTTTGTTAGTTTAGATGATTTTTGAGCTAGAATCCTTTGTTTACTGCTAATAGGCGTATATAGCACTATGAAGTACCTCCAGTCATGTAACTAAGACAGGCGCGAGTCTAACATGAAAATAGTCAATGTGTACTAAGAAACGACTAAAAATGACCTAAGCAAGCATTTAGGAATAATATTTTACCAATAAAAATTACAAATTTATCTCCAACGTGAACAACTCAATAAAATCTCAACTTGAAATCATCAAACGCGGCAGTCAAGAGCTATTGGTCGAAGCCGAGATGGAAACCAAGCTAAATTCTGGCCAGCCTTTGCGCGTTAAAGCCGGGTTCGATCCAACAGCACCGGATCTACATCTTGGCCATACGGTCTTACTGAACAAGCTGCGCCAACTACAGGATATGGGGCACCATATTTTGTTTCTGATCGGCGACTTCACCGGCATGATTGGAGATCCCAGCGGGAAAAACAGCACCCGCCCGCCACTCACCCGGGAGCAAGTTGCAGAAAATGCGCAATCCTATACCGAGCAGGTCTTTAAAATTCTAAACCCGGATCACACTGAAGTGGTGTTTAATTCGATCTGGATGGGCAAAATGGATGCCGCAGATCTGATTAAACTGGCTGCAACCCATACCGTTGCGCGAATGCTGGAACGAGATGATTTCGACAAACGCTACCGTAACAATCAAGCGATTGCCATTCATGAATTTTTATATCCCTTGATTCAGGGTTTCGATTCTGTCGCACTCAAAGCAGATCTGGAATTGGGCGGAACCGATCAAAAATTCAATTTATTAATGGGACGAGAACTACAAAAACATTTCGGACAACCGCAACAATGCATTCTTACCATGCCGTTACTTGAAGGACTAGACGGCGTTAACAAAATGTCCAAATCTTTGAATAATTATGTCGGCATCACCGAAAGTCCCGCCGAAATTTTCGGCAAGTTAATGTCAGTTTCGGATCAACTGATGTGGCGTTATCTGGAATTACTGTCCTTTGAATCTTTGCAAACCATTCAAAAATGGCGCGAGGAAGTTGAGGCGGGCCGCAATCCGCGCGATATCAAAGTAATGCTGGCACAGGAAATCGTTACCCGCTTCCACAACCGGGGCAGTGCTGAGGATGCGCTGGCCGACTTTGAAGCACGGTTTAAACACGGCGCTTTGCCCGAAAATATTCCGGAAAAAATAATCCAGGCATCGGGCAACGAAATACCTTTGGTACAATTATTAAAACAGACAGGATTAACCGCCAGCACCAGCGAAGCACTGCGCATGATCGAACAAGGCGCTGTCAAATTGAACAACGAAAAAGTGACCGACAAATCGACCCAAATAACGCGTGGCACATCTGTTGTGATACAAGTGGGAAAACGAAAGTTTGCCAAAGCCATCATTCAATAAAAAACATTATCGCAAACAATTGCAGAGCCTGGCACAAACAATTGCAGAGCCTGGCAGAATCCAGTATACTTCTCGGCTCAAAGTTGAGCAGCGTTTTTTTGATCAACTTTGCATAGCTTCATCGTTCCTGACCTCTCCAACTTTTCAAGTTTTTCCGAAAAAGTGCAACAACTTTGGTTAGCGGCGATGCTTTTTAACGCGCTGACAAGGTTTCGCACAATTCACATTCGCGGCATGCAAATTATGATGCTTGTGTGTTTCATTGTCTGTATTTTTTAGGAAAATAACGTGTCTTTTGAAGAATTAAATTTAAACCCCTCAATACTTAAAGCAATTCAAGAAGCGGGGTACACCACCCCAACACCGATTCAGCAACAAGCCATACCCGAATTAATTGCCGGTCACGATATTATGGCCTCTGCACAAACAGGAACTGGCAAAACCGCAGCATTCATGCTACCGGCATTACATGCGCTGGCAACACCGGCGCAAATCCGCAGCCGCGGACCGCGCGTTCTGGTGCTGACACCGACCCGTGAACTGGCACTGCAAGTATCAGAAGCTGCAAAAAAATACGGCAAGTATTTACCGCGCATCAACGTGGTGAGCATCCTGGGTGGCATGCCCTATCCATTGCAGAACAAATTGTTGTCACAGCCGGTTGATATTCTGGTGGCCACGCCCGGACGATTGATTGATCATATTCAACGTGGACGCATCGATTTCCAACGCCTGCAAATGATGGTACTGGACGAAGCCGACCGCATGCTGGACATGGGCTTCATTGAAGATGTCGAAACCATCGCAGCCGCCACACCGGCCACCCGGCAAACATTACTGTTCTCCGCCACACTGGACAACGCGATCGACAGAGTTGCCGCAAAATTATTAAAAACACCGAAACGCATTCAAGTATCATCGCCTAAATCCAAGCTCGACAATATCGAACAGCGGTTACATTACGCTGACGACATGTCGCACAAAAACCGCCTGCTCAATCATGTATTGCGCGACGAGACATTGAAACAAGCCATTGTTTTCACCGCCACCAAGCGCGATGCCGACTCCCTGGCAGACAACTTGTATGCGCAAGGCTATGCCGCTGCTGCACTGCATGGCGATATGAATCAGCGCGAGCGTAACCGCACATTGACCCGCCTGCGCAACGGCGGCTTGCGCGTGCTGGTCGCAACCGATGTCGCTGCCCGCGGTATCGACGTCGCCGATATCACGCATGTCATCAATTTTGACTTACCCAAATTCGCCGAAGATTATGTCCATCGTATTGGCCGCACAGGCCGCGCAGGCGCTGCAGGTATAGCAGTCTCATTCGCCTCGGTGAAAGACAACATGAACCTGACAAAAATTGAACGCTATACCGGGCAACGCATTGCATCGCATGTTATCCCCGGTCTTGAGCCACGCATCAAACCACGCTCTTCAGGCAACGGCCCCAGAGGCACGACGCCTAACGTTACGCAAAGACGCAAACGCTCACCTTTCGCCGGTCATGACAGCCGCCCTGGCTTCGGCGCAACGGGTGAATCCGGCAGAAACCGTAACGGACAACGCGGTCGCGCCATCGGCGCCGACAATCGCGGGAATTCTTTCCGGAATGGCGATAGTAACGGCAACAGAGTCGGCTACCAAGCTGCGCGTTCTAAGTAATTGCCTGAAAGACGCATTGCTCAGCTTTATTCAGGGCAATGCGGCTCATTGATATCAAATCTCAAGCTGCTAGGGAAACATATTGTCTGAACTAAGCCGCACAGCGGAACTGAGTTGGCTTAGTAAATGGTTAAGCCCGCACTGCAAAAGACTCGTACATAAGTATGATATCCCGTCCCAAAAGGTGCTGCGCCGCCGAACGCGATAGCCTGGAAATACTCCGACGGCACACCAGGCAGGATAAGCAAAGATTCGACTTTGAAGCCAAAGTGAGAATAGCAACCCGGATCTCCGAACACCACACACCCTGAAGCATCAAGCATGTAAAGCTCGCTGGGCACTTGTTCCATAAGTCGGACACCAACACCGCACTCTTGCATTCCAGTGCTACTGAATATCGGTCTTAATTCTTTATCCGTAACCAAACACCGTTTGTTTGTATATTAACTGATACGCCGTGTACGTAAGGTTATTATTCCCAAGCCCACTAAGAATAAGGCATATGTCATGGGTTCAGGAATAGGACTGGAAATTTCAACGACGAGGGACGGCAGCTGATAAGTGTTCTGATTAATATCATTCCATGACGAACTGTTATCAAAAAAATGAAGCCATGCCTCACCCAATGGGTCCGCGTCATTTGGCTCAAATGGCGCCCAATTCGTGTATGAAAAATCGCCATCTTTGTTGACCCATTGCCAGCCCCCGGCAGGCTCAGGAGAATCGGCACGTTGAAAACCACCCAACCATGGCCCCCAGGTGTCACTGCAAAAAGCACCACACGGAATCCAAGCCTGCGGTATTACATCGGGTGCAGCCAAAGCAAATACAAAGTCATTTTCCGCCTTGGAAGTAAGCGTTGCGAGATATCCCCCTTTACTCAATGCGATGGATTGTGCTTGATCCCATGTCACTAATGAGGGTTGGACGATAACTTCATATAGATGGCCATTACCTCCCTCGGAAACCTTCCATTCTGTGGGTGCAGCGATTGCGTTTCCAATGTTAATCATCATTATCATTGAGGCGCCCAAAATCAGTGCTTTGGTACGAAGTCTCCTGAAACCCTGCTTTACAGAATGAATACTTGAGTATTCTATTAAACATGTACTTTGAATTAACACGATACCTCTCCTGTTATAGAATAAATGGTCGTTCCCTTTCTGCGACGTGCCATGAATCCGATCAACCCTAGACCAGCTAATAACATGGCATAGGTTTCGGGTTCTGGAACCAAAGAGATTGCACCTGGTGTCACGTGATCCAGTGTCGATGCCGTAATCCCCCATAAGAATATTCCGTGTTGAAAGACTGTGCGATCAGTGATAAAAGTTATATCGGTCAGTGTGTTATCCCAAAGAAAATCAGGAATGGAAAAGGCCTGCATATCAATAGTCCACGGAACTCCGTGTACTCCAACAGGGATATGAAACGCTGGTACCGTGCTAACTCCATTGATAGAGCTTCTAGTCAAACCGTCACGCAGATCGTCACCATCTGTCAGCATGGCAAAATATGGAGTAGTAATTCCCTCAAACTTAAATTCGACCTTGGTTAATGTCTGTCCTGGAGCCTCCCACACAGTGTTCATCAAAGTATAAACGGTGTGGAGTCCGCTTAGACCAACAGGTGCCGTCATGCTGTATGTGTCATTCACGCCGAAACCTGCGCATCCTCCTGGACACCAAATTGCATTACCGCCTACTGGTCCGATGTTAAAAGGTACTCCTTGAGGCGTAGTTACGAGCCCCTCTGGATAAGCATCAGGAATACCAAGATCCGACGGAGTATCCTTTGTGAAGTCAATTGAAGCATATTCAAAAAAAGCTGCTGCATCAGCAATGATACAAAATCCGAGCACAAAGACACCTGCACGACAAACAGTTCGGGGCAAACATTTACCTAACCTATTTTTTGAAAGAGATTCTTTTTTCATGACTTTCTCCTGTAAATGAAATAACTTTTCGCAACGTTGAACTCCACAATCGCACAATCGAGGTCACACACAATCGGGGTCAGGTACAGAATCACGAATTCAGCGTAGGCAATGCGCATACCACAAATTCAAAAAACAAAATATATACCTAATTCATCGATGATTTTCTTGTTTCTCGACCTGACCTTATGATTGAACCCTTAATGGATAATTGATAATCAAACCTTTTGTTTCAACGATTCTCAGAATACCAATTGCGGCTATGTGGAATATTGATCGGGATCAAACTATATTGATCCCAATATAAAACACCTCGAGGTACAGAATCACGAATCCTGCATGTCTGTCCTATTGAAGTTTTTTGCTTTGTTAGAGAACACCTGAACTAAGCCACACCGCGATGTCGATCTTTGACATCTGCATCATCGCATTAAACGCACGCTCGGCGGCAGCGGGATCGGAGTCCGATATCGCTTACGTAAGCGCGATTGGCGTGATTTGCCAAGACAATCCCCATTTGTCCTTACACCAACTGCAAGCGCTCTCCTGTCCACCATTACCCATGATCGCGTTCCAATAACGATCCGTTTCGACTTGGTCAGCGGTTGCAACCTGAAATGAAACGCTTCGCTGTGCTTGAATGCAGGGCCGCCGTTGAGCCCAAGACATTGAACCCCCAAGACGGTAAACCAGACGGTCAGCACGTCCCCCTGCTTTCCCGATGGAAAATCTCCTGGGGCGCGGCACACTGCGGTGACAGCCGGATCGGGGAAGGCATTGGCGTAAAGCCGCGCCGCTTCCTCAGCATCGCCGTCATACCAAAGGCAAATCGTATTTTTTACGGAGTTAATCATGTCAATCCTCCATTGAGTAATCCAGCGGATACTGATCCTTCAACACCGAACGCAATATAAGTGCGAAAAAGAATTCGCTTCAAGCAATTACAGTTTAACAAGCTATTAATACTATCTGCATTGCAGCACAACCACCTGTATTACAATACGTTACCTATACATCCCCACCCTGATTCTGACAAACTTTTTTTGCCAAATCCTGCTGATCATTGTAATCTTTTACCCGATACCTCTGGCTTGCTGACTGAGTAAGTCATGCGCACGTTATTTTTGGCACTGCGTTGCCGACAGTATCAGATATTCATTCCGCTACCCTGATGATTAACCAACTTGAGTTGCTTTCTAAGCCATGAATTCCAGATCCGACTTTAACCTGAAATCTTTCGATTCGTTTGAATTTCAGCAAAAAAGATTGCACCTGCTCAGTAAAGCTGCGGAAATAGGCGACTGGTGTTACACGTTCTCCACAAATTTCACAATCTGGTCGGAATATCTTTATCAATTTTATGAAGTCGGAAAAGATTTTGAGTGTTCTCATTTACTTGGAGGCACTTACTATTCCGAATCTGAAAAAGAAAAAATGCTGGCTTTGATCACCCAGGTCACAACGCATAAGGAAGAGCAAAGTGGGGAATTCCTGGTGAAAATACAGGATGGCAGAGTTAAATGGCACACTACGACACTCTATCCTATGCTCGATCCGGGTGGAGACATTATCGGCTTGTATGGCGTGTTACAAAATATCACTGCCAGAAAAAAGAATGAATTGGAGCTACAGCGCATGGCCTATGTCGCTGAAAAAACCAACGGTATTGTCATGATTACTGATCCTGAGAGAAAAATTATTTGGATCAATCATAGTTTTGAAAAAATTCTGGGATATAGCACTGAGGAAGTGATTGGGATTGATCCGGCAGCTTTTCTCCAAGGGCCTGAGACCTCCAGCACAACCATCCAGGAAATCGCCCGGTCGTTGAGAAACACGGGCACATTCTCCGGCGAAATCCTCAATTACACCAAAAGTGGCGAAAAAATCTGGCTCTATCTAAATATCGCCGCAGTATATGATGACCAAGGAAAATTGATTAATTATGTCGCAGTAGAAAATGACATCACGCTGATAAAAATGGCAGAGCAACGGTTGCAAAAAGCGATGGAAAAAGAGCGCGAACTCAATCGATTTAAAACGCAATTTGTTAACCTTGCCTCACACCAATTCCGCACGCCGCTTGCCACTATTCGCTCCAGCATTGATTTGCTGGATCTAAAAATGGAATCAGCCCAGCTTAGCGCTGCCTTTATTGATCTGTTCCAGAAACATAAGGCTATCATGGCTGAGGAAACCACTCGCATGACCGAGCTAATGGAGAATATTTTAGATATCGGACGAATTGACGAAGGCAAAATAGAATTATCGAAAAAGAATCTTTCGTTCAAACAATTCATGGATGCTTTTGTTGCAGCCAATGTAGAACCCAATGGACAACAGAGAAGACTCGATTACCGGTTTAATGCATCCGATCGAATGATCGATATGGATGAAATTCTGTTACGAAATGCTTTACGCAATATTGTATCAAATGCGTTTAAATATTCAGAAGGAAAACCAGCGCCTAACCTAAGCGTGAGCTTTCAGGATGATACTTTTTTCTTAAAGCTCGTGGATCATGGCATGGGTATTCCGAAAAAGGATCAACCATTCCTGTTTCAATCGTTTTTCCGGGCATCAAATGCAAAAATTTTCCCTGGAAGCGGTCTAGGTCTCATGATTGCAAAGAAGCTTATCGTACTTCATGGTGGAGATATCGATATCGAAACCAAGGTCGGTAGCGGTTGTACCGTGACAATCCGATTGCCGGTATAAGCTGAAACCATGGACAACGCATTAATTCTTATCATCGAAGACGAAAAATCGTTGCGCGAGAATATCTCCGAAATTATTCGGCATTATGGCTATCGGGTAATCAGCGCCCCTTCCGGTGAAGATGGAATAAAAACAGCGCTGGAGTTTATTCCCGATATCATTATTTGCGATATCATGCTGCCTGGAATTGATGGCTTCGACGTGCTTGCCCGATTAAAACAAGCACCCCAACTATCATCTTCTGCATTTATTTTCCTTACAGCAAAATCGACCCGCTCCGATACTCGCATGGGCATGAACATGGGCGCGGATGATTATCTTTCCAAGCCATTCACCAAAGAAGAATTAATTAACAGCATCAATGCAAGAATTGAGAAATTAGCAAAAACACAGAATACTCAGAGGGAGCGCGACAAATTAATCGAAACCGCACTGGATAAAATAACAAGTCTCACGAAAACTGAGCGCAAAATACTCACAAAAATTTCTGCAGGATTCACCACCCCGCAAATTGCTCAAAAGCTGTTTGTAAGTCAAAAAACCATTGAGAATCACCGTGTCAATATTTCACGAAAACTCAATCTTAGCGGACCTAATAGTCTGATTAACTTTGCGCTGCGATTACAAGGGCAATATTCAGAAAACCCGGCCCCCGTTAATCATCCTCCCACTTCATCACATTGAAACCTTCTTGAGTTACGACTTCTTCATCATTTAATTCGATGTTGAGTACTTTTGTTTTCAAATAATTGCCAATCGAAAACATTAAAAACTGATAAGCACCCTATCCTCACAAAATGAGTGGATACACTCATTGTAAATGAATAGCAATGCGCTATGCTTATTTGCGTAAAAAAGTGATTATTTATGCAATTACATTAAGTATGTAATTAATTATAAATCATTACTTGCGTATATTTATTGATCAAACAAATGGAGGAAATGATGGCAACAACCTATGGCACAACTAGCGGCGCAGCGAGCGCCAACTACGACATGTCGCTGTGGTATGACTCAAAATATTACAAGATAGGCATGTTAACGATGCTTCTGGTAGCGATATTTTGGATATGGTACCAAAGGACATTTGCATATTCACACGGTATGGACTCGATGGAACCGGAATTTGACAAGGTATGGATGGGACTGTGGCGGGTACACATGACTCTGATGCCTTTGTTTGCGTTGGTAACCTGGGGCTGGATACTGAAGACCCGTGACACCAAGGAGCAACTGGACAATCTGGACACCAAGCTAGAGATCAAACGTTATTTTTACTGGATGATGTGGCTGGGTGTTTACTTGTTTGGTGTTTACTGGGGCGGCAGCTTCTTTACCGAACAAGATGCATCATGGCACCAAGTGATTATACGTGACACGAGCTTTACGCCAAGTCACGTAGTGGTATTTTATGGTTCATTCCCGATGTACATTGTATGCGGTGTAGCGTCATACCTGTACGCGATGACCCGTCTGCCACTGTATAGCCGTGGCACATCATTCCCGTTGGTCATGGCGATTGCAGGCCCATTGATGATTCTGCCAAACGTAGGATTGAACGAATGGGGACATGCATTCTGGTTCATGGAAGAACTGTTTAGCGCGCCTTTGCATTGGGGATTTGTGATTTTGGGCTGGGCAGGTTTATTTTCAGGTGGTATTGCAGCACAGATTATCACCCGTTACTCTAACCTGACTGATGTAACCTGGAACAACGCAAGCAGAGATATTCTGAACAATCGTATCGTTCCTTAGTCTTATTTATTTGCAGCAATTGTTTTCATGGTCAGTTTCAACTGACCATGAAAACAACAGATTTCTGAGAAACCTTTTGGAGCACGTCGAAACAAGGCAAAAAAATTCAAATAGATTATTGATCAATAAGTGTAGGAGTTTATAGGATGAGACAAATCATAAAAATTTGGACTTCAATCGCCATAGTCACCGCAGCATTCTATTCGGGCTTAGCCGCCGCTCACGGCAAAGTATCCTTAGAATCAGACATTTGCATGCGCAATATTTCTGGCAGCATGGTGCACCTGAGTACTTATCAACCTCAACATGACCCGGAAGCAGAATACTGCACTGAAATTCCCAATGAAGGTGAAACCTTGTGGGTGTTGGATCTCGTCGATCAAGCGCTGCGTGACATGCCGATTGCTATTAAAATCGTAAGAGGTACTGGCCAAGCATTAAGCGATACCATAACAACTTTATACTCGAATAATCATTCAGATGGGATCATCAAGGGTGAATTTAACTTGGATGAAGGGCAATATACCCTATTTGTAACAGGAGAAGGGATACCCCCCTTGCAGTATGAGTATCCGTTGCGGATAAAGATGACAAATTATCAGGAAGCTTTCTTTACTGCCATACCCTATATCATCGCATTTCTATTGATTGCATTATTTACAGATAAGTTACTAAAACGGCGTCAAATCAAGCAACAGTGATACCTGTTATCAACTTTTTTTCAGGGAGGTATCAGCGGTTTGCGCATCACTCAGTGATCACAAGCCGCTGACAAATGGAAAAAGAATTAACGTAGAGGTGGAGGCGGCGGGCTACCGGGCGGTGGTGGTGGCGGAACAAAATTTTCTGCTGCTGGCACAGCTACCCTGCTGACAGTGTTTCTACCTGATGGACTATTCATGACCCTACCATCGACAGGAACGCTGTGTCCTTTGGCATACATACACTGCACATAACCATTGTCATATCTCTGTTGACTAGCATAGCCTGAAGCTGTCGCATTACTTGATCCAAGCACGCTGCCGAATAAAAGGCCGATTCCGGCTCCGATCGCTGCGCCATGACCACCCCCTAAAATAGCGCCCGCTGCAGCGCCGAGCCCACTGCCCAGCGCTGCGTTCTCAATACCGCTCATCCGGGATGCGGTTCGCGGCGTATAACCTTCGACTTGTTCATACGCATACTGTTTGCATTCATATTCATCAGACCGGAACTGATCAAAGTTTTTACCAGAGCCTGGCAACGCCATTACGCTGGGCCCGGTTGGTAAATGAACGCACGCTACCAGAAATCCGGCGATCACAATGACAATCAAATTTCTCAGTATTAACATATTTAACCTCTCTACATTATTCCATTGTTGATTGCGGGGCCACTTGTATCCAACCACCAGGACAACTTTCGATATTTGGATAGTAACCTGCCGGGCTCTGGCAATAGTGCCAGTAATTAGCTTGTGGCTGGACCGAAGGCTGTTCACGCTGAACATAGACGGGTGGAATCACCGAAGCCACAGGCCTTGGTACATACCTAGCACGCGGCATCATAAACATTGAATTAACAGGATAACCATAAGAACGAAATTGATAGAATCCTGGCCCATAAAAACCGGAATTGTATCCACCAATATTGATACCGAAATTTAAATGCCCATGATGATGATGCCTATGGCCGTGATGCCCTCCGCGAGCCCAAGCAACATCATTTAAGATGATACTCAGCAAAATAATGATCAAACAATTCGAATAAAAACTTTTCATGTGACCACCTTGTGGGTTTGTTCTTCAAATTGTATTAAATAAGAGCTGAATGGTTGCTGAATACCTGAAAAATTCCTAATTGGATAAAAAGTTGATATGCATTTGGCCACGCAACCTCAACATCGAGCAGCACTTCCGGGCCGGGCATCATGAATAGCATTTTGATCTGCAATCAATGTTCTAACAAAATGCCTTATTATTAAACACGCTGGCTCTTTCGCCAGACACTGATTGCAAGTATAATTTGCTTACTATTCCCCATATACCGCCAATTTTCCAGTCTATTGGTGGCTTCTCGAGGATTGGAAAAAATGAAATCGCCTATTCGTATTGCTGTCACCGGCGCAACCGGACAGATTTGTTATAGCCTGCTATTCCGCATTGCAGCCGGCGACATGCTGGGTAAAGATCAGCCGGTTATTCTGCAATTACATGACATTACTGAAGCGCAGCCTTTTTTTGATGGCATCGTCATGGAATTATACGACTGCGCTTTTCCGCTACTAGCGGGAATCATCACCACTGACAATCCTGAGGTTGCTTTCGAGAATGTAGATATTGCCCTGTTGGTGGGTGCGCGGCCGCGTGGGGAAAATATGGAACGCAAGGATCTTCTTGCAGCCAACGGTCCCATATTCATTGCACAAGGAAAAGCACTCAATGCAACTGCCAAGCGCAATGTTAAAGTATTGGTCGTTGGCAATCCAGCCAACACGAATGCTTATATTGCTTTAAAAAATGCACCCGACCTTGATCCAGGAAATTTTTCTGCAATGCTAAGATTGGATCACAATCGTGCATTGTCGCAGGTTGCGCTTAAGCTTGGAGTGCCTGTATCAGATGTTAAGCGAATGATCGTTTGGGGGAATCATTCGAACACACAATTCCCTGACCTAAGCCACGCCATAGTGGGAAACGACAAAGTTTCCTCATTGATAAGCGATTCTGCATGGATAGAAAATCACTTTATCCCAGTGGTACAAAAACGCGGCGCAGCAATTATCGATGCGCGACGTGGCAAATCGAGCGCGGCTAGCGCAGCCAATGCTATTATCAATCATATGCAAAGTTGGATTTTTGGTACCCGAGAAGGTGATTGGGTCTCGATGGGCGTACCTTCGAACGGATGTTATGGCATCCCGAGCGGAATCATCTACAGCTTCCCTGTCACCTGCCAAAACGGTCAGTATACAATCGTTGAGAACTTGGAAACAAATCAATCAGATCAAGCAAAAATGCAACATAGCTATCAAGAATTAATTACGGAACAAGAAGCCATCAAACATCTTCTGACTTAGAAACCAGATAACCGTTATTTAATGGTTTCTAACGAGACGCCATACTGGCCGCCTGACGAATTGCAGTTAACAAAACCATGTCCAAATGCCCGTCAGCGATACGCTGTGTTCTCTGCTGAAAATGGCTGATTGCCTTGCGAGTAGCTGAACCCAATATACCATCGGCTTCACCTGAATCAATGCCTAATGTCAATAAGTCCATCTGAAGTTGGCGTACTTGTTCGCGAGATATTTTATCTGTATCAGCCGGAGGCATACGACGCAATGCAGCGGCACCAGCAATACGATCCGCCAAATGGCCAACTGACAATGCGTAAAACTCTGAACGATTCCAACGCATGATGACGTGAAAATTCTTTGAAACCAAAAAAGCCGGCCCCTGATGACCGGAAGGCACGAGCAAAGCAAATTTTTGCTCACTCGGTGCTATAGGCGCTCCAGAAGCTGTGGTAACGCCTAACCTCACCCATTCTGCCAGACTTAACATATGATCGCGCCCAGCTAACGCATAATCAAAAGATGATGGCAACCGGACTTCCTGCCCCCAATCCAGTCCAGGCGTCCAGCCCAATTGTCGCAAGAAATTTGCAGCAGACCCCATAGCATCTGGAATACTTCCCCATAAATCACGACGCCCATCGCCATCAACGTCTTTGGCATAGCTTAAGAAAGTCGAGGGCATGAATTGCATATGACCCATGGCACCTGCCCAAGAACCGATCATCCGTTCCTGAGAAACATCCCCTGCATCCAGAATTCGCATCGCATTGAGCAGTTCCTGCGTAAAAAAGGTACTTCGACGCGGATCACAAGCTAATGTAGCCAACGAATCGGTTACTGACCAATCACCAAAATATCCACCGTAATTAGTTTCCAATCCCCAGAATGAAATCAAATATTGCGCCGGAATACCCGTTTCTAATTGAATTCTTTCTAATAATGTGCGGTATTGTGTCAATAATGCTCGACCACGTTGGACACGTTCATCACTGATGCGCGTACTAAAGTAACCAGCAAATGTTTGCGTAAATTCAGGCTGGCGCCGATCCAGTTCGATCACACGAGGTATGTGCTTGACCTTATCCAAAACTTGATTGACAGTTCTATCTGTAATGCCCTCGGATCTCGCCAAAACCTTCATTCTGGAAATACAATCCCCGAAACTGGCAATATCAGCATGAGCAGATGGCAAAGAAATCAACCCTACTAACACAACGACGATACTTAAACAGAATTTCTTACAAGCCGTACGTTGTGCCAAGAAGAATTTGATTAAGCTTGGTTGTGCGGTAATCGCAGACATAGTTATTTTTTATATGGGCAATTGAGTTTAATACAGTCGGCATAAAGTGATAGCGAATGTTCCTGCAGGGTAAATCCACGTTCTTTTGCTATGTTTATTTGGCGTTTTTCTATTTCCGAATCGTAAAACTCTTCTACACGCCCACATTGTAGACAGACCAAGTGATCATGATGACCGTCTCCCTTTAATTCAAATACCGCTTTACCGCTTTCAAAATGGTGTCGCTCAAGTAGGCCGGCCTGTTCAAACTGCGTGAGCACACGATATACAGTCGCCAATCCGATATCTTCACCTTCATTGAGCAACTCTTTATAAACGTCCTCAGCAGATAAATGCCGCACACTGCTTTGCTCAAATAAATTCAATATCTTGAGCCTTGGCAACGTAGTTTTGAGACCCATATTCTTAAGATCTATACTTTTCAGACTGTCAGAACTACTCATGGTTATTTCTATCCGGAAAATTATTTACTGTATCATATAGTGCTGTGTTCACTTTGAAAACATACTATTCATAAAATGGCTGTAAAATTTTCTGCATTGCTTATTTTTCTTTTATTTACTGGATGCTCACTCCTTCCTCATATTCTATACAAAATTGATGTTCAGCAAGGCAATCTTGTTTCAGATGAAATGCTGGAAACACTAACCCTAGGCATGACCAAATCCCAAGTACTCTTTGTCATGGGCTCTCCACTGATCGTTGATGCCTTCCGCGACAATCGATGGGATTATGTGTATTTAATGCGGGAGAAAGGTGACTTGTCCGAGCATAAACGGTTAACCCTTTTTTTTGAAAACGATACTTTAGTCAATATCGAAAATTATATGCAATTTTCGCAAGAAACCACAAAAACCAAACCAGTCGAGAGTAACTCTGCTCATAATGATACCAAGTCGGATGACGAGGTAAAGTAATAACTCGATAAAATTAGCTATTGATTATTAAACTCAAGATCATTGTAGGAATAAAATGACAACTCAAAGAATTGCGATCGCCGGCTGTTCCGGACGCATGGGTCGCACACTGCTAGAAGCCGTCACACAGGCACCGGATATGCGATTAACGGCCGCACTGGAAAGGGCAGGCAGCCCTTACCTGAACAAGGATGCAGGAGAATTAATAGGAACACACTGCGATGTCCCAATTGTCAATGATTTCGCGAGTGCTTTAACGGATTGTGATCACCTGATTGACTTCACTCGACCCGAAGGCACTTTAGCGCACCTTTCTATTTGTCGGAAAATCGGGGTAAAAATGGTGATTGGCACAACCGGTTTCTCAACCGAAGAGAAAGATCAGCTTAAAACAGCTGCGAAAGATATTGCCATTGTATTTGCACCCAACATGAGTGTCGGCGTGAATGTCACATTCAAATTATTGGAAATTGCCGCCAAGACACTGAATGAAGGCTATGATATTGAAATAATCGAAGCACATCATCGACATAAAGTCGATGCGCCATCCGGCACCGCTTTGCGCATGGGAGAGGTGATCGCGCAAACTTTACAAAAGGATTTGAGTGCAGTAGCAGTTTACGGCCGTGAAGGCATCACCGGTGAAAGAAATCCGGAAACCATTGGTTTTTCAACCATTCGCGCAGGAGACATTGTAGGTGATCATACTGCGATGTTTGCCGGCATCGGTGAACGCGTGGAGATTTCTCACAAAGCCAGCAGTCGCATGACTTTCGCCATAGGCGCATTGCGCGCAGCGCGTTTTCTGATTGACAAACCCAACGGATTGTTCGATATGCAGGATGTATTGAATTTACGTTAATACTCACATGGCAACCTATGCAATTGGCGACTTACAAGGCTGTTTTTCCGACTTCCAACGGCTGATCGATCTGATCCGTTTTGATCCCGCGCAAGACAAACTGTGGTTAGTCGGAGACATCGTTAATCGCGGCCCTGATTCATTGCCATTATTGCGTTATATTAAACAAGCCGGTGACACCATACTGATGGTATTGGGCAATCACGATTTACACCTGTTAACGGTTGCCGCAGGAAAAGTGAAAAAACATCGCAATGACACCATCCAGCCGATTCTTGACGCACCTGATCGAGAAGAATTGCTGCACTGGTTGCGGCACCAAAAATTATTTCATTCCGAAGCTCAATATGCCATGGTACATGCAGGCCTGTTGCCGTCCTGGTCAATTGCACAAGCACAGCAGTTAGCTCGTGAAGCAGAAAGTGCCTTGCAACAGAATAATTCACAGGAACTGTTTTCCTCGATGTACGGCAACGAACCCGATTACTGGCATGAAGAATGGACGAATTATATGCGCTTGCGCGTTATTATTAACGCCATGACACGAATGCGCGTATGCACATTAGAAGGTAAAATGAATTTTACCTATAAAGGAAATTTACAATCCATTCCATCCGGCTATTTTCCATGGTTTAACGTACCCCATCGGGCCAGTCAGGATAGCACTATTATTTGTGGTCACTGGTCAGCACTAGGATTGCACATGACGGACAATTTGATTGCATTGGATACAGGTTGCGTTTGGGGCGGACAACTAACTGCTATCCGCCTCGAAGACCGGAAAATTTTCCAGCTTCCTTGTGTACAATAGGCAACGACAAGGCATCGGCAATTGCTTGTTCTGATGAGCGTGCCAATTCGCGGCGATTCTTCGTGCCGCACGAAATCGGCGAATTAAAAATCAGCTCTGCATCAATCCTTATCTGACTTAGTATTTGCTGCAAAGACAGAACCAGCGATGGCTCTAGGTATGCTGCTTCTTGGCAAATTTCGCCTGTATTATTACGATATCGAATGGCGACAGGATACAGCAATGCATCGGTTATCACCGCAGATTGGAGTAACGAGGCATGAAAATGATTGAGTTGTGTACCGTCCGATGTCGTGCCCTCAGGAAATACGGTAACTCGCTCTCCCCTCTCCATTACTTCACTGATTTGTTGATTGATGCGCATGGTGTCAGCGCGTTTTGCACGCTCGATAAACAGCGTACCGACATTTCTACTCATTCGACCTAAGATCGGCCACCGGTTGATTTCCGCCTTGGCCACAAAGCGAGTTGGACAAGCCGCCATCAATATACAAACATCCAACCAAGAAACATGATTGGCCGCCATTAGTACACATGGAATTTCCACCGTAGGTAATCTTCCATGGCATTGCAGCCTGATTCCAAGTATAGACAATAAACCACTTGCCCAGTGTTGCATCATTTTGTGTTGAATGGACAAAGGAAAATAGGAATACACTAGTGATTGCAATAAACCTGAGGCAACATGGAATAGTAAGCGCGTCAGGCGAATAAAGCGCAGCAACACAGGAGTATTTTTTTGCATGAACAGTGATGATCGGTCGAGCTATATTTGATGACGATAATTATTACATCAACCGCATCAGCCTTCTTTTACGGTAGATGTAAAATGCTGTAATACGCACAAAAAACAACTTGTGCATATTACAGCATCCTTATAATGAATCTATCGAAAAACTGCGAATCAGTAAGAAATAGGCGGCCCTTCTAGCCAGAAACAATCAGAAATCAAGCACATTCCACCGAAACCTTTTAACACCGGCTTCAATCCGGAAACCACCTTTTGTGCTTGATCGTCTTTGCAGGCGAGAACAACCATCACATTCTCTTGTTCGTACAAAACATCATCAGGGTCTCGCACACCACGCGATCCGAGCCCACCGACATTTTTAATAAGACTGTAGCCACGTACTCCGGACCCGTCTAATATTTCCACCAATTCCTCGAGCTTTTCAATACCGACGACTATCTCGAAACGTTTCATTGCGATTGTATTATTCATAATTTATCTTCCCGAAAGGTCAATCATCATTCAAAAATTAATAGCTTCTAAACAGGTATGGTATGGAACCAATGCGACATCTCCCAGTAAATAGGCACACCCAGAAATATATTAAAAGGAAATGTCACGCCCAGCGAAGCACCGATTGAAACTGCTGGATCCGCATCTGGAACCGCAATGCGCATGGCTGCAGGCGCCGCGATATAAGAACAACTGGCATACAACACCGCCAATAGCATTGTACCGCCTTCTGACAAACCAAACAGCCAACCCAGGTAAGCCCCAAATAACCCTGCCATCATTGGGAACAGTATACCAAATGAAATGATAAATACACCTTTTGCCACAACGGCTTTCAATCTTGATGCTGCCAGCAACCCCATCTCCAACAAGAAGAAAGCCAACACGCCCATGAATAAGTCCATGAACATCTTATCCAGAGGTTCGACAAGTTTCACCATCCCGGCGTAATAACCGATAATCACGCCCGCTATTAATAGGAATAGACTGGTGCCGGTCAGAATTTCGTGCATCAATTTACCCCATTGGGTTTTCTCACCGCCCGCACCGGCACGCGCCAGGATCGTACCGGTCACCAGTGCCGGTATTTCCATCAGCGCCATAATCAACACCATATAGCCTTCGGAATACTCATCCTTCGCAGCCAGAAAAGCCACCCCCACGGCGAACGTGACCGCACTCACCGAGCCGTAATGCGCGGAGATTGCACCCGCATCCGCTTGAGTGAATTTACCAATGAATCTCAATATTGGATAAGCCGTCAATGGAATCAGTGCCGATAAGACAACCATAGCGGTTGCGATGGGCAGCACCTCCATGATTTCGTACTTGGACATCGCCACACCGCCTTTAAAACCAATGGCGATCAACAAAAACAGACTCAAACTCTTATATAACGCTTCGGGTATTTTCAGGTCAGACTTGATTACACCTGCCAAAACCCCAAATACGAAAAACAAAACTACTGGTTGTATAGTTGCCATGCAATACTCCCTACTTATTGATTAGACATATTTTTTGTTTATAAAAACAACTCTTTTTACTATAATATCTTTTAAAGCACCGCAAATTCCACATAAAAAAATCCCAGGAGCCGTTTGGTTCTTGGGAGCTTCAATTTATTAACCGCGATTCTACGAAACGTAACCACCTAGTTGGTGCAGACGACGATAAGAAACACTCTTGTTAAATCTTAAAACCCGTGACTGAATTGCTCTTCACACATAAACGTTAACACAAGAAATGTGAAGAAATCGTGAAGGAAACCGAAGACTATCTCTTCAATTATTAAGGAAAAATAATGTGAAACGTGGTGCCTTTGCCGGGCGTACTATCTACCTCAATACCCCAGCTATAGTAATTACAGATTCGTTTAACAATCGCGAGCCCGATGCCCAGTCCTTCCCCTTGTTCAGAGCCGCGAAAAAATCGTTCATAGAGTAAGGGCAAATACGCGGGCTCTATTCCAATGCCCGAATCTGAAATGGATAATCGATGATCCTTAAACTCAACATGAATAAAACCGCTTTCGGTGTATTGCACTGCATTTCGAAGCAGATTCATTAATGCGGTATGTAATGCCTGGCGATTGACTACAAGCGTCACCGAGGGATGAATGTTCACTTCAAATTTTAGTTTCTTCCGGTACATTTCGGAACATATCGGCTCAACAGCATCAAAAACACATTCAGCCACAGCAACAGGCTCGGTAACTCCTAGCCCCTGTTCACGCGCCAAAAACAATAAAGCTTGCAATTGCTCACCCATGCGCGTGGCAGCTGACTCGATCATTTTTATCCGATAGTTCGCTCTTGTCGGTAATTCGGGCGTTGCGACCAACAATTCACAGCTGGTAAGAATGGTAGTAATTGGCGTTCTTAATTCATGACTGACATTGGCCGTGAATTCCTGCTCGCGTTGCAACATGCGTTTAATTCGATTCTGATAATCATCCAATGCATGGGCGAGTTGCGCAACTTCCTCATCCATATCCGGTTGCGCCAACAATCCTGTTTGAGCATTATCTGTAGCCAACTGACTGACCTTCTCCGCCAAATCAGTGACCTGTTTAACCAGCACCCCAGCTAACAAGTAACCAACCAGAAAAGCAATGGCAACAACAATAAACCATGAAATCAAGATAATCAGCCTAAGTTTGCTCAAACGCTGCTGATGCAGCGCAATTCGATAAGCAACAAGAAATTTTACTTCATCGATCACACGTACACGAATATGGTAATTTTCAAGACCATAGTAAATGCGATGATAGCCCGAACTAAATCCACGCAAATAAGTAGGGATCTGTAGTTCATCATCCATGCCGTGAATCACATAGCTTTTAAGATTTGAACCGACCTGAGAAATGAAATCTGAGTGGATTTGGTAGCGTTGAACAAGATGGTCCATTTCCATCTCAATGACTTGTTCAATATGCGCCTCTTCAATATCATCAGAAACAAAATAAAGAATAATGCACAACGTACCGACAATAAAAATGCTAAATGTTGATAGCGCTACCGCAACACGATAGCGCAGGCTATGTTCACTTGGAAATCTGAGCACGAGATGTCAAGCAATAACCAAGACCATGAACCGTTTCGATTGGATCATAACCACCCGCCTTGGTTAAAGCACGCCGTAAAATATGCATGTGACTGCGCAATGTATCACTGGTTTCCTGGACATCGTTCCAAGCTTCTAATTCAAGCTCCTCGCGACTGAACACCTTGCCTGGCTCGCTCATCATTAACGCCAGCAAGCGTATACACTTAGGCGGAAGCTTCACATTTGTATCCTCAAAGCGAATAGACAATGTTTTAGGGTCAAAAATAAGCTTCTCGAATTCTAATGTGCGATTCGCAACTTTGCCGAGATGCCTTTTATGCAACGCTAATAAACGCGCCTCCACTTCTTTTAATGCAAATGGTTTAATCAGATAGTCATCTGCTCCCTGTTCAAAACCTGCCAGTTTATCTTCTAGCGTATCACGTGCGGTCAGCATCAAAATAGGCGTATCAACCTGCGATTCCTGACGTAGCTTCCGGCACAATGTCATGCCATTCATACTCGGCAACCCCAAATCAAGCAAAATTGCATCAAATCGCTGCGTCACCGCTAAATGCAGCCCCGCAACCCCATTCGCGGCGGCATCGGCAGTGTGTCCTCTTGATTCCAGAAAATCATAAAGATTAGCCGCAATCGCTAAATCATCCTCAATAATCAAAATATGCATAATCTTTTCCAGAAACGACTCAGATCAACTTAAGCGCTCTCCAAGTGAAATTTACGACTCAATGTATGTACCGCTTCTACCAAGGCTGCTGCATTTTCTGGTGGGGTAAATTGAGAAATACCATGTCCCAAATTAAACACATGGCCACTTCCAGAACCATAGCTAAGCAGTATCTTTTCAACTTCCGCAGTAATGACCTCTGGTGATGCAAACAACACCGAAGGATCAAGATTTCCCTGCAAAGCAACTTTATCTCCAATCCGCCGACGCGCTTCTCCGATGTCGATCGTCCAATCCAAGCCAACGGCATCACAACCAATATCAGCAATGGCTTCCAGCCACAAACCGCCACCTTTGGTGAAAACAATCCTCGGAATGGGCATGCCATCATGCTCTCGTTTTAATCCGGCGATAATCTGCTGCATATAGCGCAAGGAAAATTCCTGATAGGCCGCATGCGAAAGCGCCCCGCCCCAAGTATCAAAAATCATGACTATCTGCGCACCCGATTCGATTTGCGCATTCAGATAAGCGGTCACGGCCTTTGCATTCACATCCAGAATATGATGTAGCAGTTCAGGACGCTGGTACAACATCGTCTTGATTTCACGAAACTCGGTTCCACCACGTCCTTCTACCATGTAGCAAGCCAGCGTAAACGGACTGCCGGAAAAACCAATCAAGGGAACTCGATTATCCAACGCTTTGCGGATCTCCGACACCGCATCCATCACATAACGCAATTCCTTGTTTGGATCGGGGACCTTTAACGCACGGATCTCCTTTTCCTCTCGTAGCGGACGCTCAAACATCGGGCCTTCACCCTGAGCAAAATACAATCCCAACCCCATGGCGTCAGGTATGGTGAGAATATCTGAAAATAATATGGCCGCATCCAGCGGAAAACGCGCAAGCGGTTGCATGGTTACTTCCGTTGCGAATCCGGGATTTTTGCATAAAGCAAGGAAATCCCCCGCGCGCGCGCGCGTTGCATTATATTCTGCAAGATATCTGCCTGCCTGACGCATTAACCAAACCGGCGTATATTCAACAGGTTGCTTCAGCAATGCGCGTAATAACGTATCATTTTTTAGTGTTGTCATTAATAAGCCTAACTCTTATTGTTATTTTAAACAGGCAATTTCCATTAACAGGTTGTTGAAAAACGCTTCCGAGGAAGTCGACACAGACGAAACGGGCACAAAAATTATTTCATGCCGAACCAATAAGCATTTGGAGTCTGTTTTTAACGCAGTAGCAACATTGCAGATGGTTTTTCAACAGCCTGATAAAGATTCACCTATACCAATCAACAATATTACCAGCGAACGGCCATTACGTATATCGCCAAACCAGTATTAATGAACCCGGTGACTTGCATATAAACTGACTTTCGTATCAATCAATCGGTATTAGCCTAGTTTTCGACAATAGCGAATAAACGCTGATATTCTTTGATTGCATACCGGTCAGTCATCCCGGCAATATAATCAGCAATGGCCTGATATCCCTCTTGATCGAATTTTCTCTGATATTGCGTAGGTAGTAATTTTATTTCCGAGCTAAAAGCTGTAAAAAGCCTTTCGAGGGTATGGTGAGCTTTGGCACTCATACGCACCACGCGAAAATGCCGGTAAAGGTTATCGAGCAAGAATTTCTTCAATTCCTGCTGCTGTTTTTTTATTTGCTGGCTAAAACCGATGAGTGGCGGCGCTATATGCACGGCAGCCAAGCTATCAACTTTTGCTTCTTTAATATTACGCGTGCTTTGCTGAATGAGATCAGTCACCAACGTATTGATCATGCCGCGCACAGTTTCATAGACCATACGGCGTTCAGGTAGTGCTGGATGTTTCTCTTTGACTAGCTCTAGATGCTGCGAAAAAATTGCCACGCCTTCCAATTGCCCCAATGTGATCAGCCCCGAACGTAGCCCATCATCCACATCATGATTGTTGTAAGCAATTTCATCGGCAAAATTAGCCAACTGTGCTTCCAATGAAGGCCTTCTTCGCTGCAAAAAACGCTCGCCAACAGTGCCCAGTTTCTGCGCATTTTTTTTGGAGACATGCTTGAGTATACCCTCCCGGGTTTCGTAGCAAAGGTTAAGCCCATCAAAAGCCGCATAACGCTCTTCAAGCACATCAACAACCCGCAGGGATTGCAGGTTATGCTCAAAACCACCGTAATCGCGCATACACTCATTCAATGCATCCTGGCCCGCGTGACCAAAAGGCGTATGCCCAAGATCGTGCGCCAGTGTAATCGCTTCCACCAGGTCTTCGTTCAAACCTAAATTTCTTGCTATGGAACGCCCAATTTGCGCAACCTCCAGACTATGTGTCAGGCGCGTGCGAAACAAATCCCCTTCATGGTTAACAAATACCTGGGTTTTATATTCCAGCCGACGAAAGGCTGCAGAATGGATGATGCGATCCCGATCGCGCTGAAATTCACTGCGACCGGATGGTAATTCCTCATCAAT
>NZ_JALHQJ010000027.1 GCF_022842015.1 Nitrosomonas sp. | reverse complement strand
TTACCTCGGATGGCACAGAATGATTGACCGTCTCGGTCAAAGTATTACACCAATCCTTTGTTTTATAGCATCTCTTGGCAAAACAAGGCAGGTTCAACAACTAATTGTGACATAGCCTTTAAATTCATTATCTAACGAAGAAGAAAGAAATAAATATCTTATTTCATGGATTAGTTATTTTCTTGTAAGTAATAACCTTCGTAAATTGCTATCATTTAAACCTGCGTACAAAGACTCTATTACTAAATCAATTTTCAATAACAGGGGAAGTATTTTTAAACACTGTAGTGAGCATACGCTTTTTATCGGGTGCAGAACAATAGCAAAGAAAGTCACCATGCTAGAATATTTGGATGTTTTCAATCCGCCTAAAATCACCTAATAAATACGTTAAAAACTATAGTAGTTCGATTAATATACGTACACATAATTTGTTTTGGCATCACATTGAAAAGAAGCCGCCACCCGGGTGTGCCGGTCGACCCGGCGCAAGGCCATGCCCGGCTTCATGGGCATACTGGCCGATCCCATTCTGCTAGCGTGTTTCAACTACCTGCTTCTTCCTGCAAAACGCTTTTGGGTTTTAACACTTCTCTGCTCCCTCTTTCATATGATTCAAAGAGGTTTTTTATTACCCCTTAATCCATTATGCTTAATGCATGTACTAAGGAAAATTAAACAATGCCTGATCTTGAAAAACAACCGATTCCTCCTTTATCTCTTGAGGAAGCTCTTCACTATATCGAAATCATTAATAAAGCTACTGAGAAGTTTCACGGACAAATTGAGGAATTGCATAATGCTATTGGTATGCTGATGACTGGACGTTTATTTGGTTGGAGAGTTTTAGTTATTTTCCATAACAAACGTACCATACGAAAATATGAAGAAATTCTCTGTATTAATATCCGAGAAATGTTTCCTCCTGAAGGACCATTGGCCTACAAATCTATTGGATATGATGTTGCTTGCAAGCTGAGTAATTTCTGGAAAGCCGTTAGCGGCGATATAAAAATTGATAATCGCCGAGAGATAGGTAACATATAAAGGGTACTAATAACCCCTGATAGGATAATCCATACCCCTTATATTAAGGGGTATGGAAAGGCCTTCTGTAAAATTAACTCATCAAAGTAGCGCCAGTGCCAATGCGCGGGTGGGCGCGTCAGCGGCCAACGCAGCACATTGCACTGGCGCATCATCGGATGTTATTCAATTATCCGATATGGAACATGCCACCGATAACCCCCGTACGGTAATACGGGGGGAAAGTCCCTCCGAAGAAAGAAAAAAATCACAGGCAGCTTTAACCGATTGGTTGAATGTTTCGTTTCCTTTCCATCCTGATAATAACAATCCTTTAAAGTTCTTCAAATCCTTTAGTGAAGTAACTAACTTTAGATTTGGTGGTATGACAGATCAAGAGCGCGGCCTTCAAGGATGGAAAAATTCTTTCCGCTTTGATCATGGCTGTGTCATGTTTGCCTATGGCAGCCAAAATGATACTGCTTTTTTATCGTTACCTGGTGAAGGCTGCTCATTCATATCTGATTGGCAATCATTTTCTACATTTCTTAGAGATGAACTTCAAAGCAAGATTACTCGATGGGATGGTGCTGTAGATGATTTTAAAGGACTGCACTCAGTAGACCAGGCAGTTGAACTTTATAAGAGCGGAGGCTTTAAGCAAGGCGGCAGAAATCCCAATCCAAAACAGCATGGTAATTGGATCACACATGATGATCTTGGCCGTACATTTGAAGTTGGTAGACGCAAAAACGGCAAGCTCATTAGGATTTACGAAAAAGGAAAACAGTTAGGCGATTCTTCCAGTCCATGGGTTCGCTGGGAAGTAGAACTTCATTCAAAAGACCGCGTTATCCCTTGGGACGTTTTACTGCACCCAGGTGAATATGTTGCAGGTGCTTATCCTTGTATGTCATGGGTATCTGAACGCGCTTTTCGTATTCATACAATCAAAGAACAAGATCGCATTAGTTATGAACGGTTAAAGCAGGTCGCTTCAACTTCTTATGGAGCCCTGTTTAATGTCATGCTTCAGCGTGAAGGTAGTGCTGAACGTGTTGTGGCACTGCTGAAGAAGCAAGCTATACCGCAACGCCTTGCATTCACAGATAATTTTTTACGTACTCAGGGTGACTCAGATGAGCTTTGATACTGATGATCTCGACTGGGCTATGGGTGAGCTTACAAATCTATTTGCTCAGGCAAATCGTGTGGGTATTCTTCCGCATCAGCTTAATCCCGGATTATTTTCTGAAGCTTGGACTGTTCTATGTTTTCAACCGCTTGAGATTTCAACTCGCTGCCGTCAAACATTAATTTCAATGCTTACTGCCCCCTTATGGCAAGTATCCAAGGAAGGCTATATCAAGAGAAATTTTGGTTTTAATAATCCCGACACACCCATGCGCTATGAAAACACTTTCACTCACTGAAGCAGCCAATTTTCTAAAGATGCATGCAGAAGAAGTGCGGCGGCGCGCTAAATCTGGACGATTGCCTGGCGCAAAACTTGGCAAACGATGGGTATTTATTCTTGATGATCTTGTTGAATACATCAGGTCGCAGTATTCTATCCC
The DNA here is from genome assembly GCF_022842015.1 of Nitrosomonas sp. GTDB lineage: Bacteria > Pseudomonadota > Gammaproteobacteria > Burkholderiales > Nitrosomonadaceae > Nitrosomonas. Next base: position 37,200 of record NZ_JALHQJ010000027.1, on the reverse strand, counting down.
TCGGCAAGCGTTGCGAGTGGTTACAGAAAAGGAGGTAAACATATGCCACTCTACAAGCGCGGTAATACGTGGTGGATCACGTTCACTACACCAGCAGGAGAGCGTATTAGATGCTCTGCTGGCACAGCCGACAAAACCCAGGCGCAAGAATATCACGACCAGCTGAAAGCTGAATCATGGCGTACTCAGCGTTTAGGTGAAAAGCCAAAGTATTCATGGGATGAGGCAGCCTGCAAGTTTCTACTTGAAACACAATACAAAGCCACTCATGAACGGGATAAAGAAAAATTGCGTTGGTTACAGCAATTTTTACGCAATAAACCATTGCATGAAATTAATCGGGAATTGATTGACCATATTGCACAAACCAAAGCGAATGAAACAAGCCCGTCAACTGCTAACCGTCACTTAGCACTAATACGGGCCATTCTAAGAAAAGCCTGTAATGATTGGGAATGGTTAGACAAAACACCAAAAATCAGGTTATTCCCAGAACCCAAACGTCGGGTAAGATGGTTAACACCTGAACAAGTAAAGAAATTACTTAACGAATTGCCAGAACATCAACAAGACATGATGATTTTTGCATTATCAACTGGTTTAAGGCAATCCAATGTTATTAATTTGGAATGGAACCAACTTGACCTTGATCGAAAAGCTGCATGGATTCATCCAGATCAAGCCAAGGCAAGAAAAGCAATTCATGTTCCGCTTAATTCTGTTGCGATAACGATATTACTTCGGCAAGTCGGCAAGCATCAAAGCAGGGTTTTCACATTTCGCGGAAACCCTATTGCATGGGTAAATACTCGTGCTTGGAAACAAGCATTAAAACGAGCAGGAATAGAAAACTTTAGATGGCATGACCTGCGGCATACTTGGGCAAGCTGGTTAGCTCAACAAGGTACACCCATGAATGTATTGCAGGAACTCGGCGGTTGGGAGTCGGAAGAGATGGTGAGGCGGTATGCTCATTTATCAAAACCGCAACTTATGCAGCATGCCGAGCTAGTTTCTGACATCCTTGATGACACAATTTTGTCACATCAGAAAGAAAAAAGAGGTTAGAAATTAATCTAACCTCTTGATTTATTGGTGGGTCTGGCTGGACTCGAACCAGCGACCAAGGGATTATGAGTCCCCTGCTCTAACCAACTGAGCTACAGACCCTTATTTGTACTTTAATTGTTCCCAGTATCTAGGAAACTACGTAGACGTTCAGAACGGGCAGGGTGACGCAATTTACGTAACGCTTTGGCTTCAATTTGGCGAATGCGTTCACGGGTAACGTCGAACTGTTTTCCTACTTCTTCCAGGGTATGATCGGTGTTCATTTCTATACCAAAGCGCATGCGTAACACCTTGGCCTCGCGTGGCGTTAAAGAATCCAATATATCCTTTGTTACACCGCGCAAGCTGGCATAAACGGCTGCATCGGCTGGTGCCATTGTAGCCGCATCTTCGATAAAATCGCCGAGATGTGAGTCTTCGTCGTCGCCAATAGGCGTTTCCATAGAAATAGGCTCTTTGGAAATCTTGAGAATTTTGCGAATTTTTTCTTCGGGCATTTCCATTTTTTCCGCGAGTACAGCCGGTTCTGGCTCTTGCCCGGTTTCTTGCAGTATCTGCCGTGAGATACGATTCATCTTATTGATTGTTTCAATCATATGCACCGGTATTCGTATAGTGCGCGCTTGATCTGCAATTGAGCGGGTAATTGCTTGCCGGATCCACCATGTTGCATAAGTTGAAAATTTGTAGCCACGGCGATACTCGAATTTATCCACTGCCTTCATTAAACCGATATTTCCCTCTTGGATTAAATCAAGAAATTGTAATCCACGGTTGGTATATTTCTTGGCGATTGAAATTACCAGACGTAAATTTGCTTCCGTCATTTCTCGCTTGGCACGACGAGCTTTAGCTTCACCTGTGGACATCTTACGATTGATTTCTTTCAAGTCTTTTATTGGAATACCAATCTTGCTTCTAAGTGCCAACAAATTGTGTTGCTCTTCAAGAATTGCTGGTTTGTAATGCTCGAGTGCCTGACTATAAGGTTTTCCCATATTGATTTCTTGCGTTATCCAATCAAGATTTGTTTCATTTCCGGGGAAAGTCTTGATAAAGTGATTTCTTGGCATTTTTGCTTTGGATACGCACAGATCCATTATTTTGCGTTCATAACTACGCACATCGCCGACTAATTCACGTTGAGTATCGCAAAGCTTTTCCACCATTTTTGCAGAGAAACGAATAGCCATTAACTCAGCCGAAATTTCATCTTGTAACTCAATGTATCCCTGATGATAAGATCCCTCTTTCTCAAGTAAGACTTGCATTTCGTTATGCATCTGGCGAATAATCGCAAAGCGCTCAAGTGCATCCGTTTTAAGTTTTAACAAATCAGCGCTGGCAATTGCTGCGCCATCGCTATCGTCATCCTCTTCATCATCATCGAGATCATTGGAGGCCAGCTCTTGCTCGATAGTTTCTTCAGGAAATTCTTCATTGATAATATCTTGCGCATTTGCATCTAATAATCCATCGACAACTTCATCAATGCGCATAGTCTCTTTTTCAACTTCAGTAGCCAAGTCGACTATTTTTGCAATAATCGGAGGGCAGGCTGAAATTGCTTGAATCATGTGACGCAATCCACCTTCGATGCGCTTTGCGATTTCAATTTCACTTTCGCGCGTGAGCAAACCAACTGACCCCATTTCGCGCATATACATACGCACTGGATCGGTCGTGCGCCCAAACTCGGAGTCTACTGTTGAAAGTGCGGCTTCTGCTTCTTCTGCGACATCTTCATCAGCTACAGTAGTAGCTGCATCGGACATTAGCAAAGCTTCGGCATCCGGTGCTTCATCATGCACAGATATGCCCATATCGTTAATCATGCTAATGATGCCTTCAATTTGCTCTGCATCCAGCATATCATCAGGCAAATGATCATTGATTTCCGCGTAGGTAAGATATCCGCGTTCCTTCCCTAATCCGATAAGAATTTTCAAGCGCATGCGACGCGCTTCAAGATCCTGAGGCTGTGAATTGCCACTCTGGATAATCGAAGCAGTGTTGATTTTATCGATCTGATCCTTACCCATGCTTGTTTTGTTCTTTTTTGGAGTTCTGCCTCTGGTTTTCTTGGTTTCACTCAGATCGATAGCATTTTCGTCCAATGCAACTTGATAAGTTTCAATCGCACTCGATGCAGCTTTATCAGATATTTTTGTTAGTGTTGTTTTATCTATTGCTTTTTTTGCAGTCATTTTTACTTTTTTTTCTGCCATTTCTTTATCGACATTCTCAGTTTTTTTTATGGATGATTTATTGATAACTTCATTCTTGGTATCTTTAGACTCGCCTGCTCTTGTTTTTGGCATACTGGATTCCCAATAACATGGATAATTTATAGCTGAAAGCGTAGAATTATAGCAAAATTCATTACTGCTGGCACTTACTAAACTGGTTTCATCGCATCGCTAGTTGTTGTAGTTCCCGTTTCTCATCATCAGTAAGTGTATTCAAAGACTTGCTATATAATTCTGTGATGCGTTTCTTACGCTGTACTTGCTGTAGCTTTTCTAGCGCACCTAAAAAATTTGCTTCTAAATCAATTGTGTCACTCCACTCTAAAGTTTCACTCTCGATGGTTTCAAACAATGCTCTATGTGAACTGTCTTGTAAGTAAGCAGTTATTGTTGAAGTTGGTGCTTCACTATTAATCAAGTGCGGATATTTATCAAAAAGTTCAATCAATGCTTCCAGTGCGGCGATTTCTTTTGAGTCTTCCTTTTGCCCTGAAAGCAATTTCCTATCTATCTTGTTGATATAACTCGAGTTATGCAATAGCATCATAATTAACCAGCGATAAGATGTGACTTGCTGTTTTCGTGGCGCCTTTTTTACTGTGCGTTTCTTGTAAGTTGGTTTTATTTGTAATAGTTCTTCCAGCTCAGGCTGACTAATATCACAGAGCTCTGCCAGGCGTCTCCATAATATCAACGACAGCGCCGGAGCAGTTACCTGCTGCAATAGCGGTTTGGCATCATGTATCAGTTTGGCGCGACCTTCACTGGTTTGGATGTTAATTCTTGAGCATAATTCCTTAAATAGAAAATCTGACAAGGGTACTGATTGTTTAAGTTGCTGCTCAAAGGATTCTCTTCCATTCTGTTTCACAAAGCTGTCTGGGTCTGTACCGTCAGGTAGAAAAAGAAAGTTCAGAAACTTGCCGTCTGAAAGCAGCGCAAGACTGTTCTCAAGGGCTCGCCAAGCTGCTTTTCTGCCCGCTTTGTCGCCGTCGAAACTGAAAATGATTTGATCAGTCTGGCGCAATAGCTTTTGCAGATGAACGCTGGTTGTGGTCGTGCCCAAAGAAGCTACTGCATAATCAATCCCATGCTGCGCAAGCGATATGACATCCATGTATCCTTCTACAACGAGCACACAATTTGCTTCGCGAATAGCGCGACGCGCAGAAAATAAATTGTATAATTCGCGCCCTTTCTCAAATAAAATCGTTTCCGGAGAATTCAGATACTTGGGTTCTTCGTCGTCTAATACCCGTCCGCCAAAACCAATGATCTGACCCTTTTGATTAAGAATTGGGAACATAATGCGATTTCTGAATCTATCGTATTGCTTACCTTCATCGCCAACGATGACTAATCCAGCCTGCACTAATAAATTACGAGTTTTTTCAGATTTATAATCTGAAAAAACTGTTTCCAGGTTTTGCCAGCCAGTTGGTGCGTAACCAATAGCAAATCGTGCAGCTGCTTTACCCGACAAGTCACGCTTTTTAAGATAAGCAATCGCTTTTTCGGAATTTTTTAATTGCTCCCGATAGAAGCGGGTGGCAACTTGCATTACATTTAAAAGATCTTGAAGAGATATTGCTGGATTGCTAATGTGATAGTCTTTTGCGAAATAATTCTCTAAATCAGCCGGAACGGCCGAGTTGTGAGGTGCGTCGGTTTGCTGAATTGGCACTTGCATTCCAACATAAGCTGCTAAATCACGTATCGCTTCAACAAAGCTCAATCCATTGTATTCCATTAGAAAATTGATTGCATTGCCATGTGCGCCGCAACCAAAGCAATGGTAAAACTGTTTAGATTGGCTGACAGTAAATGAAGGGGTTTTTTCATTATGAAACGGACAACATGCAACGAAGTTAGCGCCGGCTTTTTTAAGTGACACATGGCGATCAACCGTATCAACAATATCAGCCCGATTGAGCAAGTCATGGATGAAAGTTTGTGGAATCATTTATTCAAAACAATAATACATCCCGCAAGCAAGTAAAAGAAATTATCGCAACTGAAGTTGCAAAAAATACAACCCTTAAATGGATAATATTAGGTCGACATTTTTTCTTTAATCAATATTGACACTTTGGACATATCTGCTCGTCCGACAAGCTTTGGTTTTAGTATCGCCATTACCTTTCCCATATTCTGCATGCTTACTGCGCCGACTTCTGTTATTGCTTCGGAGATTAAGGTATTAATTTCAGAATCATCAAAGGGTTTTGGCATATATACACTTAGGATCGAGATCTCGTCCTTTTCGTTATTGGCAAGATCAAATCTCTGCGCTGCTTCGTACTGAGCAATTGAATCTTTCCGCTGCTTGAGCATTTTTTCGATAACAGCTATGACTGCTGCGTCGTCAAGTGTTATACGCTCATCAACTTCCCGTTGTTTAATGGCGGCTTGCAATAAACGGATAGTGTCGCGCTGCTTAGTATTGCCTGCTCGCATCGCAATCTTCATGTCTTCAGTAATCTTCTGTTTTAAATCAGTAGGCATCATGGGTGATCCTAATATTCTATATTCAAAGACAGCTGAAAATGGCGCTCAACCACTCTCAATTCTGGCAGTCAGACAATGATGACTTAATAAAGTTTTGGTGGTAGCAATTGACTACGCAAACGCTTGTAGTTACGCTTTACTGCTGCTGCAAGTTTACGTTTCCGCTCAGCTGTTGGTTTTTCATAAAACTCACGAGCACGTAATTCTGTTAGTATTCCTGTTTTTTCGATAGAACGTTTAAAGCGTCGCATTGCAACTTCAAATGGCTCATTTTCCTTAACTTTAATAGTCGTCATAAATAGGCGTAACCTCTTGGTTAGTTGATAAGTAATAAATTTGTTCTTTACCCATTATGGGCATAACAAAAGCCCTCAATTATAACACCAAGAAATTTATTGCAAAAGAAAAATCTATGTATCTGTAAGCAATAAAGCGTGATAATTACTCGCGCTAGTTACTGTTTTAATCTGATTCATGATATTTGGAGTCACTCAAGCCAACATGAGGTTTGATTGCAAATCGGAATCGTGAATTTACATGATAAGATTTATGTTATTTCTGTGTGCGTTGCATTTCAGAGCCACCCTATGCTTTGAAGCAACTTTATGGCGGTGTTGCTTCGGATGTGAATTTGATCACATCGTTGGCTTTCTGATTTTATGACGTTCTGTCAGAAAAATTACGTTGAAGCCCAACGGCAGAACATTGTCACCAAGTCATCTGCTGGTCACGAAGAACTGCTGAAGATATTCAGTGGCAATATCAAGCGAATACTGCCGATAATGCTAAAAAATCTTACAATTAAAAGGAGAGTTTTGGTGAGATCAATTTCCAAATTTGCTTTAGTGGTTTCTCTGTCTTTTCTTTTTTCGCCTCAAGTCATGGCAGATGAAGAAATAACTGGAAATTCATATTTTAACAAAGCCGGCCTGAAGCTTTTCTCTGGTATAGCAAATGTAGCTACCGGATGGATAGAATTGCCGAAGAATATCCATTTGACTGGACAAAAAGATACACCGGCTTCTGGCTTGACTATTGTTACTCTGGGGGTATTTCAGGGCGCCTGGTATGCCATTAATCGCACAGGATGCGGCGTACTGGACCTCGTGACTTTCATGATCCCAACCAATCCATTGGTTGATCCCATTTTTGTTTGGAATGATTTCTTGCGAGAAACAGAGTTTAAGGGATATCAATTTAATTGATAGCGGTCATGGATTCGATATCCGCCCTCTGCAACTATTTATCCTGCCAGTTCATTTTTTGTTAAAGAGCATTTATATATCAATAGGATGGTTGCCAAGTTAAATCACTCTCGGCAAAGCAGAGAGCTTATGTTTGTTAACCCCTCAAAAGGGCGAAAGCTGGTGCTGTCGAACAGCAGCAGCATGGTATCCAGTTAGAGCCGGTCATAACGTTCGCTCTCCTTCTCTTGATTCATGGAGGCCCCGGTCACACCTATCCGGGATATTTCATCTCCATAAAGTAAAATTATTACTGATCGAGATCAGAATCCTATGCCGACATAACCGCCGACAGTCAAACCGCCAAATTTCGCGCCATCCAGAGAACCGGCGGTCAACTGATAGCGTGCATCCGCGCCAATGAAGAAATCTCTCCAGATGTTATATTCAACTCCGCCTGCAAACATAATCCCGGGATCAATATAGGTAATAGACTCGGATGGCGGGCTGATGACGTGTATCGCTAAGCCGGCAGGAATAATCCAGGGTCTGATTTTATACTCCGCAAAATGATTGAATTTAATTTTAGGTGATGCAGTCAGGGTGAATTGGTTGACTGTCACACCCCGAGGATTGTATGCGCCACCCGCCAGTTGCGTAGGTTCATTTGCCAGCACATTGCCTTGAACGCCATGTCCATACTGTAGATATTCAAACATCAGTTCCGCATGGATTTCTGTTTTTGGTATATAACCCCAAGTGTCTCTAGTTAATTGAAAGTCAAATCCAGCGCCGGTATACCATGCGTGCCGGTCTGCTTGTTCTTGTGCGCCAATCGGTGCAACACGGCTTTCCAAAGATACACCATTACGATGTTGATCACTTCTGCCATAGCCACCACGGAAAAACAGCATGATTTTTTTATTGCTCATACCCTCGACACTAGCCTTTTCTCTGGCGGCCCTGGCTTCCTCAATCTGCTCAACTTTCTGCGTGGTTACAGCCGATTCTGCCTTCACTCGATTCAATTCGTTGTGCATTTCTTGCGTCCGGGCCGACTCAGCTTTAATCCTATTCAATTCATCTTGAATTTGTTGCAGGGTGCTTTCCAGTTGTTGAATGCGTTGAGCTGTCGCATCCTGGGCATATGCCTGTGATACGGTCATAACACTTAAACATGTGCCAATAATGATTCTTAAAACCAAGTTTCTTTTTGATGGGTAGTTCATATTTACTCCCTTATTATTTAAATTGTGTGCATTCTCGAGGAATTCTTGATAACTGGAATTGATGGTTTCTGATATTCCTTGTAAATCATGTGGATGGATTATTCAGAGAGATCAAACCAATCTATTCGAAGCCGGAAAAAGTGACGCAGAAACCCCTGCCGCAAAATATGCGGCATTAACCGGCATTCAGAGAGTTTTCTACCCGAGGAACAGAACAATAAGCCTGTAGGGGTTATTGCTCCTTTGGCTAAAGTGCCAGGAAAACGCTCAATTGGTTGATGACTATTTTCTCAATTCGACAAGCTCAATCGGGGCAGAATTAAACTTGATTGCTTATCATGAGCTTATCGACGTATTGGATTAGTAATGGTCTAACTCAATACACTGACATCGTCCCAGCTAATTTGATCAGACGCGACGCCAACCAGCGTGACTGATGCGGTAGAACCAAAATCCACTATGAAATCTTGATCATCATCACTACGGTGAATATTAGTGACAAAGCTTTCTAGATGTTCTCTTGAAACAAGGCCCAGCCCGGTATCAAATATAATGAATTTATCTTCGCTGGAGTTAAAGTCTCCGATTCGTAAATGTGCAGCCTCGCGAATCACAAAATCATCCGCACCTTGCCCGCCATGGCAATCTTCGCCACCGCGTACTCCAATTCGATCATCGCCGTCAGATGGAGAATAAACGAGTCGATCTGTAATTTTAAACCCGGCTCCTGGAGAGCTAGGAGACCATTCTTCAGAAACACGATGATAGATACCATCGCCATCTGCATCAGAATAGCGTGTGATTTCTGTGCCGGAAGGTTCTTCATCAGCACGAATTACGTCACCCGCATCCGTCACAGAATAGACTTCAGTGCCATCATCATCGATGGGCTTAAGTTCCGGCACACCTTTTTTAATCTCAAATACTTCAACGACTTCATTATTTTCGTTAATGGTGAACTGGTAGCCTTTGTGGTCTCCACTGCCAGGGCGATCATCAATATTGCCATCATCATCATCCGTGCTGTTAGAATCAGAGATAGCTTTGTAGGATCCATCACCCTCGGGGTCAGAATAGACAGTGATTTCCGGTCCGTTAGACGATTGTTTGGTATGGGTGATTTGAGTGCCATCGATAACAAAAGAATCTCTGTTGTCGATAGATTCTTGCTGAGTTATTCCATTTTCAACTTCGAAATAGGCTGTCACAACTCCGTTTTCAATAGTGAATGTAAAATGTTTGTTGCTGCTAGATGAATCATCGTGTCCTGAGCTCATTTTGGATCTCCTAAAAAATCAATTAAGTCAATGTGACAGATAGTATTTAATAGGGCAAGGCGATATCAAATACTATCTGTGGTTGTCATTTATCCATTGAACTAGTTATATTAAAAGTGCAATTATTCAATCGGATTGCGTTGAGCTGGGGTCAACTGACTACTCCATGATGTAGGTAGATTCTGCACCCAGCCGTTATACACTACCGGGATCGGCAGTATGCCTTGCCCGCCCATGCCTGGATTCCCTTTTATTGCGTCATCCTTCTGTGTAGTGCTCGCGGCAAATAATCCTACCGTACCAACAATTTTTGCATCTGATGGATCACCATCATTGTTGGGATCAGGATCCACGATCAGCATTCTGTTGGAAAACTTGCTGGAAACATACGCATAGTAACCGCCACCTTGTTTGGCTCCATATTGTACGCCGTGACAGCCTGGATCACAGGGCAGCATCGCAACCAATTTATCGGTATTCGTGTTGACAATGGTTATCGTGCCTGAGAGCGTATTAGCGGTTACCATATTTTTACCATCAGGGGAAACCGGGGTTTGAATCGGTAATGCGCCTATTGGGCCGGTAATGGTTCCTGCAACCGGGTCATAATTTTTGATCAGGTTAATGTGTTTCATAACTTTGTGAGTATCCATGTTCACAACCGCGATCGTACTATCGAGCAGGTTAGCCACGTAATATTTGCTGGCATCGGGCATCATGCCCGTTGCTATAGGATGACCGAAAGGGCTACCGACCGGCAGAATGGCCTCAATAGCATCGGTATGAAAATTGTATTGTGTCGAATCTCCTGAAAAGACATTGGGCGTTACCATAGTTTTGCCATCATGACTCATCCAGTGCGCATGTGCATTACCGCGTCCAATATCTACTCGGCGCAGCACTTTGGTTCCTAGAGGAGCTAGTTCCATTACTGAATCCTTGCGTGTGTCGCCATTATTTGTAACGTGAAGACGATCAGAATCCGTCAGTGTCATCACATGTGCAGGAGATTCACCTACGGATACATTACGTATGAGTGCGCCTGTTTTGCGATCATAAACAGTCAGTTTACTGTCAAACCATTGAGTAGCATAAATCACACGTTGATTTTTGTCCGTCCACATGTTGTGTGCATTATTCATTTCAATAGAGGGCAGCGCTACTTTGCGGGTCACTTGCCAGGAAGATCCATCAATTGCTGATATTGTGCCGGGTTTTTCTTTGCCGCGAGTGGTTTCAAATTGTGTGGCTACCCAAATTTCACCGACTGCGGGTGTTCTTGGTTTTTTCAGTGCTGTCAGTGCAATATCGTTTCCATAGCGTGCATTCAGGACGTCTGGTAGATTAACAACGCCAATATCTACGCGTACATCAACATTCGGATAGGTAATATGCCACGGTTTATTGCTTGCGTAGTTTTGCCAGTTAGCTGGGTTGGTGGCAATAAAGAAAGTCCGTAAGAGCCGTGTCGCCAGGTCGCTGCTGGATGGGACGGTAATGCCATTAATCAGACTGATTGAAGAACCTAAATCCAATCCGTCAGTTTTAGGATCATCGACAATCACAGCGCCAAACATGTAGGGATGAACGCTACAGGTGAAAACATACAAACCGGGTGTTGTCAGCGTCACATCATCTCCGCCTTTTCTCGGCTCCGTATTGAAAGGCATATTAGCGGCGCCCGTCGGATAAATTAAACTGGTTCGGGTATGCACCGTATTGGAATTGCCCGAGAACTTCACGCGCACGCCTGGGGAGGCTATGGCAATTGAACGATTCCCTGCGACAGACGTGCCCGTATCAAACCATCGCCCGGGGTTATCCGTTAGCTCAAATTTGACTTCGTTATCACCCGCAGAGACGCTGCCTACTGATAACATGAGCAGTGCTGAGGAATAGATCCCCAAATTGACTGCTTGCTTTAAAAATTTTTTATTAAACATTGAATGTTCTCCTTGGAGCAATAAAAATAATGGTTTTTTGTTATTTTTTCACTCAGCTCCGCCTTTGATAGACGCCGCTGAGCTTTACTATTTTATATTATTTCGTGTTGCCATGACCTCCGTGAACATGGTCGTTTTTCCAGAGCAATTTTCCGATTCGTCTGGCTTCGCGATCATCGTCATTTTGCCCGCTAAGCGCGGTGGGTGAGGCGGTATCTTTACTGTTTTCTGAATGCACAGTTCTGCTGGAATCATCCGTACCGCGCTCATATCGAATCTGGTCTGTCGGATTGTTCATTGTGTTCGAGTATCCAAGGTAATCATTTACAGTTTTTCCGGCAGAAAAAGATGTAGATGCAAATCCCATGGTGAACATTAGAATTGTGATAATTGAGAGTCTCTTCATGATACTTCTCCTTGATTTGAATTGATGCAGCATCAGTAATGTGTCCTGATGTGCGTGTGATATTGTTCATCACACAGGATCGACTATACGTGGGATATTTTCCCATGTCAATAATATTGTGTGATTATTTCCCACGATATGTTAAAATGCCTTGTATTCATCAACTTTGTAGCTCATTTATTCGCGGATTAGCTTTTTATGCACAGTAGTCAAACACCTAACTCAACACTTTCGCCAGCGCTCGTTGTTGCGCTCCGGCGCGTGCTTCGTCCAATAATCAGGTTAATGCTGTCAAAAGGTATTACTTATCCTTTTTTGTTGGAATTACTGAAAGAATTGTTTATAGAAATCGCAGATAAAGATTTTAAGATTGAGGGAAAATCTTCGACAGACAGTCATTTAAGTTTGCTAACAGGTATTCATCGTAAAGATATCAGACGATTGCGACATGAAAATCATTCCGATGCTGAGGCGATTCCTCAAGCAGTTTCATTGGGTGCTCGATTGGTGAGTCTTTGGACCAGTGACGCGCGTTATCTAGATGAAAATAATCAACCTAAGCCATTGCCTAGATTTATTAAAGAAGGTGGTGAAATTTCTTTTGAGAAACTCGTTGCAAATGTGAGCTGTGATATCCGTTCGCGAGTTGTGCTTGATGAATGGTTGAGACTCGGGGTGGCGCATTTTGATGATCAGAAGCGAGTGTGCCTCAATACGTCGGCATTTGTTCCGGCATACGGCTTTGAGGAAAAAGTGTATTACTTCGGTCATAACTTGCATGATCATGCCGCTGCCGCGACCAATAATTTATTAGGGGAAAAACAGCCTTTCTTTGAACGAAGTGTTTCTTATGATGAATTAACTGCTGATTCGGTGCAGAAGTTGGCCGAAAAATCTACCTATCTTGGAATGGAGTCACTGCTTGCGATTAACAAAGACGCGATGGAACTTGAAAAAAATGATGCACCAAGAAGCGAATCGCGTTATCGCATGACATTCGGCATTTATTATTATAGTGAGCCGGTTGATTCGGAAGAATCAACAAAAGCAGATAGCAATGATACACTGAGCTGAACCATTCAGGACGTTTGTAAAGCGAAATGACAAAAACTTCATTAGCCGCCCTATACCGTTACGGCACATATATTTTGGGTGTCATCGCTCTGATGTTTTTCTATTCCGCCAGTGTCCTCGCTAAGAACAATTGCGATGTCAGTGCTTCCCTGATCAATCCTATACTGCAACCTCAATCTGGAATCGGCGGCACTGGTACGCCATTAGTGGAATCGGGTGTGGGTGGTGCAGGTGTGCGCGATGGGGGAATGGGTGGTACCGGTGTTTTGGGAGGCGGCATTGGCGGGACTGGTGCGCCATTAGCCGAATCAGGAGTGGGCGGTACCGGTGTTCAGGAAGAAGGCGGTATTGGAGGAACTGGGCTTGTTGCTGAAGATGGGGGGCTCGGAGGAACGGGAATTATTGGTATTATCACCGGATTTGCAAGTATTTGTGTCAATGGCATTGAGGTTCACTATGACAGCAATACTCCTATTTCTATTGATGGGCGCCCTTCAACAGCACGTGATCTTGCGGTAGGACAAGTTGTTGCCGCGCGTGCGCTAGGCGCTGGCCACGAATTGATGGCTCGGAACATTGCGGTAGTGCATGCGGCGATTGGGCCGATTAGCAATATTAATTCAGAAACCGGGGAAATGCGTGTATTAGATCAAACTGTGCAGATTGGAAAATCTGTGGATCATGACTATGTTTCAAGTATGAAAGCAGGCGATTGGGTGCAAGTCAGTGGTCACAGACAATCCAATGGTGCGATTATAGCATCACGAATCGAAACCATACCGCCGCATGCGCAAGCCAAAATAAATGGTCATATCACTCAAATTGACACACATGGTTTTGTGGTTAATGGCACGCGCGTTCAGCATGATGCTAAATCATCGCTAACGGATATTTCTCAAGGCATGGAAATCGAGGTTACGGGGCAATGGGATGGCATCCATTTGCACGCCCAGCAAATCCAGGTCGAGCCGATGTCCCGGAGTATTGGAAATGTAGAACATCTTGTGATTGAAGGGTATATCCATGCCCTGGGTGGCAAGGAATTAAACGTAAGCAACCGGATAATTATCATTGATCCCGATACGCAGTTAGCGGGAACAACGAGGAATGACCTCAAGTTGGATCAGCGTGTACTCATTAGCGGTAGGCTTGGTGCGGATCAGCGGATTATTTCAGAACGTATTGAAGTAAGAAACATACTGCCGCTTCAGATACAGGAAGGAAACGATAGGGCTTTTATTGATAACAGCGGCAAAGGTGAAAACAATACGAGCAACAAATCGGAAGTTAAGCCTTCCCAGAGCGGTAAAGATAGTCAAGGTCACGGCAGTGGGCATGATGGCGGCAATCAGAATCCGAGCGATTTAAAAAAAGGACGTGACCTTGACTCAGGCAATAATCAGTCATCCGGCAAGGATTCGCGTATGGATCATTCATCCCGTGTTGAAGACGAAAAAAAGAGTGATCATTCCGGTTCTACAAGACAGGATCCTATAGAGAAATCATTCGATATGCGCGATAACGATGTATTGAATCGCAAGTCCATAATCCAAGAGAATCCAAGAGAATCCGGCTCAGATGTGCGGGATAGGCCAAGTGATCATAAAGATAGTGTGCGTGATACTGACACCCCAGATAGGGCGCGCGATCATGCAGAACGTTATGACAAGGATTTAATCATTGACAGACACGAGAGGCCGGACGAATTTGATTCTGGTCTGCGTGATCGGATTGGCGATCATAGAGAAAGCACGCGAGATGTTGATATCCCAGACCGGGCTGGTGATCATAGAGAAAGCATACGTGATATTGATGTTCCAGATAGAATTCGCGATTAACTTATTTAGTTTTCAAGAAGCAATAAATGAAATATGGACGTGATTTATTTTCCTATTTTAAAATTTGCCTTGAAAAGATAAAAGTAGAATAAGTGGTCATTCTGACTATAAAAGAAAATGCACCCTATCGGGGGTCAGCATTAATTAACTAAGACATGGGCCGTAGTTTATTAATTCGCGCAATCGCATCGGACGATTACGCAGATTATGTTCACACGAAAAAGGCTCTCATGCACTTATCCCTTTCTTTCAAACAAAAAAGCTTAGCATTATTGTTATTAGTGCTTGGTATCAATTGCCCCGTCGTTTTTGCCAATAGATTAAGCTTCAGTGCTGCAACTGACTTCACCACGGGTAAATACGGGGGGAGTACTGCAACTGATATCTGGTATGTTCCTTTTACGGCCCGCTACGACAAGGATCGAGCATCTTTCAGGGTGATTGTTCCTTATCTTAATATCACTGGTCCGGGTAATGTGCTTGGTCCGGGAATTGGTGGTGTCGTGGATGGCGGAGGCCCCATTATCGGAGGAATTTCTGGCGGTAGCAGTTCAGGCAGTGGTGGCGTTATTGTTGTCTGTGATGAGGATACACAGAATTGCTCAGGTGAGAATCCAGGTCGCGAGGAAAGCAATTCAGGTTCTGGTGGGGGCAATGGCAACGGTGGAAGTGATGGTGACGACAATAGTGGAAGTGGCGGTGGAGATGGAGGTGACGACAATAGCGGGAGCGGCGGCGGTGGTGGGGATGACGACAATAGTGGCAGTGGAGGGGGCGGAGGTGACGACAATGGCGGAAACGGAGGTGGTGGCGATGAAGATGACGATTCAGATGATGCGATAAATAGTGTCAGGTTAGGCAAAACTATCGCTTCCGGACTTATTGGGGGTATTCCGCTGGGCGGATCATCGTTTAACAGAACAACGCAATCGGGATTGGGCGATATCGTTGCCGCATTCAGTTACAATTTGATTGATCATGCACCAACTGGCATTGCTTTTGATATTACCACTCGGATAAAAATACCGACTGCCAGCGCCAAGCAGAATATGGGAAGTGGTCAAGTCGATTATGCTATTCAAGGTGATTTGTTTAAAACAATTTCCAAGTTCACATTGAGCGCAACGTTTGGTTACAGAATATTGGGTAACCCATCCGGGATTACTTTTCATAACGTGCTCTATGGTGCAACCGGTGCTGGGTATCAATTATCTCCTAGTGTCACCATGGGGGCAAATTACACTATGGGGCAATCTCCCGTGCGCTTGGAAGACAGCAGGGATCTAACGCTATATTTTTCGCAACGGGTTTCCAATAACTTCAGACTGAATGCCTACGGGATAAGAGGGTTCTCCGATCGCAGCCCTGATTGGGGAGGTGGCATCAATTTGCGCTATGTTTTTTAGAAAAAACTTGAAGTTCTTCTCGAATTAAATTCAATGTAGGTGCCCCTTGGTTAGGGACTTTTTCCTGGAGCACCGTTATTTCTCCGCTTTGCGTTTTGCCAGCAAGCAAATAAGGTCGCTTGCAATATGAGCAGCAGCAAGTGCCGTGATCTGACTATGGTCGTATGCGGGCGCTACTTCAACAATATCCATGCCGATCAGATTAATTCCGCTAAAACCCCGAATGATGCTCAATGTCTGAGCAGTGGATAGACCGCCGCAAACCGGCGTGCCGGTTCCGGGAGCAAAAGCAGGGTCGAGACAATCGATATCAAATGTGAAATAGGCTGGGCGGTCGCCGACAATGCGCTCAACTTCCGTAACTACAGCGTCAGTTCCATGACGATGTACCCAAGTGGCATCGAGAATGTGTATGCCCATAAAATCATCGTTCCAGGTACGAATGCCAATTTGCACGGAATGCTTGGAATCGATCAATCCATCATTCATCGCCTTATAGAACATTGAGCCGTGATTCAGAGAATCGGGTGAATCGTCTGGCCAAGTATCGCTATGCGCATCAAAATGGATTAGTGCAAGTGGTTTCCCAAACTTTTCGGCATGTGCTTTCAATAACGGGTAAGTAATATAGTGATCGCCGCCAAAAGTTAGCATGCGCGCACCTGATGCCAGAATATGGCGAGCATGCTCGATAATTGTTTGATGGATCGATAATGGATTGTGTACGTCGAGAAAACAATCGCCAAAATCTATGACTGTCAGATTCTCAAATGGATCAAAGCCCCATGGGTAAGGTTTCGTCGAAGCAACCTCCGCCGATGCAAGGCGAATTGCTTGTGGTCCGAAACGAGCGCCAGAACGATAGGTTACGGCCAAATCGAATGGAATCCCGCTGACGACCAAATCAGCGCCGCCAATTTCCTTGCTATATTTGCGCCGCATAAAAGATGAGATGCCGGAAAAAGTGGGCTCGCGCTGCATTCCATAAGGATTTTTGCGTACCGCGGCACCATTGATCTTGATGTGGTTTTCGTTCGTCATAGTTAAAGACCCTTTTTGTCGAATGTAGTCATATCGTTTTTAGCGATCATTTACTGCTGTAAACACAAGCAATAATATGTTGCTGATTATTGCAGATTCAAGTATTGTCGGTTAATTAACACAGACAGCAATACAACAGATCTTGGCAGATTGATATAGTTATAATCTGTACCTTATAAAATTAAATCTGGTTTAAAGTACTATGCAACATTCAGTGAATTGCAGGCAAGTGAGTGTGATGGTATTGATCGCTGGACTGATCAGCGGTTGTGCTTCGATGTTTTCCGGCAATCTGCCGCACTCTTCAGATATTTCTGGCCAACGCGCACCCAATCTTGCCGCGCCATACAATAAACCTTATAAGGTACGTGGCGTTACTTATCATCCCATTCGGTCATCGGTTGGATACAGGGAAGTTGGTCACGCATCCTGGTATGGCTCAGAATCCGGTAACCGTACGGCGATGGGGGTGCGGTTTGTTCCGCACGGCCTAACTGCTGCTCATAGAACACTTCCTTTGCCATCCAGAGTCAGGGTTACTAATCTAAAAAACGGCCGTCATGTTGATGTGCTGGTTAATGATCGGGGACCTTTTAAGCAAGGCAGGATCATTGATCTTTCGCAGGGTGCCGCGAAGAAGATTGGCCTGCACGGTGTGGATAGAGTGAAAGTCGAATATCTCAGCGATAAAATCAGCCGGAAGTAAGCAGTAGTGCAGAATCGCTACAATGCGGCATCCTATTTCCTTGCAAAACGGTGTATCAATCTATAATTGATATATCATTACTCATTTCAAGGGCAAGTTAAGTCATAGAGAATGATCGAATCCGGTGAAATAAAGCTATTTGCAAGACGATAAGGATGACTACACGAAACATTCCAGTTGACCGTACAACCGCTATGCTGTCTGTGATCAAGGAATTTCGATGTCTTTCGCCGCAAGATATCGAAATGGTTGCGGCTGTTTGTCAGTGGCATCGATATGAGGCGGGAAATGAGATTGTGCGCTATCACGATCATACCAACAGTGCTTTCTTTATTATACAGGGTGAAATCCGTGTCATGTATCACAGCTTATCGGGGCAGGAAGTTATCTTGTGCGATTTGCCAACGGGTGAAATGTTTGGTGAATTGACAGCAATTGATGGTCATCCCCGTTCGGCTACCGCAATTGCGAGGGGCAGTGTATTGTTGGCATCAATGCCTGCATCCGATTTCCAGGATCTGGTTTATGGCAATCGCCAGATCGCAGAGATCATTCTAAAACGCCTAACCGGGCAAGTGCGTCGCCTGACCGAACGTGTCTATGACTATAGTACGTTGGCGGTACGTAACCGTATACAGGTAGAATTGTTGCGCTTGGCAAGAAATCACAAGGTCTCTGCAAATGTTGCGGTTATTTCTCCGGCACCGACTCAAACCGAAATCGCTAATCTGGTTAGCACGCACCGGGAAGCCGTATCACGCGAACTGAACATGTTAATCAGAAGTAAACTGATATTGCGTCAAGGGCATGATTTGCATGTGCTGGATATTGCAAAGCTCACTGAGATGGTCAATGAGGCACGTGGCAGCTTTTGACGAATTCTTGCAGTATAAATCCTAATCACAAACCCTGATTATTTTGTTAAGCTGCATGTAAATGTGGCAAACTTCGTGGTTAAACTTATAACGGGTACTATTATTCGTGTCTCCCTATGAACTTTTCATTGGCTTGCGCTATACGCGCGCCAAAAAACGCAATCATTTCATTTCATTTATTTCTTTAATTTCCCTGATGGGTATCACGCTGGGGATGACGGCGTTGATTACCGTAATGTCGGTAATGAACGGTTTCCAGAAAGAAGTGCGTTCACGAATTTTGGGTGTTGCTTCGCATGTCCAGATTGGTAGTTTTCAAGGTAACTTGAGTCATTGGCAGCAAACGGCAGAAGAAGCAGCCAAGCATCCAGCAGTGGAAGCCGCTGCACCCTATGTCAGTGCGCAAGGCATGCTGTCACATAATCAAGTAGTGCAGGGTGTTCTAGTGCGCGGCATATTGCCAGCAATGGAGGATCATGTGGCTGATTTTTCCAAAACAATGGTAAGTGGTGAGTTGAGTCATCTAGTGCCGGGGGAATTCGGCATCGTGATCGGTATGGAATTGGCGCGTACGATGGGCACCTTCATCGGCGATAAAATTGTGCTGATCTCACCACAAGGGCAAGTCACGCCTGCGGGTATTCTGCCGCGCTTAAAACAATTTACTGTGGTTGGAATCTTTGAGGTAGGGCATTTTGAATATGATTCCGGATTAGTTTTGATTCACATGTTCGATGCGCAAAAACTGTACCGTATGGAGAACGATGAGGTATCCGGCGTGCGTTTGAAACTGAAGGATTTGTTTCAAGCACCCCAAGTGGTACAAGAGTTACCTGCGATGTTGACGATTGATAGCTATATCAGCGACTGGACCAGACAGCATGCCAATTATTTCCGCGCGATCCAAATTGAAAAGCGCATGTTGTCGTTAATTCTGGCATTAATCATCGCGGTCGCAGCGTTCAATATTGTTTCCACATTAGTGATGGCGGTGACTGATAAAGAATCTGATATCGCGATCTTACGCACACTCGGCGCAAGCCCACGCAGCATTATGAAGATATTTATCGTCCAGGGAACATTTATTGGGGTCTTTGGTACTGTCCTGGGTGTGGCCGGTGGTATGCTGTTAGCTTATAATGTGGGCGAAGTGGTCGCATTTATTGAAGGTTTGTTTAATGTTCAATTCCTGTCGCGGGAAATTTACTACATCAGTACGATTCCAACTGATCCGCAGATGACGGATATAACAACCGTCGCCGTAACCTCATTCGTTCTCAGTTTGCTGGCAACGATTTACCCCAGTTATCGCGCATCCAAAGTGAACCCGGCGGAGGCATTGCGCTATGAATGATGTAGTTCTTTCCTGCCGCAATCTGGTCAAGCAGTTTTCGCAAGGAGAATTAGCCGTTCCGGTATTAAAAGGGGTTAATCTGGATTTGGTCAAAGGAGAAATGCTGGCGATTGTCGGTGCGTCAGGATCTGGTAAAAGCACTTTGCTGCATGTGCTTGGCGGGTTGGATGCGCCGACCAGCGGGAGCATTCAGATTCTCGGACAAGATATCGCCCGGATTAACGAAGAGGAACGATGCCGGTTACGCAACGGCTCGCTTGGTTTTGTCTATCAATTTCATCATTTGCTGATGGAGTTCAGTGCCTTGGAGAATGTGGCGATGCCACTGCTGATTCGTCGCTTGCCGAGTCAGGAAGCCTATGATCGCGCAGCTGAAATGTTACAGCTGGTCGGTTTGAGTCATCGCTTGACACATACACCCGGTGAATTATCCGGCGGTGAGCGCCAACGTGCCGCTGTTGCGCGTGCCTTGGTTACGCAGCCAGCTTGTATTCTGGCTGATGAACCTACAGGAAATCTTGACCGGAAAACAGCTGAGCATGTATTTGAATTGATGTTGGAGTTGAATCGTAAAATCAATGCCAGCCTGATCATCGTCACCCATGATACAAGTCTGGCCAATCGCGCGCAGCGCATCCAGCAACTGATTGATGGAGTTTTATGCGATGTACCGAATGTCTGATATCTATGTAAGCGAATCATTATTTTCTGATCCTTTCTCATAATCGGCTTATGCGTACTTTATTCACGTATATTATGGTTTTTCCCCGGCGCAGTGCATTTGTTCTGTTCGCACTATTGATTGCGGGTATCGCTGAAGGATTGAGTCTAACCGCATTGTTGCCCTTGTTATCGATAGCTGTTGGCGATTCGGGTGGATCAGGCTCCGGAATCGGTCAATTCATGGAAACAGCACTGCAAGATATCGGTATTGAACCCACGTTGGATACGATTCTGATCATTATCGTCGGCGGCATGTTTTTCAAGGGATTGGTGCTGTTGCTGGCGAATCGCCAAGTAGGCTACACTGTTGCGCATGTCGCCACAGCGTTACGATTGGATCTGATTGAAGCTTTGTTAGCCAGTCGCTGGGCGTATTATTTGCGGCAACCTGTCGGATCTCTAGCAAACTCAATTGCAACCGAAGCCTACCGTGCTGCGAATGGCTTTGAGCACAGTGTGAACGTTCTGGCACTGGCCATTCAAGTGATGGTATATGCAATTGTAGCGCTATTCATCTCATGGGAAGCGACGCTGGCTTCATTAGTCATCGGTTTGTTTTTATTGATTGCGTTGAATCGCTTAGTCAGTGCAACCCGTCGGGCGGGCACGAAACAAACCCATTTGTTACGCAACCTGCTTACGTATTTGTCCGATGTACTCAGCTCAGTGAAATCGCTAAAAGCCATGGCGCGCGATAATGTGGCCGACGCCATTTTACATGAACAGACGCAACATCTGGAAAAAGCGACGCGTAAGGAGGTCATGAATCGAGCAGCTCTGACCGCATTGCAGGAACCTATTCTTGCTGCATTGACTGCTAGCGGTTTGTACATTGCGCTGGTGATGTGGGAATTATCGCTACCGGAAGTGATGTTGATGGTGTTTTTGCTGACCCGCATTTTGGGATTATTGAATAAGACACAACGCAGACATCAGCAACTCGCAGCGCAAGAGAGTGCTTACTGGGCACTACGCAAAGCAGCTGAAACTGCACGTGCAGCGGCAGAAAGATCGACCGGGACAATACAACCTACACTGCAGAAAGGAATTGCCTTGCAGCATGTGAAATTTCATTATGGACAGAAAACCATTTTCGAAGATTTGAATATTGAAATACCAGTCAACTCATTTACGGCGGTTATGGGACCATCTGGTGCCGGTAAAAGCACTTTGCTGGATTTGTTATGTGGATTGACCGAACCACAATCCGGTGAAGTTCTAATTGACAATACGTCTTTGCATGATATTAATCTGCGTCAATGGCGTCACATGATTGGCTATGTCTCGCAAGATACGATCTTATTGCACGATACTGTCATGAATAACATTCTGGTTGGAGAACCCACATTGACAGTTGATGACGCAGAGCAGGCGCTCCGTCAGGCTGGCGCTTGGGATTTTGTTAACGCATTGCCGGAAGGGTTGCAAACGGTTGTCGGTGAGCGTGGCGGCTTACTTTCCGGAGGACAGCGGCAACGTGTCGCGATTGCGCGAGCGTTGGCGCATAGCCCGTCTTTCCTAATTCTTGATGAACCTACCAGTGCATTAGACCCAGAAAGCGAACGCACTATCTGCGAGACGTTACAGAGACTGGCTAAGAGTCTGACCATTATTGCTGTTTCGCATCAGCCAGCGGTTATTAACGCAGCGGATCGAGTTTTTATACTTTCGAATGGAGTGGCAGAGCCGTTATCGCATGGACCGCAAGGTCATTAGGGTGCAGCAATGAAATCTATACGATCAAAACCTGATTCAGGTAATAAACAATTCCGTGGCAAGGCCATGGAGTATTAGAAGAACTCTGGATAAGGCAGTGAAGAACATAACATTGATAGTCCCAGCCAAGCGCATTGTCATAAGAATTGCCATGATCTGGTTATCACTGAATTCGTTTTTTTCATTGCAGAATTTCCTGTTTATAAATCACAAGAAAATTCTACTTTTGATCCCCGTTAATTTTCAACTCGCCACTCCCCCGTGGTTTTGCCGCAAGGTTGTCTATTCGTTGTTTTGTAAGTAGCAGAGGGAGTGGCTTTAGCAGTTGGAAAGCTGCCTTATCCATCGCAACATTGACAGGCTGCAGAGTCATTTGGAAGATCATTCTCTACGCATGCTTTGCAGCATTCCCAGCGTGGCCCATCGGGACTGAGAGAGGTACCTTGTAATGCTTCGATAATCGTTCTGTTAATGTCCAATCGAGATATGCCTTTATTTTCGAGCGATGCTGCAAGCGCCGCAACTGCTTGAGCTGAAGCTTTGCAGGACAACTGACTATAAAAAGCTTTATTCTTTGGGTCGGTTGCCTTTTCTTTGGCCACTATGGGTGAAATAATGAACAACGTCATCACTGCCAATACTAGCAAACGCATATCGGTCTTTTTTGTATTCATGACTTTTCTCCAATAACAATATTTCTTTACGTGTGTTTTGGGGAAATTCTGGCTAAGTTTCTCGACAGGCGTGAAACGAACGGTGACTCACCGATTATGTTTCCTGCAAAGCAGTCGAACCATAAATATAATCAACTTATTCAGAGCATCCTTAGATCATTAGGATAATGAAGATTCTAAAAAGTCAATGTGATGAAACTCACAAACGATGAAAAAAACAAGTCACTTTTACGGTTTAGTTTTTGACAAAGAGTATGGAACAGAGCTCTATATAGTCATTTTCCAGCATAGAGTGACGGCACGCTGCCTTTCCTATGAAAGTTTTGTATGTGGTTATTTATCCCTGGAAAGCCCCTAGAATTAGTATCTATGGCTAATCAAGGGAGATGGAATTGGCCGGAATTTAAGCTGTTGATTTTCTGATACCCTGTTTTCTTGTACCCATATGTGGGACTATGCATTATTTAGTGGTTCTTCTGGATGAGCATTTAGATAGGTCGATAGCCGAGTGTCAATTTCCCTGGTGAGCTGGTCGAGCCGCTTAACAGCAATGGGTGAACGTACCGTAATTGGCACATCAAGGTGTTCAAGAATTTGTTCGATCTTGTAACGCAACGTCTCGGGTTTGTTGCCATAACGATTGTAAAGCACGTCATCGAAAAGCTCTCTTTCCCGTAAAAAAATCTTGTAGAGGGCTTCTGTTTTTGCCAATCTCAGCTTAATTTCGTTGTAATGTATTTTTCGAGCTTCCTGAATTGCGTGCAGCGCTTCACTGGGTGCATCGAAGTCAAGAAAGACCACGCGCACACGATCCGGATAGTCGTGTTTGAGCGCGCGAATTACTTCAAGGTTGTTGCAGATTATGAAATGATGGTGATTTTCTGCGATGGCCGCATCAATTTGCGATCGCTGAATTCCATAGTGAAAGCTATATGATTGATAGATATAGTCATACTCTGTGGATTCAATGCGATCGACGCAACGGATCTCGATGCCGTCGAACTGGCGAGGTGGACGATCGCTTCCCTTGAAGTGCAGCGAGTATTGCTTACCCGATCGCATCAACAGTTCCATGAGCGTCGATTTTCCCGATCCTGACGGTCCAAAGATCACGATAACTAGAGACGGGTGAGACTTTTTCTTGGCTGCTAAAGACATTATTCACCTAATAGTCCTGTAAATGCCGCATGACCAATTCTTAATTATCTTGCTGCTCAGCAGTGCTAAATTATAAGAGAAACTACCAAGTGAGGTACTTGAGTTTAATAGTGCCATTTATTTCCGTTTAAAGAAACCGAATTTTGTTTTAAATGCCGGCGTGATAATCTCTACTCTGTAAGATTTGAATTGTTAAGTTTAGACCTACTTTAAATTCATAAGCCTGTCTAGAAATAAAATGAACTATTACAAACAGCTTCGATAAACTCAATGGTAAAACCATTAAAAACTGGATTACTGGTTCTATTAAGTCTCATCATTTTTGCTGGGATGGGACTTTATGCATTGCGTAATCCCCTGTTGGAAATGCTCATCGACGATCAGTTGCGCAAGCAAGGTTTTCCGTTGCAATCTGTTGCGCTTCTTGATATTTCTCTCAACACATTCCGCTTGCATGGCCTGACAGCAGGTAACAAAAACGAATTGCATGTGGATAAAATTCTGGTGACTTGGCAATTCAGTGATCTGCTCTCCGGAAAATCGGTATCGGTTGAAATTAACGGTCTGCAAGTGACACTCGATTTGAGCGCGGAACGTTCTTCGTTGGACTCCATGCAGCTCATGACTACGGCACCCGGTAAGACTATCAGCATACCGTGGCTACCCGCACTTTCACTGAAGGATTCGGCAATTCGCCTGCATTCTGCGGCGGGCGATGTGACGATTGCTTTGTCAGGCAGCATCGCGCAAGACCATCCAGGTACTCAGTTGATACATTTCAGCACCATGATCTCCGGCTTGCTTGCTCAAGCCAAGGGTGAGCTGGTCGCAACCCTGGATATGCAGGGGAATATACAAGGCAAGCTTGCTATTTCGGATGGCATGCTGAACATCTCCGAAGCTAAGATCTCGAGTTTCTCAGGTGAAACCGCTTTTACAGTTGCAGCGTTGCAGTTGCAGCATCTCCAGACTGAATTCACGTTATCGGGTATTCAGCTATCGGAAAAGAAGTTAGAAAAACCAGTGCCGGAGCAAATAGGTGAGAGCCCGGCTGCATTGGCATTGCGCGATGCAACCATTGATCACATTACTGTAAAAGGAAGCATTCGCGGACTAGCGGATTCCTGGAATGGAGAACTTGATCTAGGTATTGATGGAGGAAAACTGATGGCTGGGCCTGTAAAAATTCAGCAGTTATCGGCTGCTTTGCCGATGCAAATTCAGTTCAGTCCGGACAATTGGCACATCGGATTACGTAATACTGGGCAGATCTCATTGGGAAAGATCGATACCGAATATCCCCTGCGTCTCCGGACTCCTCCTGGCTTCTCAATTCCTCTGGCCGATTTGGAACTAACAAAAAGCCATCAAGGCATGATACTTAAACACGATATTACCGTGATACCCGCCAACCTGACCTTGCTGGCTATACGCGATGTGTCACCTGAAATTGAGGTAAACATTCACCCAGGAAAAATAACTGCAACGGGAAAAATGGATGTCGACGGAAACTATCAAGGACAGTTGGCTATTAGTAAAGCCTCCTTTAATCTGCCGCAATCTCAGATACAGTTTAAGGATATCTCAGCCACTTTATATTTGAATGATAGTGAAATTGTTAATGCCGCTGATTTTACCATCGGCCAACTACAGCATCTGGCTCCAGAGCCTCTATTTACAACGCTATCCATTACCGGCGACATCAGAAACAAAGCCAAACAGGGAGAATCGGCAGAGTATGCGCTAGGAATTACTGGCGGCGTTTCTAGTTCGCAGTTTTTAAAAATCAAAGGCACGCATGTGTTGAAGGGTGGTAACGGAATGCTCAAGGCGGAGGTTATTCCGTTAAACTTTTTACCTGGCAGTTTGCAACCCAGTGCGCTTTTCCCCGTGCTAGCACAGTTGGATAACGTCAGCGGACAAGTCAGTGCAATTGCTCAATTAAAATGGTCCACAACAGGTGTGCACAGTAGTCGCGGAACATTTGAGATGCGCAATATTTCGTTTGCGCGTGAAACTACAAAAATAAAAAATCTGAATATCATGCTAAATTTGGATAATTTGCTAACCCCAAGCAGTTTGCCAGGGCAAAAAATTACGGTAGGACAGATTGACTTCGGAATTCCATTGGAAAATTTATTGATTTCCTATCATATTCTGGATACAGTTCCCCCCCAAGTTGCGCTTGAGAAAGCACAATTCTCCATGATGAATGGCAAGGTATCGGTGGCACCCGTGATCATTGATCCCACGGCCAAACACTCCGATATGCTGATACGTATCAGTAATATCGATCTGGAATCATTTTTCAACCTGATCAAAGTCGATGGACTTGCGGGAAGCGGACATCTTGATGGTCAGATCCCACTGACAATAGAAGATGATCAATTAACGATAAAAAATGGCCATCTTGCTGCCAAGGCACCAGGAATCCTACATTTTCAATCCCAAAAAGCTTCACAATTGCTTGCTTCCGCCGGAGAAGAAATGAATTTATTACTGCAAGCTATGCAGGACTTCCATTACACTGAGCTATCACTGAATCTCGACAAATCGGTTGCAGATGATTTGGTAGCCAAGCTTTCTTTATTAGGGAATAATCCTAAGGTTATGGAGGGGCAGGATTTTCGTTTGAACATTCGGCTTGAAACAGATATAGACAAAATCCTGGAAAAGATTAATTATGGCTATAGTTTATCCCATGAAATTTTGCGTGGCTCATTCAGATTGCATTAAGTTAGGTTGCGCTAAATTGCAGACACAGAGCGCTGTAATGCTCATTATCGGAGAAGAGGAGTGCGATCATGTGTAGAATTGAACGAATGACAAACGCTATAATTATTCCAGTAATCTTGATTTTTTACTGTTTGGTAATAGCATCTTGTGCCCCGACGGTCAAAGTGGAAACCCCCAAGGAACCGATCACGATAAACCTAAATATCAAGCTGGATGCTGATATCCGGGTAAAGCTTGAAGAAGAAGCCAAAAAAGACATAGCCGCCAATCCCGACATCTTCTAATAGCAAACGAGAAAGGAGAAAACATTATGCTGCGTATTTCAAAAAAACCTTTACCAAGAATTTCTGGGATCATTCTTTTGGCGTTAATACTCTATGCAATTCCGGCATGGGCCGACAATTTGGAAAATCTGCGCGCCTCAGGTGCAATTGGTGAAAGCAGTACTGGCTATGTCATCGCCAGGGAGCCTAGTGCCCAGGCAGAGGCCGATGCGATAAATGCCAAGCGCAGAGCAATTTACCAGGAAAAAGCTGCTGCACAAGGCATTGACGCTAATCAGGTAGGGAAAGTTTACGCTGAGGAAATTATCCAGAAAGTTCCGGCTGGAACCTGGATTCAAATTAGCGGGCAATGGAGACAGAAATAAGCAACTTGCGATTCCCCGTGACCTTGCCACAGGGTTGTTTATTAAACAACGAACAGATATTGGCGGTGTCACACTAAAATGTCTTTTGCATCTTCTAATGAGTGATATTTATTGGTCAGCAATATTGGTAGTTTTTCCTGATCAAGTTATTCCACACCAGTTTCAATATACTTGCTTAATACATATTTAATAAACTCTTTTTGTTTGCTATTGAGTAATGCAAATCTACTCGCTGCTTAAACCAATGGACTCCATTTAGACAGCACACATCAGTGTGACTTGTTCGCTGTACGCCGTTTGCTCCTGATACTCTGCAACGTTATAATGAATTTCAAGGCGGACATCTTGCGAGAAGCAAGCCAGGCATCAGTATCAATTTAAGGGAACCTCTAGAAATGGTTTTTTCATAAAATTGATAAATGTAAGTCATTGAAAATTATCAGCACCAGTTTTTCAAAATTGAATTATTAGAGGTCCTTTTAAATTGTTTTAAATCAATTAGCTAATCAAGAGAGGTTTTGCTTATTTTTATTTTCTATTTTTTTATTTCTCGTATATTTCCAATAATACTGCTGTTGAGCTTCGGTTTGCCCGGGACAGCGCTACATGCGCAAGCTATACCGCAGGTTAAACCTCAAATAAATGGCTCAGCTGTTAGTAATTCAATCGCTAATAATGAAGTCCGTCGCAAAGAACCCGCAGATCAATTGGCTGATATTAGCCAATCCCTACAAGAAAAACGCAAGCAACTGGCAGCATTGAAACAGCAACTGGCTCAAGCTAACCAAGAAGATGAGCAGAAGGATTTGAAGCAGCGGATTGATGAACTCAAAACAGTTATCAAGCAGTTGAACCAGTCATTTGAGCAGATTATTATTGGCGGCCTAGATCTGGATCCATTTTCGGATGCACCAATGCAGCCGTTTGATTGGAAAGAAGAGCTGATTTTGGCGACTAAACCGATCATTGATGCGCTTAAAGATTTAACCGAGAAGCCACGAAAAATTGAAAAGCTGCGTAGCGACATCAGTCTATTGCAGGAGCAAGGTGCTTTAATCGAGTTGGCGCTAAACTCAATGGAGCAGTTCAAACCAAATGCCATGGCTGAGGCGACTAAAGAAAAGTTTGAATCTGTTACCAAAAAATGGTTGCAGCGACAAGTCGATAATGAGCAAGATCTCGAAATTGCCCGCTTTCAGCTGAGCAGTCTGGAAGATAGCAATAAAGATTGGTGGCAGGGTCTAAAAACCGGGGTAATTGACTTTGTGCAGGGTCGTGGGTTTACGCTGACAATCGCCATCTTGGCCGCGCTTAGTGCCTGGCTGCTGATGCGCGGGTTACTGTGGCTATATCAGAAAAAACTGGTTTCTCCCAGTAACCGCAACAGTATGCATGTGCGATTAGCGGAATACGCTTATCGCATTTTGAGCGGATTACTAGTGATACTGGCAATCCTGATTACATTTTATCTGACCAATGATTTTTTGCTGCTGACATTGGCAATTATTTTATTAATCGCGGTTGCGCTGAGCCTCCGGCATATTCTGCCGCGCTATATCAATGAGGCTAGGTTATTGCTGGATATCGGGCCGGTTAGAGTTGGTGAAAGAGTAATCTATAATGGCTTGCCGATGCAGGTTAGATCGATCAATGTACATTCGTTACTGCGCAATCCTGATCTAAAAGGAATCGTCCGGTTGCCATTAGGCGTGTTGGACGATATGGTGTCGCGTCCGGACATTGAGGAGCCTTGGTTTCCCTGTCGTCCAGGCGAATTCGTAATGTTGCCGGACGGCCGTTTCGGCGAAGTATTAGAGCAAACCTTGGAGCTGGTGCAATTGCAGATGAAGGGTAGTCTGGTGCAATTTCCTGCTGCTGAGTTTTTCCGTCTGGGCCTGCTCAATCTATCTCGGCAGGGATTTGTTGTGGTCGTTACATTCGGCATTGATTATCAGCATCAGGCGCAGTGTTTGGATACAGTGCCGACTCGTTTGCGCGAGGCGCTGGAGCATGCGCTTGCGCAAGCGGAATTTGGCGACAAGGTTGTCAGCTTGCTGGTCGAATTTAAGGAAGCCAATACGAACTCCCTGGATTATCTGATTGTTGTCAACTGCAAAGGTGAGGCAGCCAATTCGTATTTTACGATTAATCGTCTGATTCAGAAAACTTGTGTTGAAGTTTGTAACCGGGAAGGCTGGGTTATTCCATTTACTCAACTGACGGTGCATCAGGGCGAAGGATTTAAGGCGCTAAGTGAACGCAATTCTCAGGTACAGCAGCAACTCAATCCATAGTTTTAAGGCAGCAAACAGTATTTCTGTCTGAGTTGATTGAAATTAGAGTAAGGCTAAATCATTCTTGACTGAACTAGTTGTGTTCCTCGGGAACTTCAAAAGGCAAGTCTGGGTTTTTATCGTTGGAATCAATTAAGGATTTCATCTCTTCCAGTGGCGGAAGTTCTTCCAGCGAACGCAGATTCAGATCGTTAAGGAAGTGTTGTGTGGTAGCAAACAGCGCGGGTTTCCCAGGCACGTTACGGTGTCCGATTGATTCGATCCAACCGCGTGTTGTGAGTGCCTTAAGCACCGATCCGGAAACGCTAACGCCACGAATTTCTTCGATATCACCGCGAGTTACCGGCTGACGGTAGGCGATGATGGCGAGCGTTTCCAGAACTGCGCGTGAATAGCGCGGTGCTTTGGGCGGCGTCAAACGCTCCAGATACGGTTGTATGTCCGCTTTGGTTTGAAAGCGCCAACCGCTGGCGACAGAGACCAGCTCCACGCCACTATCACGCCATTTCTCGCGAATTTCTTCCAGTAATTTCGATAATACGGTGGCGCTTAATTCCAGGTTGAATAATTTACGCAATTCGTTGATGGGCAGAGGCTCTGAAGTTGTCAGTAAGGCAGCTTCCAGAATTCGCTGGGTTTTTTCAGGACTCAGTGTATCCGATGTATCAAGCTGATTGAGCTGCGTCAATGGAGCGGACATA
Organism: Nitrosomonas sp.; assembly: GCF_022842015.1. Lineage (GTDB taxonomy): Bacteria > Pseudomonadota > Gammaproteobacteria > Burkholderiales > Nitrosomonadaceae > Nitrosomonas. The sequence goes on along the minus strand of NZ_JALHQJ010000027.1, from coordinate 6,388 downwards.
AATAATCCCGGAATCAAGCGATTGAGAAATTTCCAGCAACAATTCCTTGACCAATTCCAAAACAGCCAGGAAGGTGACAACGACTTCTGCAACCGTGGCCGTGGGAGCGAATAAATCGTAAAATTCTACCAGATCACGTCCACGCAGGTCACGCAGCACTTGGGTCATATAAGCCCTGACCGAAAGCGTTTCACGTTTAATTTGATGGTGACGATTGATTTTGGCGCGCGTTAGAATAGCCATCCAGGCATTCCGTAAATCATCCATGTCGATATTGGGTAACTGTACCGCAGCTTGTTGTTCAACCCATATCTGAATTACGCCGAAGTCGCGCCCGGCTTGTGGCAGTTCATTTATTCGGGTTGCAGCATGTTTCATTTGCTCGTATTCAAGCAAACGCCGCACCAGTTCAGCGCGCGGATCATGTTCTTCTTCCGTTTCTATTTTGGGATTAGGTAGCAGCATGCGTGACTTGATTTCAATCAGCAATGCGGTCATCAGGAGATATTCGGCTGCCAGTTCCAGTTGGTCCACGCGCATCATTTCAACATAAGTCATATATTGCTGCGTTAACTCCGCCACCGGAATGTCCAGAATATTCAGATTATGCTTGCGAATCAGATACAGCAGTAAGTCCAGCGGGCCTTGAAAGGTGTCCAGGAAGACTTCCAATGCATCGGGCGGGATATACAAATCCTGTGGAATTTCCAGCAACGGTTCGCCACAGATTCTGGCGACCGGTTGTGTTTCATTGGTTTCGATTACTGAATTGTCGTTCATTGAACAATAAGATCAGTCTCGTCTGTGCGCCGTAAATTTATGAATAACTGAGTCCCATCGCTGCACGGACATCGCGCATAGTTTCTTCCGCCAGCTTGTTGGCCTTTTCACAACCGTCTGCAATGATGTTGCGTACCAGAGTCGGGTCTTCTTCGTATTTTTTGATACGTTCTAACATCGGCTCCTGTTCAGCTAGAATCTTGTCGATCACAGGTGTTTTGCAATCTAGGCAACCAATTCCCGCATTTTTGCAACCCTGTTGTACCCATTCGCGTGTGGCGTCATCGGAATAAACAAGATGGAATTGCCACACCGGGCATTTAGCCGGATCACCCGGATCGCTGCGCCGTACCCGTGCCGGATCGGTTGGCATGGTACGAATTTTCTTGCGAATGTTTTCCGGATCTTCGCGCAGACTGATGGTGTTGTTATAGGATTTGGACATTTTCTGACCATCCAGTCCCGGCATTCTGGGAGCTTCAGTCAGCAATGTTTCCGGTTCGGATAGAATCATTTTGCCGCCGCCTTCCAGGTAGCCATATAGCCGTTCACGATCACCCAGACTTAGATTCTGCTGCTCGTTCAGTAATGACTTGGCTTTTTCCAGCGCGTACTCATCGCCCTGTTCCTGATATAGCGTACGCAACTCAGTATACAGCTTGGATTTTTTCGAGCCCAGTTTCTTAACGGCCTGCTCCGCTTTTTCTTCAAAGCCGAGTTCTTTGCCGTAGATGTGATTAAAACGTCGGGAAATTTCGCGCGTAAATTCCAAATGCGGTGCTTGATCTTCTCCGACGGGAACCAGATTGGCACGATAAATCAGAATATCCGCGCTTTGCAGTAACGGGTAGCCCAGAAAGCCAAAGGTGCTGAGGTCTTTCTCAGATAGTTTTTCCTGTTGATCTTTATAGGTGGGCACGCGTTCCAGCCAGCCCAGCGGTGTCATCATCGACAGCAGTAAATACAGTTCGGCGTGAGCAGGAACCTTGGATTGAATGAATAATATCGCCTGCGATGGATCAACACCCGCAGCCAGCCAGTCAACTACCATATCCCAGACATTCTGTTCGATGATTTCAGGTGAATCATAATGGGTCGTCAAGGCATGCCAATCGGCAACGAAGAACAAACATTCGTGCTGCCGCTGCAGCTTTACCCAATTTTTCAAAACTCCATGATAATGTCCCAAGTGCAGGCTACCGGTGGGGCGCATGCCTGATAAAACGCGATCAGCAAACATGTTGATTTTCCAAATGTAAAACGTTATTAAATATATAATCCGAAAATTGATACGATCATGATTTTAGCCCATGTAATCACGGGGCCAATCACCGCGCCCAGCGCACCACTGAATAACAATACCAGCAGTATCATAAAGCCATAAGGTTCAATCCGGGAAAACTGGTAAGCCAATTGATGCGGCAACAAGCTCACTGCCATTCGACCTCCATCCAAAGGCGGTAGCGGCAACAGATTGAGTACCATCAGGATAACATTGATTTCAATTCCTGCAATTCCCATCAGCGCCAGCGGTTTTGCAAAACTACTGTCAGGCGAAATAATGGCCAGTTTGATCATCAAGGCCCAGAAAAACGCCATCAGTAAATTGGCGCCGGGCCCCGCAGCGGCTACCCAGAGCATATCGCGTTTGGGTTGGCGCAAGTTGGAAAAATTAACCGGCACCGGTTTGGCCCAGCCAAATAAAAAACCCGCACCGATGGTTAATTTACTTAGAATGAATAATGATAAAGGAACCAGTATCGTGCCCACAAGATCGATATGCCGTACTGGGTTGAGACTGATACGCCCTTCGTTGTATGCGGTAAAGTCGCCGAAATGCTTGGCGATATAACCATGTGCGGCTTCATGCAGGGTGATGGCAAAAATAACGGGAAGCGCATAAATGGCAATACCACGGATAATTTCATCCATGTTCGATTCCAAATGGATCAAGACAACCTCTTCCCTGACGTACCAATGCAGGCACATCAGTGGTTAAATCAATCACCGTGGTCATGTCTATGCCGCATGAACCAGCATCCATAACTAATTCAACTTGATGTTCCAGTCGTTCGCGGATTTCTTCGGCATCATTCAGCGGATATTCGTCTCCTGGCAGAATTAGCGTTGAGCTTAGCAGCGGTTCGCCGAGTTCCTCCAATAATGCCAGTACCACCGGATGATCGGGAATGCGTAAGCCGATGGTGTTGCGTTTCGGATGCTGCATGCGCCTTGGTACTTCCCGGGTTGCCTGTAAAATAAACGTGTAACTGCCCGGTGTAGTGGCTTTAAGCAATCGATACTGGCTATTATCCACTTTGGCGTAGGCGGAAATTTCCGTCAGATTGCGGCACACCAGCGTGAAATGATGGCGTTCATCTACTTGCCGAATGGTGCGGATGCGTGTCATCGCGTCTTTGTCGCCCAGATGGCAGCCCAAGGCATAACAGGAATCCGTGGGGTATACAATAATTCCGCCCTTTTGGACAATAGCAACGGCTTGCTTGATCAGACGTGCATGCGGTGTATCCGCGTGAATTGAAAAGAATTGAGCCACAGTAAAAAGATATCAGGATTAGGTTAAGTTAAGTAGTCAATGTGCTAATTAGTGAGTTCGGCTGCGATGTTGTTTTTCCAATGGTGCCAGACGGGCGTACAGCCGTGTGGAAATTCCGGTAACTGCCCCAAATCAAAATAGCTCTCACCAGGACCATGAAAATCGGAGCCGCACGAAGCCAGCAGATTTCTATTTTGTGCGTGGTGTGCAAAATGTCGCATTTGCTCGGGTGTGTGGCTTGACGTGACTACTTCAAGGCCGGATCCGCCCAGCGCGCAGAACTCATCAAGCAGATCATTCAAGACATTCTTACCTAAACCATAACGCGCTGGGTGTGCGATCACCGCATGACCACCACTATTGCGAATCCAGCTCACAGCATCGCTGAGCGAGGCCCATTCGTGGGAGGTATAGCCTGGCTTGCCTTTCACCAGATATTTCTTAAACACGGATTTTACGTCCTTGGCATAACCCTGCTGAACTAAAAAGCGAGCAAAATGCGTACGCCCGATCAAGCGCCGCTCGCCAACATGCGCATAAGCGCCTTCCAGGCTACCTTGAATGCCGATTTTTTCCAGCTCAAGAGCGATATTTTCGGCGCGTTGCGCGCGCCCCGCGCGTATGACTGCCAAACCTTCGATCAGCGGTGCATAGGTCGGATCAATGTTCAATCCGATAATATGCAAGGTGCGGCCGCGCCAGCTCACGGAGATTTCCACACCATCTATAAATGTTATACTTTTCGATTCGGCCATCTGCCGTGCTTCTGCCAGTCCAGAGATGTCGTCGTGATCGGTTAACGCCAGTATTTCAACGCCGCGCATAGCGGCGCGCTCAACCAGTTGAGCCGGTGGTAAAACGCCATCAGAAATGTTGGAATGACAATGCAGATCAATGTTAAGCATGAGGCAATTCGTAGCAACGCAGAACACGCATGATAGCAAATAACCGCATTGAAGAGAAATAATTGCGTAGGATAATGAAAGAGATAGTTAGAACCCTGAAAGGAAAATCATTTTACAAGGAACCCAAATGAATAGACTATTGGCTATCCGCGACCATCTATCCGCTGCGCCGCATCGCAGCTTGTTTTTAGCGGGCGCATCGCAAGGCGTTCTGACCGTGTTGTGGTGGGTATTTGACCTGACCGGTCGTTATGGCATCGCCGGATCAATGACCCACTGGAGTATTGCGCCGACCTGGGCGCATGCATTTCTGATGGTCTATGGTTTTTTCCCCTTCTTTATTTTTGGTTTTCTGTTTACCACCTACCCCAGTTGGATGAACGGCGACAAAGTAAAGCCGCACGAATATGTCGCTACGTGTGTGTTAATGGCGGCAGGCGTGGTGCTATTTTATGTCGGTTTGTTGACGCACAAAGTGATCAGTATCGCCGGTGTCGAATTGATGTTGGTCGGCTGGGGCATTGCAATTTATGTGTTGTTTCGCATTCTGCTGACGACAACTGCACAGGACAAACGTCATGCCAGTGTAGCCAGCATCGCGCTGCTGATGGGCTGGCTGGGCGTGGCGGCGTATCTAGTCTGGCTAGTGACCGAAAATCCGGTTGTGCTTAATTTTTCGCGTCACGCCGGAATCTGGTTCTTCCTGCTGCCGATCGTGCTGACCGTTTCGCACCGTATGATTCCTTTTTTCTCCAGCCGCGTGCTGGATAATTATGAAATGGTTCGTCCGTACTGGATGCTGTGGCTGATGCTCGCCTGTATTGCAGCACACGGCAGCCTGCAATGGTTGGAATTATCCGCCTACCTATGGATCGCTGACTTCCCGCTGGCCGCTTGCGCACTCTATTTGTCTTACCGTTGGGGATTTCTGCGCAGCTTTAGCGTGAGTTTGTTGGCGGTGCTGCATTTCTCCTTCGCCTGGCTGGGTGTGTCCATGCTGTTGTATGGGGTGCAAAGCTTGACATATATGCTGTCCGGCAACATGGTACTTGGCCTTGCGCCATTGCATGCACTGGGCATTGGCTTTTTTGCCAGCATGATCCTGGCGATGGCCTCGCGCGTCACCATCGGACATTCGGGACGTCCGTTGGAGCTGGATCGATTAACCTGGGTGCTTTTTTTAGGCTTTCAAGCAACCGCTGTGATAAGAATTCTGAGTGAAGTCGTGCCGATGATCGCACCGATACTCTATGTCTTGGCCGCGCTTGTCTGGTTGGCCTGTTTTGGGCTTTGGACTGCCAAGTACGCGCCGATTTATTGGCGGCAACGGGTGGACGGAAAACCAGGATAGTTGAAACCGGATACTTATCGCACAACGCATTCCACTATACAAGTATAGTTGCATATTGTATGGCTATATCTACTGAGTCTAACGAAGCCATTTTTAAGCAGTATTCGGCTGCAGTTCAATGGATGGATGATCTCGGCATAAAACTGAATCCAGGAAGAATATCTCATTACGAAAGGATCATTCGTTACTGGAAGGATGCATACAGAACTGCATCCATTGAAGAATGGAGGCAGAAAGGCCCAGATTTCCTCAATTCAGTGTTTGAAGTCTATGATTTCGTGAATATTCACAAAGCCTTTCGGGATGTGGCACCTAACCGAATTGTATCTATCGTCGACAAATTGCAAGATGGAGTAAATGGACCCATCTATGCGGCAGATGAAACACCGGAATCAACACGCGCCAGAAATTTTCTTTTTGAAGCTATCGTTGCCGCAAAGACAAACCGTCCTGAGAAAGGAATGGAAGCCATTCTTGACACAGGATCAGATACTGGAATCCAGATTGCAGAAAAGAAAATATGGGTTGAATGTAAGCGCGTAACAACCCTTGATAAGATCGAGAGCAATGTCCGAAAAGCTTCTAAGCAGTTACAAAAGATATTTGATAAGGAGGTTGGTTCCAGGCATCGCGGAATCGTGGCCATAGAAATATCTAACAGGCCGTTGAAAAACCAGGCACTTTCAGTCTGAATTCTCGTTTTTAAAAAGCTGCGAGCATTTCGGTTATCTTCCAGATCTGTTTTTTTATCCGGAATGTTCATTCTTTGTGCAATTTTGTGAGAATTTTCTGCAA
>NZ_JALHQJ010000026.1 GCF_022842015.1 Nitrosomonas sp. | reverse complement strand
ATCGTTACATTAACAGTATTGCTGGTGCGGTAATTCCAGTCTTTACCAAGCTATAAGCTGGTATAGCATCAATACACCGGTACACCACTGTCGGAAGACAGCCGGTGTACCGGTTTTTTATTTGTGCCTATTCAGTTTTTGCATGATAACTAGGGCATCAGGTGAAAAATAAAAACTTTGTTATATTTATCTTGGCTGTGCAGCAAGACATGTGGTCTTTGATATAATATGCAAGAGGGAAATAATGCAGCATAATCAAGGATTCCTGAAATTAGTAGAGCAAGTAAGGAAACGTATAAAAGAATGTACAGTAGCGGATGCGCAAGCCAGGCTAGCACAAGGAATGCAATTCCACTTCATTGATGTGCGGGAAGATCATGAGTTTTTGATAGATCACGCAGCTGGAGCTCGTCATCTTGGAAAAGGTATTATCGAGCGTGACATTGAAACAGCAATACCAGATAAAAATGCGTCGATTATACTGTATTGCGGTGGAGGTTATCGGTCAGTTTTGGTGGCCGATACGCTGCAGCTAATGGGTTACAAAAATGTATTGTCGTTGGTTGGTGGAATTAAAGCATTGCGTGATGCTGGGTTTCCATTAGAGAAAGATAAGCCAATCTAGAAAAATAGTCATTCTTGTTGCATGTTGTAGCATTTATTACTGAAGTTAATCATCAATGTTGCAATTTATAACTCACGGATTTTTTTCATCCTTGATCGGTAAGTCGGTTTGTTCTTCAGTTGGACGTGCAGAATTGTCATCTTTGATGTGACGAGTGGCAGTATAGTTTGTGTTGTGACTATTGCTGTCGGGCACCATATGTGCTCTTTCAAGTGGTAATGTTTCACCACGAAAAAATCTAGGATCCCGAAAGTTCCACCACATCATCAAAGGAATTCCTAAGAACAATGCAACAACTCCGATCAGGAATACCGCACCCATACCAGCAATTGATCCGCCTGATCCATAATTCGGATCCATCATATTCCAGGCTTGAAGAATTCCTACTGCAATTAGCACAATAGCGGCCATAGTTGGCAGCAATACTTGTGATACAGTTGTGCGCCAGTGATTAAAGGCCGTGCGATGGAAATATAACGCACAGGATAATGCTGCAACGGAGTAATAAGTGCAGATTGCAATACTGACACTATGAATCGTGTCTTTAATAATCGATTCACTAATTAGGCTAAGCGTGCTGTAGATGATCAGTGTCATTAAGCCGATAGACCAAGTCGCAAATTTTGGAGTCTGTGTTACTTCGTTAACAGAAGAAAATCTTTGTGGAATTGCCCGATAAGTCGCCATTGCTAAGGCAGCACGCGCGGCAGGCATAATCGTAGACATAGTAGCGGAGAAAGCAGAAACTCCGATGACCAATGCAGCAACCAACGCGCCCTTGGTGCCGATGATATCAGTGGCAAGGGCGGTTATGCTGGAATCGATGTTGTCCTTAGACGTCAGGCTCGATTGATGATTGGGATCTATACCGGCATAAGCCAGTGCTGTAGTGGAAAAGACAACATAAGTAATAACTGTAATGATCATTGAAATAATACCGCTTTTTCCAGCTTGTTCTGCGCTACCTTCCGTTTCTTCCGACATTGCCAAGGATGCATCAAAACCCCAGAATATAAAGAGTGCAATAAGAAAACCATCCAGAAAGGCAGTAAATGAAGTAATTGCAAATGGATTAAACCACTCTAGCGAAAATGTCTCAGCGGTACTGACAGCGGCTCCTTGCATGACGCGTAATAATAGGAATACCGCAAGCGCGATAAGAATGCTGTATTGAGCGATTGTCAGAATCATGGTGGTGCGAGAAGATTCTTTAGCGCCAAGCGCGGTGAGATAAGTTGTGCTGAAAATGAAAAGACCCGCTACTCCAATATGAAACCACTTGGGGATATCATTCAGATCAAAAATAAAAGCCGCCGCATTTACCATAATTTGAGTGGCGGCAACGCCTGCCAAAACACTTGCTAGTAAGAGCGCCCAGCCGCCAAACCAACCGAACCTCGGTCCTATGGCTTTTGTACCCCAAGTAAAAATAGTGCCGGAATCTGGAGCAGAAGTAGTTAAGTGTTTGTAAGATAAGGCAACAAAAAACATTGGAATTACCGAAAGTATGAATACAATCGGTAATTGATAGCCGCTTCCAGCTGCGCCATAACCAAGTGCTCCGGTCAAAGAATAAGCCGGGGCGGTTGCTGCTAGACCGATCGTCACCGCAGCCCATTTGGATACGGAGCCTTTTTTCAGACCTTTGGCTTTTAAATTATGCATCACTGTTTCTTCATGCATTTCATACCTCTGGGTTTTATAGGGGGTTCTGGATAGAATATTCCGAATTTGCGCCGAAAAGTAGCAAAGATCGTGAGTGAAGTCAAAGATCACTAGCTGTTTCTTAAACGCATCTTTCATTTTTTCTCATTTCTTAAAACTGGAAATCTTGCGATTAACGCCAACGCTGATCTTTGTATTGCAGGCAGGTTATCGAAGTAGAATCCATCTGGTGTTTTGTCGTCAAGTCGGTGTGAGATCTATTTTGATTGTAGAACATGAAATATCTCTCTAAACCTCGTTCTGCATCATTTACGCTGCCGTAGGCGTATGGATATAATTTTTCGTTCTTCGTGTTTGACGCTCTTCCAAAGCTGTTCGACAAACACGTTGTTACGCCGACTAACCCTTGCCATTCATGCTGATCTAGATGCTATTAATAATTCATAGCCGAGGTTTTCATTAATATTGATGGAATTAGATTTATAATGGCTATAAATATCATCTTAAGCAAAATTACAATGATTCGATTAATTATTTCCTTCACATTTTTTCTCGTTATCGGGCTTCTGAGTTATAACTATTTTTTTGGTACAGAACAAGAAAAGGGGCAAGCACAAGAAATTTTTGCTAAGGGAGCCGAGGTCGTAGGCGCTAGCGCGGATCTTCTGGAAGCTGAATATGAAAAATTCAAAGAGGGAAAATATGACAAGTCCCTGCAGAATATTAGTAATTTCTTGAGTAATGTAAAGGGAAAGGGTAGTGAGCTGGTTGTTGAAATTAATAGTTGGGAAAAAAGAAAAGATGATTGGAATCAAAAGAAAAATGACATAGAGAAATTACTCGATTCTGATTCAGATTTGAAGAATGAAGAGATTAAGAAAATAATTCAAGATCTAGAAATAGAAGGTGGCTTACTGAGAAATGAAGGCAAACTTCTTAAGGAAAAGGCGAATTGATTATTTTAGAATTATCAAGGTGACCTGATCGGCCATCATGATTCATGACATTCTATTTCCTTCTTTGATCCCTTTCAGAACTGCCATCAATAGTGCCTATCTTCTCGATGAGGCTGAACACCTCAACACTTTGCTTGCTCTCATTAGGCTTGGTGAGCGCAAGCAAGCACAAATAGAGGTCCTAGCGCGACAATTAGCAAGTAAAGTACGTCATAGAGAACAGACTCGGAATGGCATTGATGCGCTGCTCCATGAATATGATCTCAGTACCCAGGAAGGTGTGTTGCTGATGTGTTTGGCCGAGGCGCTACTGCGCATTCCCGATGCGGCTACTGCTGACCGGCTGATCCAGGATAAACTTTCTGACGCCGAATGGAGCCGCCATCTCGGTCATAGCCCATCATGGCTAGTCAATGTGTCCACTTGGGGGCTATTGTTCTCTGGCAAGGTTGTCAAGCTTGAGACGTCCTCATCATCCTTCAATCATCTTGTCAGCCGCAGCGGTGAGCCGATGATCCGTATGGCGATTAAACAGGCAATGCGTCTAATTGGTTATCAGTTCGTTATGGGAAACACTATTGATGAAGCACTCATGCGCAGTAGCGATGACGAAAACAAACGCTATCGCTATTCCTTCGACATGCTCGGTGAAGCAGCTCTCACCAGCACTGATGCGACGCGCTATTGGGACGCTTATCACCACGCTATTACCACTTTGGGTGAGCAGGTTTGCGAGGGTGAATTATTGGATCATCCCAGTATCTCGGTGAAACTTTCCGCGCTTCATCCCCGTTACGAATATACCCAGCGGCAGCGTGTGCTCGACGAACTGGCACCGCGCTTGCTGGATTTAGCACTTGCTGCCAAGGCTGCTAACATCAGCATGACTATTGATGCCGAAGAAATGGAGCGTCTTGATCTCTCGCTCGACTTGTTTGAAATCGTTTATTGCAATAACAAGCTTGATGGTTGGCATGGCTTTGGTTTGGCAGTACAAGCGTACCAGAAACGAGCCATTCCTGTTATTGACTGGCTCGCGCAATTGGCGCGCGCGTACAAGCGTCAGATTCCAGTCCGTCTCGTCAAAGGAGCCTACTGGGATACTGAGATTAAACTGGCGCAGGAGCGTGGTCTTGACGATTATCCGGTGTTTACCCGCAAAGCGGCGACCGATGTCTCATACCTTGCCTGTGCTCGCCACCTTCTTGACAGTAATGATTTGCTCTATCCTCAATTTGCCACTCATAATGCCCGTACTGTTGCCACCCTTATTGTCATGGCTGAATCTCGCTCCTTAGAGTTTCAGCGTTTGTATGGTATGGGTGAAGCGCTCTATACCACCGTACTTGATGAGCATCCGGAATTCAATTGCCGCGTCTACGCGCCCGTCGGAGACTACCAAGCGTTGCTTCCCTATCTGGTGAGGAGACTGTTGGAAAATGGCGCCAATAGTTCTTTCGTTAATCAGATCGTTAATGAGCGCATTACTATGGAAGAGATCATCGCTGATCCTGTCAGTGTGCTTGATCGCCACCATCCACATATCTCTATACCCCGTTATCTCTATGGTGAGGCACGACTCAACTCGAGCGGCATCAATCTTGCTGATCGCGAAGCACACAAGCACCTCGATCAAGCACTGCAAAAAGTATGCCGACAACCATGGTGTGCTGCACCCATCGTCGATGGTCAAGTCCTCAAAGGCAACGCGCAAACTATCCTCAACCCCGCTAATCGTGCTGAGGTGATCGGTGAAGTGTTACTCGCAGATATGAGTGCTGCCGACAAAGCACTCAGTGTTGCGCATGACGCCGCGGCTGAATGGGCTAACCGCAGGGCGAGTGAGCGTGCCGCATTTTTGGAACGGGCCGCAGAGCTATTTGAGGAGCAGCGTGCCGAATTGATGGCGCGCATTATTCGCGAGGGTGGGCGCACCATTCAGGACGCGCTCAACGAAGTGCGCGAGGCTATTGATTTCTGTCGCTACTATGCCACTCAGGCGCGCCAACATTTTGAGCACCCCATTACATTGCCTGGTATCACAGGGGAAAGAAGTCAATTGCAGCTGATGGGACGCGGCGTATTCATTTGTATCAGTCCGTGGAATTTTCCAGTGGCCATTTTTACCGGTCAAATTGCTGCTGCACTTGCCGCCGGAAATAGTGTTATCGCCAAGCCGGCGGCACTCACGCCACTATGTGCTGCGTACGTAATTAACTTGTTGCACAAAGCTGGCATTCCTCAAGAGGTGTTACATTTCATTCCGGGTAGCGGCAAAGAAATTGGCGCTAAACTGGTGTGTGATGCTCGTATCGCTGGTGTCGCCTTTACCGGTTCTATCAGTACGGCACGGCAAATCAATCAGGCGCTTGCTCAAGGCGCATGTATCCTTCCTTTCATTGCCGAAACCGGGGGTCAGAATTGCATGATCGTCGATAGTTCTGCATTACCAGAACAGGTGGTGAAAGATGTTATCATTTCTGCATTTAACAGTAGCGGACAACGTTGTTCAGCACTGCGCGTACTTTTTTTGCAGCATGAAATAGCGCCGCAAATCCTCGAAATGCTCAGCGGCGCGATGGATGAATTACGCATCGGCAATCCCATGCATCTCAATACGGATATCGGGCCCGTCATCAGTGTGTCTGCCCACGGTGATCTGCAACAACATAGCAAGCGAATGAACAACGAGGCACGCCTGATCAAAGTGATGCAGCTCCCTCAAAGCAGCGAACAGGGCAGCTACTTTGCTCCGCGCGTTTATGAGATCGAGAAACTCAGCCAGCTCTGGCATGAAGTATTCGGTCCTATCCTCCACATCATTCGATACCAGGCTAGTCGATTGAATGATGTAGTTGCTGCCATTAACAACAGTGGTTACGGCCTCACCCTCGGTATCCATAGCCGTATCGATACCACTATCGACTATATCACCCGCCATACCCGTTGCGGTAATGCCTACATCAACCGCAACATCATTGGCGCTGTCGTTGGCTCGCAACCTTTCGGAGGCGAAGGATTGTCCGGCACCGGACCAAAGGCTGGTGGCCCCCATTATCTGCAGCGCTTTGCGACTGAACGAGTCGTCACTGTCAATACGGCAGCAATAGGAGGTAATGCTGCACTAATGACACTTCACAAGAATAAACTTAACGGCGATTCCTAGGTTAAAAAAGGCGTTGCTATGTTAATTGTTTCTGAACGATTTAAAACCGGCCAGATCATTTGTTATATACCCGGACTGTTTATTTGTTCTCTACAAAAAATTTGTTGAATGGCTTGTATGAAATGCTGTTACTAGAGTATAGTTCGCACTCAGCCATTGAAGTCCAAGCAGGAGAGCGCGCTAATTACTAAGAAGCGCCGCCGAAGGCGTAACCCCCCCGGAATCGCTCAGGCATGGTCAAGCCAACTTGTTCCTTAAGAACCGCTTGTGACGGGCAATCTGGAGAGTGCCAGAATATTATTCTTTTGGCCACCGAAGGGGCACGCGGATGCTAATCTGTAAATCTCTCAGGTAAAAAGGACAGAGGGGTGCGAAGTCATCTGCAATGACTTTTATTTATTTCCGGGAGAAAAATCCGTGCTGAAAATGACACCCCTTAATCAAACCCACCGCGATATGAACGCCAAAATGGTGGATTTTGGTGGTTGGGATATGCCGTTACATTACGGCTCACAATTAGACGAGCACCATAAAGTCCGCCAGGATGCAGGAATGTTTGATGTCTCGCACATGTTGTCAGTCGATATTAAAGGCGACAATGTGCGCGGTTTTTTACGTCAACTGGTGGCAAATAATGTTGATAAATTGGCACTTCCTGGTAAGGCGTTGTATTCCTGTATGCTGACTCCGCAAGCAGGTATCATCGACGATCTGATCATCTATTTCCTGTCTGAGGCTTGGTTTCGTATCGTGGTCAACGCTGGCACAGCCGATAAAGATGTCGCCTGGATGCTCAAAAAACGTGATGAACTGGCACCTAATTTAGAGATTACGCCAAGACGCGATCTTGCCATGATTGCTGTACAAGGACCCAATGCCCGGGCTAAAGTCTGGCAAGTCATTCCAGACTCTCAATCAGCGACCGAAGAATTAAAACAATTTCAATCCGCAGTTGTCGGTCAATATTTTATCGCACGAACGGGTTATACCGGCGAAGATGGCTTTGAGATCATTCTTCCCGCTGCGGATGCGCCAGCATTCTGGAAAGCGTTGCATGCTGCCGGTGTCGCTCCTGCTGGGCTGGGTGCGCGCGATACGCTCCGTCTGGAAGCCGGTATGAATTTATACGGGCAAGATATGGATGAAACGAAGAATCCGTTGGAATCGGGTTTGGCTTGGACGGTTGATCTGAAAAGCGAGCGTGATTTCGTTGGCAAACAAACATTGTTGGATGCCGCTGTTACGCATCAATTGGTAGGATTGGTATTGGTTGATCGTGGTGTACTGCGGGGCCATCAACAAGTTGTCGGACAAAAAGATGGCGTTGAGTATTCAGGCGAGATTACCAGTGGCGGATTTTCGCCAACCATGAACCAATCGATTGCTTTGGCTCGTATCTCGGCACGAATAGGCATCGGAGATGAAGTTGAAGTCGTGGTGCGCGATAAAAAGCTGCGTGCAAAGGTGGTGAAATATCCGTTTGTGCGAAATGGCAAGGTATTGGTTTAATTAACAAGTAATTAAAAAATATTACATTACTTTATTAATCTGGAGTGAAAAAAATGAGTATTCCAACAAATTTAAAATATAGCAAATCTCATGAATGGGTGAAACCAGAAGCCGACGGCACAGTAACTGTTGGTATTTCCCATCACGCACAGGAATTACTCGGAGATATGGTGTTTATTGAATTGCCAGAAGTTGGGCGTGTGCTTAAACAAAAAGAAGAATGCGCGGTTGCGGAATCAGTCAAAGCAGCAGCAGATGTGTATTCTCCTATTTCAGGTGAAGTTACTGCAGTGAATTCTCCGTTGGTCGATGAGCCGGGAAAGATAAACGAAGATGCCTATTCTGCTTGGCTGTTTAAATTAAAACCGAGTAATACAGCCGAGCTGGATGGATTATTGGATGCAGTTGCTTATGCCGAATTGGTCGAGAGCGAAGATCACTAAGATTGTCTTAGGATCGAAATGTATTTTTGTTTGACGATTTTAATGCCTTATTTCTTACATTCCTTTAGATAAATCATGCCGTTTATTCCACATACCAAAGAAGATGTTGCCGAAATGCTTACTAGCATTGGTGCGAAAACAATTGAAGAGCTTTTTGATGAAATTCCAAAAGAATTAATCAGCGGCGAACTAACAGGTGTTCCCCCCGGGCTCAGCGAAATGGAAATAGCCCGGCTAATGATGGAGCGAGCCACTCAAGATGGGTTTTATCAAAACTTCATTGGGGCTGGCGCTTATGAGCATCATATCCCTGCGGCGGTCTGGCAAATCACCACGCGTGGAGAGTTTTATTCTTCCTATACACCATACCAAGCAGAAGCCAGCCAGGGAACTTTGCAGTTATTGTATGAATATCAATCGATGATGGCTTCACTGACCGGGATGGATGTCTCCAATGCCAGCATGTATGACGGTGCTACGGCTTTGGCTGAAGCTGCTTTGATGGCGGTGCGCTCGCATAAAACATCACGACGCATTTTGATTCCACAAACAGTACATCCCGTTTATCGTCAAGTGGTTCGTGCCATTGTCAGCAATCAAAAAATTGAAGTGGTCGAATTGCCTTACTGCACCGAATGCGGGCAAATTCTGCCTGAATCATTAGCCAATTCGAATCATGAAGATTTTGCCGCATTGGTGATTCCGCAACCCAATTTCTTTGGGGTGTTGGAACAAGTCGATGCATTGACCGATTGGGCGCACAGTAAAAATGCTTTTGCCATCGGCGTCGTCAATCCAACCGCACTGGCATTACTAACCCCTCCGGGGGAATGGGGCAGCAAAGGCGCCGATATCGCTGTTGGTGAAGGTCAACCACTTGGAATACCTCTGTCCAGTGGTGGACCGTACTTTGGTTTTATGGCTTGCAAGAGCGAATTGGTGCGTCAGATGCCGGGTCGTATCATTGGCCGTACCACGGACTTGGATAATAAAGAAGGGTTCGTGCTGACGCTACAGGCGCGAGAACAGCATATCCGTCGATCCAAAGCAACATCCAATATTTGTACCAATCAAGGGCTGATGGTGACCGCCGCCACTATTTTTATGTCATTAGTAGGCCCGGAAGGATTGCGTCGGGTTGCGGCACAATCACATGCCAATACACTGGAATTGGTTGAGCAATTGGTGAAAATTAAAGGCGTTGAAAGAGCATTTAGTGGACCTGTATTTCATGAAGCCGCACTAACTTTGTCTAAGCCGGTTGTGGATGTATTGAGTAAACTGAAGCAAAAAGGAATTTTGGGAGGGTACAGTTTGCAAGAACAATATCCCGAATTGGGTAATACTTTGCTGGTTTGTGCGACGGAAACCAAGACTGAATCTGACTTGCAGAATTATGCTGCTGCCATGCAGCAGGCACTTGGTTAATTAACTGCGGTTTACTCAAGCTTATTACTTATCAACTTTATCTTTAAGGAAAAATCATGGTTACTCTCAAAGGAAACCCCATTAAAATTGAAGGAACTTTTCCCAAAGTCGGTCAAAAAGCGCCATCATTTTCTTTGGTCAATCGAGACCTACAAGATGTTACATTGAACAATTACGCGGGTAAAAAGAAAGTATTGAATATTGTTCCCAGTTTGGATACGCCAGTGTGTGCGATTTCAACACGCAAGTTTAACCAGCAGGCCAGTAATATGGACAATACCGTAGTATTGATCATTGCGGCTGATCTGCCTTTTGCCATGAGCCGGTTCACTGATGCTGAAGGATTGGATAAAGTCATTACATTATCCACCATGCGTGGCGCCAATTTCATGAAGGATTACGGTGTCTTGATCGCTGATAGTCCATTTGGAGGCATTACAGCACGCGCGGTGATTGTGTTAGATGAATCGGACACCATAATTCATGCCGAACTGGTTCCGGAGATTGCAGACGAGCCGAATTATGAGGCGGCGATCGCTGCTTTGAAGCAATAAATTGAGATTGAGCCCATAGATTATGTTGATATTTGAACACTCGCGCCCAGGGCGTCTTAATTATTCTCAATCACCGGCAAAACCGGCGAGCAAGTCTGCAATTCCGCAAAACCTGCTGCGCAAATCGAAAGTACTTCTGCCGGAAGTTTCCGAGATGGATACGGTGCGTCACTTTACCCGCCTATCACAAAAGAATTTCTCAATTGATACCGAGTTTTATCCACTGGGTTCATGCACGATGAAATACAATCCGCGTGCGTGTAATTCGTTAGCCATGTTGCCGCAATTCATATCTCGGCACCCGCTGGCACCGGAAGACACTGGGCAGGGTTATCTTGCTTGCATGTATGAATTGCAGGAAATCCTGAAAGCAGTCACCGGTATGGCTGCTGTCAGCTTGACGCCGATGGCAGGTGCGCAAGGCGAGTTGATCGGCGTCATGATGATTCGCGCCTATCATGAATCGCGCGGCGATTTTGACCGCACTGAAATCATTGTGCCCGATGCGGCGCATGGCACGAATCCTGCCACGGCCGTAATGTGCGGCTTCAAAGTGGTGGAGATTGCTACCGATAAAGATGGGAATGTCGATCTGGATGCGCTGAAGGCTGCCGTTGGGCCAAAAACCGCCGGATTGATGCTGACCAACCCTTCCACATTAGGCGTGTTCGAAAAGAATGTTGCTGAAATGAGTCGCGTAGTGCATCAGGCCGGTGGATTGTTGTATTACGATGGTGCCAATCTGAATGCAGTATTGGGTAAGGTGAAACCGGGCGATATGGGTTTTGATGTGATTCATATCAACCTGCACAAAACCTTTTCTACCCCGCATGGCGGTGGTGGTCCGGGTTCTGCACCGGTAGGCGTGGCTGAGCGCTTATTGCCTTTTATCCCAATTCCGATTGTTGCGAAGGAAGGCGATACCTATCGTTGGATCACTGAAAAAGACAAACCGCAATCCATTGGACGGTTATCCGCGCACATGGGTAATGCCGGGGTATTGTTGCGCGCCTATATTTATGTTCGTTTACTGGGATTGGATGGTATGCATCGCATTTCCGAGTTTGCCACACTGAACGCTAACTATTTGATGGCCGAATTGCGCAAAGTGGGATTTGAAATTGCTTACCCTAATCGCCGTGCCAGTCATGAATTTATTGTCACGCTGAAAGATATCAAGGATAAAACCGGCGTAACTGCGATGAATCTGGCCAAACGACTACTTGATAAAGGCTATCATGCACCGACAACCTATTTTCCGCTGCTGGTACCCGAATGCTTATTGATTGAACCAGCCGAAACGGAATCCAAGGAAACGCTGGATGCTTTTGTCTCATCAATGAAAGAAATTCTGCAAGAAATCGAGACACAACCAGATATGGTGAAAGGCGCACCGCATACCATGCCAGTGCGTAAGTTGGATGATGTTAAGGCTGCGCGTGAGCCCGATTTGGCCTGGAAACCGGATGCCTGATTCAATAATTAAACACCATTAATCGAAGTGGAATCCGAATAATGCGTACATTGATATGCGGTTCAATCGCTTACGATAATATTATGGTTTTCCAGGATCAATTTAAGAATCACATTCTGCCTGAGAAAATCCACGTATTGAATGTCGCATTTTTGGTTCCTGAGATGCGCCGTGAATTCGGCGGTTGTGCCGGCAATATTGCATACAATCTAAGAATGCTGGGCGGAGAGCCTGTCATGATGGCTACTGTTGGCGATGATTATGCACCTTATGCCAAGAGATTAGAGCAATTAAGCTTGCCTCAGGAGCATGTGCTACATGTTGCCGATACCTATACTGCACAGGCCTTCATTACTACCGATCTGGACGATAATCAGATTACTGCATTTCATCCGGGAGCGATGAATTTCTCGCACCTCAATTCTGTGCAAGAAACGCGTGATATCCGGTTGGGCATTATCGCTCCAGACGGACGCGATGGCATGATGTTACACGCACGCGAATTTCACGAAGCCGGCATCCCTTTTATTTTTGATCCGGGTCAGGGGCTACCGATGTATAATGGAGAAGAATTGCTCGATTTCATCGACAAAGCGGACTACATCGCTGTAAATGACTATGAAGGCCAGATGTTGCAAGACCGTACGGGAATCAATCTGGAATCCTTAGCAAACAAAGCCAAAGCATTGATCATTACCCTAGGCGCGCAAGGCTCTATCATTTACGCCGACGGTAAAAAATTTGAAATTCCTAGTGTCAAGCCGAAAGCGATTGTCGATCCCACCGGTTGCGGCGATGCCTATCGCGCTGGCTTGTTATATGGCATTGTCAATAACCTAGAATGGCAAACTGCAGGACAACTTGGCTCGCTGATGGGTTCGCTAAAAATCGCTCAACGCGGTGGACAAAATCATCAGTTTTCTCGCGATGAGATTGATCAGTATTATTTTGAGAGTTTTGGTGTTCGTGTTTTCTAAATGCCAACCTGAATCTGTTGCCGTAGTTCAGAATCTTACCACTCCTAATACATAGTATTCTAAGCTTTTTAATTGTTGCGCAACAGTGCAACCAGTAACGCTAACCTTGTCATAGCAACTGCCGTCATACTTTGTTAGCGCCATGCACATCGAGTTATTTTCCCGCATACGTTGTATATCACCACTAAAATTTCCGCCCCGTTTAATAATACGTTCCGGCAATCGGCCAGAATCACGCTCGAGATTTGTGTTTCGGTAAGCTCACTGTGAACAAAATCAGTGCTGCTTACTTTGTTTCAAGCACAGAGTAACGCAGAGGCCACCAGTTGGATTGTTTTCGATTGATAGTTTCCCACCATAAACTTGTGTGATATCACGCACGATGGCCAAGCCGATACCGTGACCAGGTGTAGATTGATCGGCGCGTACGCCACGTTCGAGAATTCTAGCGATTTCATGAGATTGAATACCGGGACCATCATCTTTGACCTGAATAATCACCTGGCTTCCCTGATAACCAGCGGATAAATGAATGCTCTGACGGCACCATTTAAAAGCGTTGTCGATCAGATTTCCCAATAATTCCATTAAATCCCCCTCGTCGATACGCAAACCGGTGGATTCATTGATCTTAGTAGTGATGTGTGGGTTCTTATCACGATAGGCTTTCGTCACAGTGTTAACAATTCGGTCGACTATGGGACGTAGCAAGATCAGCTTCATGCCTGGCGAGCTGCCGGCAGTTGCGGCACGGCGCAATTGATACTGGATGGTGTTATCCATACGGTCAATTTGCTCCTGAATTGTTTTGCGACGGATCGTTTCATCTTCTTCGCCCTGAATTGCGCCCTGCAGAACGGCGAGTGGTGTTTTGAGACTGTGTGCTAAGTCGGCGAGGCCATTACGATAGCGTTTCTGTTGTTTATGTTCGTGGTTGATCAGGGAGTTAATGCTATCGGTTAATACTTGTATTTCACTGGGATAAATGCCTTTTAAGCTTTCTTTCTGCCCGGATTCTATTGCAGCAAGTTCAGTTGATACTTTGCGAAGCGGCTGTAGCCCCCAACGTAATACCAGCATTTGAGTTGCTAATAGAAAAACTGCCATGATACTCAGCCAGCCCCACAAATCTTCCCGATAGCGCTCAATCTGCGCCTCAAATAATACGGTATCAGTAATGACAATGAAAGTCAGTGGATAATCTCCGGTAGGGGTTTTCCAGGCAACACCGTAACGATAGATGAAGTGGGGTTCATCATTGAGTATGATTTGGCTAAATTCTTTTTTGCCTTTCTCTAGTAAGGCAGTAGGCGGTATGGGTTTGTTGAGCGATGAATTGGAGCGCCAGGCAATAGTATTGGTCGGATCGACGATATAAGCATAGGTGTCTGAATTGACGTGGCCGAGCTCTGCATCGAGCAAATTGGTTGGTACATCCAATTCGTTGGAATCTTCAACTTCGGCATCTCCCATGAGCATGAGCAGCTTGGCGAATAGCCGATCTTTTACACCTAAGCGCGCACTATCATAAAAAGCACGATCTAGAGTCAACGCAATTCCCACGATAAAAATCAGCAAAACCAAGGTTGCGCTGAACAGGATGCGCCGGTTTAATGACATCATGACGATTTATTGCACTCCAGGGTGAAGCGATAACCGCGGCCACGCATGGTTTCAATTGGATTCAGAGTGCCATTGGGATCAAGTTTGCGGCGTAGCCTGCCGACCATGACTTCGAGCACATTGCTGTCACGATCTTCGTCGTGTGGGTAGAGGTAGTCGGATAATGTATGCTTGGAGAGAACTTCGCCATGATGGCGAACCAATTCTTCCAGCAGGCGATATTCAAACGATGTGAGCTCAATTTCCACATCGTTGATGGCAACGGATTGAGCAGTGACATCCAACGTGATGGGGCCGCATTTTAGAATTGCCTGTGGTATGCCGGTCGCGCGACGCAGTAGCGCTTTAACTCTGGCCTGCAGTTCTTCCATTTGAAATGGTTTGGTCAGGTAGTCATCTGCACCCATTTCTAGGCCTTGCACCTTGTCCTGCCAACTGCTCCGAGCGGTCAGAATCAGAATTGGTAGTAGATTTCCACGTTCACGCAGTGCTTTGATAATTTCCAAGCCAGATTTCCCGGGCAAGCCGATATCAATAATGGCCGCATCTAGTGGGTATTCTGAAGCAAGAAATAAACCTTCATCGCCATCGCTGCAAGTATCGATCATATAACCTGCAGTTTCTAATTGCTGGCGAATCTGATTTTGTAACCTGAATTCATCTTCAATGACCAGGATGCGCATTCTTGACTCCTGAAATATCGGTTTGAGAAGAATTAAGCTTGTTTGAGACAGCGATTATCATGAGCTATTGAGTTAGTGAGTGGGTATCACCGAACCATCCTGTGCATTGATTAGAATCGTGTGGACTGTGCTTTGGGCACTGAGTATTTTAATGCGGTAAGTATGGCCGATCTGGTTGATCGCCAGCACTCGGCCTTTTAAATGTTGCTGTGCGATCGTAATAGCTTTTTGCTCGGTGATTTCACTTGCTGTGCCGTTTCCGGTGCGGTGAAAGTTTGCAGTGTTATTTTGCCAGCTCGCTATTGTCAGAGTGCTCGGGGCAATCAGCGCCATCATGATTACTAAAATTTTCCATTCTCTATTCATACTGACCATCCCATACGCTGGAGATAGAAATCAATCTGCAACAGGTACGTTGTTATAATACCTGTTGCTAGCAGTGCTTATTTAGAAGCGTATCATAAAATCCATATTTCCAGTGCCAATGCCCATTATAGTTTGAGGAGGAGGGATGTACACCGGCGCAGGATAGTAATTGTAACTATATCGTGGTTGCGGGTAGTAGGGCTGATAATAACCACGAGGCTGACTATATACATAACCATATCCACCGTAATTGTGATGATGGTGATGACCATGGTGGTGTTTGTGATAATGGCCGTGATGGCCTCTGCCGGCTTGTGCTAATGAAGGGGCCGCTAAAGTAATGACTAATACTGCACTCAGTAACAGGCTGGCCAGCTTTGTTGTTTGGGTGTCCATGATGTTTCTCCTTCAGTTATTTGTTCAAGTTTATTCCTGGTAGTGTCAATTTACACAGAGCACTGTGAATGGAAACTGAATGAGAAATGGAGCGGGCGAGAATCAGCGGAGGACGTTAATATCAGATCAGAAATTACCTAAGAGGTGCACCAGGAACAACAGTGATCTGCTCACAGTTATCAGGCGGCATATTCGGATTCTGAGCGAGAAACTCAGATCAGTAGATCAGTAAGAACTAGCTTGTTATTGATAAATGCCTTTGAGGTTTTGTTTTCTAGATTCCAAATAGGAGCCCTGGATTTTTTCCAGGGCTCAATTGAAAACAAGTTTTAAAATTTCTAATTTCGTCAAAAGAAACATTTGGTTCCTTGTTTCCTCGCTATTGCTATTACTGCAATTTAATTATTTGATCCTCTTGGGTCTGCCAAAGAATCAGCAGCAAGAGAATTTTATTGAGAGTCTCCCTCTTTGCTGTCTTTATAAAGGCTTGGTGGGTATTGCCCAGGTTTACCTTCGCCTCCGCATGCGGTTAAAGGGAGTGTGAACGCTAAGAGAACTGCTGCTAATAGTAAATATTTCATGAGAATCTCCTTTGTTATTAAAATCAAAAATTGCTTATAAACAAATTTAATGTCACGTTGAAACTTCATCAGTTACAAACCATATCTAAAATCTTAATCACGGAAGTGAACTTCCTTTCATGGAGCAAGATTTTTTAGAAGATCATTTGGTTGCTTGATTCTAAAATACTAAAATATGGCTTTATTCGAATAAGAAAAGCACTTACTCACAGTAAGGATAACACTAAAAAAACGAGTATGGAATGGAAATGCATTAGATGATTGCATCGCGATAGATATAATGAGGTGTCTATAGCCTTAATTTTTGCGTTTATTCTTAGGGTTGGAAAAATATTTGATCTTTGCCACATTGTAATTGTTAGGTATTTCAAATATTGCCTGGCGCGATTAAATGAGAATGAGCTTTTGACATCGACTGTCAAGGTTTTTTACGAATTACGGAATTTTGAGATTCAGAGGAGAAAAGGAGTTAGTTCGAAAATTTTTCTAATCCTCTTGGACGTAATGGTATGATTTTTCTTCTAAACTGATTTATTTCTGAGATTGAAAGCAGTTGTGCGTGGTGAGTGTGGATGCCTTCGATGTTGTAACCCAGGAATTAACTTGACACTTGTTTGCGTCGCAAGCAAACTCAAGCGTACGTGTGTCACAGCTGTACGGATCAATTGTTTATATGAGTAGGCGGTATATTTATGAGACTAACCGAATTGATGTCCAGGGACTTTTTCAATCAAATACTTGATAACCTGAAAGGTTCACTGCGTTTGCTGATGATTCCTTATTTGATTGTGACGGTTGCGCTTTTTTCGGTCTGGATTATCAGTAGGCAATACGACATATTGATCGATAATTTTTTCCGGGAACCTGCCGCAATACTCAAATTTAACCCGTTCCTAGGGATCATGTCCCATGTGGGGGTGTTGCTTTGGACATTCTCGGCGGCTATTTGCCTGTTTGTGGCAGTGCTTTTGATAAAAAATGGCAGCAAGAAAATCGGGTTATATTTGCTATATTCAGCGACATTGACCTTTGTTTTGCTGGTTGATGATTTCTGCTTGCTGCATGAACATATTTTTCCGCAGTACTTAAATGTGCCGGAGAAGATTTTTTATTTGGCATATATTTTGGCGATGCTGTTCTTTTTCATTATCTTTGCCAGGATTATTTTGCAGACAGATTACATCATTCTATTAATAGCTTGCGCCTTCCTGGCATTATCCATCGTGTCTGATCTGGTATTGCGGCAAACAGGTATTGCAGTTCTGGTCGAAGATGGCTTCAAGCTGTTTGGTATTGTAACGTGGTTGATTTACTTCTCTCGCACCTGCTATCAGCAAACAGTAATATTACTTAAACCTGGAGTTGGAGCTGAAAGGGATTAGTTTCTGCGCTGCATGCTAGTTATTCGGTTAGCCGATGGCCTGCCGATATGCTTTTAAGCAACGTTCCCGTGCATAAGTGTGCTCGATCATAGGTGCTGGATAGCCGGGCGTTCGCCAATCATTCACCCAAGTCTGAATATAATTAAAGTTTTTATCAAATTTCTTGAGTTGCGTTTCCGGATTGAAAATTCTGAAATAAGGTGCGGCGTCCACGCCACAACCCGCTACCCATTGCCAGTTTCCGACATTGCTCGCCATTTCGTAATCCAGCAATTTTTTCGCAAAATAGGCTTCGCCCCAGCGCCAATCAATCAATAAGTGTTTGCACAAAAAACTGGCGGTAATCATGCGTACTCGATTGTGCATAGCGCCGGTCGCATTGAGTTGACGCATTCCAGCATCGACTAGAGGGTAGCCGGTTGTTCCTTTACACCAGCGCTCGAATTCAGCCTCGTTATTGCGCCACTGAATGCAGTCATAGCGTGGCTTGAAACTGCTATTTTGTGTATGGGGGAAATGCCACAGGATCTGGCTGAAGAATTCACGCCAGATCAGTTCATTGCTGAAGATGTCGTCACCGGTGTTCAGTGCTTTCTGAAATATTCGCCGAATGCTTATTGTGCCGAACCGTAAATGTGGACCTAACAACGATGTAGCGGTTAATGCGGGAAAATCCCTGTCACGCGCATAATGTTGCAGCAATTTCGTGTCCAATTGATAAGCTGGAATGGTTAGGGGAGATCGAGCAAAACCAATATCAGCCAGCGAAAGATTAGGCAAGCATAGATGTTTAATCGTGTTTTTCAGTTTTGCCAAGGTTGAATAATTCATCAGTGTTACCTGATTCTGAGTCTTTCTCCATTTGCGCATATAGGGGGTATACACGATGTAGGGGCTGCCCGAGTCCTTGACGATCTCTTTTTTTTCAAATAACACATGATCTTTATAGGTATAAAAGCCTACCGATCGTGCTCGTAACCATTGATGTACGGCTTCATCCCGTTTGCACGCAAGAGGCTCGTAGTCATGGTTGGCGTAAACTGCAGCAATAGGTTGTGAACGCAGAATTTGCTCGAAAACTTCTAATGGATTGCCGTAATAGAGGGCGATTGAACTCGCATATTTTTTCTCCAGCTGCGCGCGCAGGGCTTGCAAGGTATCGTAGATGAAAGTGACGCGTGAATCGTTCTCGGACAATCCTGTCAGAATTGATGGATCAAATATAAAAACCGGTAAAACCGGTTGTCCGGATGCCAGAGCATGCGACAACCCGGCATTATCGTCCAAACGTAGATCACGCCGGAACCAGAACACAGCAACGGGCGTTCTCATCAAAAGATTTATTTAGCGTGAAGAATTAGCTTTCGGCAAATAAATCGGCCAGTGCCGCCGATAAATTATCAAATTTGAATTTGAAATCATATTCTTCCAATAACCTTTTGGGGGTGACGTGATAACTGTTTAAAGCCAATGCAGCTGCTTCGCCCAATGCTAGTTTTAGGATAAATGCCGGGGTAGGGAAGAAAGAAGGGCGATGCAGTGCTTCACCCAATTTAGTTGAAAATTCGCGATAGCGTACCGGATTGGGGGATACGGCATTGATTGCACCCTGATAACGAGTATCAAGTGCCGCTTCGTGATAAATCGAAATAATGTCGTCAATATGTATCCACGGCAGCCATTGTTTGCCATTGCCGACAGGCCCGCCTAATCCTGATTTGAAAATCGGCAATAGTTTTTGCAGCATGCCGCCATTACCCAGCACTACTCCAGTGCGGATACTGACGCGACGTACGCTTCCATGCTCAATCCGAGCTGCTTCCGATTCCCAATCATGGCAAATGGTTTGCATAAAACTGAGTTGCTCAGGCACTGCATAGGACTCGTCATACAAATCATCGCCTATGCCTGGATAAATACCGATTGCCGAACCGCAAATGAAAGCTTGTAAACGATCTGGCGTAGCAGCTACGAGCTTTCGCGTGCTGAGTATGCGTGAAGCATAAATCTCGTGCTTGCGCGCCTCGGTCCAGCGGCCATCTCCTAGATTCTCACCCATCAGATTGATGATGATCTGACAATCTTGCAATGCTTCAGCAGGCACGTCTTGTGTGACATAGTCCCAGTCAAATGCAGGTACACCGAGCATCTGGCTTGCGTGTTTGCCGTTGCGACTCAGTACTGTGATCGTGTGGTGATCCCGCTGCAATCGTCGCACCAGGTGACGACCGATAAATCCCGTTGCGCCCGTTATAAGTATATTCATTTTGGTATGCTTATGGACAGATATGAAGATAAATGCAGGATACACCCATTACTGATTTTTTGCAGTCGAGCCTTGTGGCGCTACCGGCACAATCAATACCTTATTCGTATGAAATTATCATTAATTTATCGTGAGATATGGAGTTTGGGTAATTGATTTTTGTTGTCTGATAAATTCAAGTAATTCCGAGAAATAAGCCTAAAAATTTCTTCTTTTCTGACACAGTGAATTCTTCGCATAATTCATAATAACCTGCTAAATAATTGTTCTATTATTGTGATTATGAGGAGCTCTTTGATGTCACCAAGTGCCACAAGTAGTGTCGTACAACAAATCATTTTGCTTGCAATGGGCATACCTGCTTCGGTAAAGCTGCGTAGTGAAATTTCGGATTTATATGAGGCAGCTGGCGATTGGCAGTCTGTTGCGGTGGTTGTGGATGCATATATGAACAACCAAGTTCCACTGACTCGGAACGGCATTAGCGGCTTGGTACAGGCCATGGCATCGAACGCTCTGGGGCTAAGATTATCGGATAATGAAGCCGCGCAAGTAACTCATGATTTTATGGATCGTGGTATTGATACTTGGTCTAAACTATTCGTGTTTGTAATTAGTGAATTGACTGGAGAGCCAAGGCAGGTATTGGATCAGCGTGCAACTGCTGCTGAGAATTTTACCGATTTACTGGAAAATCTCGATAAAGACAGCGATTATCATGGGATATCAATACATAGTGTAGTGCGCGAATGGATGCAAGGCATTGGTGCGTCAAATGCCTCATTGCAGGCAGCAGAACAAAGTGCCGCCGAGTTGATTGCCCGGTTTAGCGATAACACAATAAGCGGTACAGTTCTGGATGGCTATATCAGTGGCGCTACGGTTTTTATCGATGAAAACGGAGACGGTATTTTAGGCGCAGGTGAATACAGCACAACAACCAATGTAGCGGGTGTATTCTCATTTGTGGATGATGTGCCCCGGGGTCAATATTTCGCCATAGGCGGAATCGATTGGGCGACCGGTAAACCATTTGCTGGCAGATTGATGGCGCCGGAAGGCGCAGTGGTTATGACGCCACTGACAACTTTGATAAGCGTAATGTTGCGCAACGATCAGACGCTGAGCATAGATATAGCAGAAGGACTGCTTTTCAAGGGATTTGATGTGCCGCGTGTAGACTTGTCCGTATTCGATCCCATTGCCAGCAGCTTATATGGCACTACCCTGGAGCAGAAGGTAGCCGCTGTCAAAA
The DNA here is from genome assembly GCF_022842015.1 of Nitrosomonas sp. GTDB lineage: Bacteria > Pseudomonadota > Gammaproteobacteria > Burkholderiales > Nitrosomonadaceae > Nitrosomonas. The sequence goes on along the minus strand of NZ_JALHQJ010000026.1, from coordinate 18,506 downwards.
TACAATCGATAGTTACACAAGTCGTCAATTTACTTAATGTTGTCCAACCCTTGCTGGATAAACTTGTGCCAAGTTACTTTAGAGTCGAGCAATTTATACTTAACACGCTATCTGCGCATCTAGTCACATCCGCTAGCACAAATAATTGGCTGGATTTAAGCAATAAACAAACACTCATGGCCATCATAAAAGATACGCTAATAGCGATGGGTATTATCGATGCAGACAGTGCACCAGAAAAAATAGAATTGGCCGACACACTTATTGGGCAAGCTGCCGAGTTACTGCGTGGAATGAATGCACTGGTACAAGAAACTGCCAGTCAGTTTGAAGATGGCCGAATCTCTAACGCGCTCACCAGTTTGTCCGACATGGTTAAAGTGCAAACACTCGTACAAACTGATGTTGCGTTGGCAGCTGTAGAAAGTTTACCGAGTGGCAGTTTAGAAAATGTCGTCAACCAATTTGCCCCTAATAATCTGGTGACGGTACTTGATAAAATCGAAACCGGTTTTCTCGATAGTCAAACCCCAGTCAATGATGGGTCGGCATTGACTAATCCTGTTTCACCGACAGGAAACAGGCATGCACCTCAAGTATTTGATGAATTCTTCCTTAATTTTGATGGTATTAATGATTACATTCAAATCGGCAATAATTCTAATCTTGAGATGACTGCAACCATGACTATGGAAGCATGGATTAAACCGAATAGCTCAAGTAACGTGAATCAAATGATTATTAATAAAGAGGGGGAATATGAGGTTGGCTTATTTCCCGATGGAACTATACGCTGGGCTTTTAGTAATACCGATCCGGGATGGACTTGGTACGATACCGGTCATGTTGTATCTGCCAATGAGTGGACTCATATTGCTGTTTCCTACGACAACGGTGTTGTTAAAACATATGCGGAAGGAACATTAGTACATACCTACAATGGTTCTGGCGTAATCGGCGATGCGCATCCGGTGCTAGATGATTTACGAATAGGTGGGCGTTCTAATAATCCGCCAGGGAAATATTTTGATGGTTTGATTGGAGAGGTGCGAATTTGGAGCATTGTCCGTACCGGTGCAGAAATTTCCGCAAATTATAATCAATATCTATCAGGTTCAGAGACTGGCCTGGCAGGAAATTGGAGATTAAACGAGGGAACAGGCACTCTGGTCGATGATATTTCACCGCTGAATAATGATGGCGCATTGGGTGGCGCAGTTGCGGCACAGGAACCCGGTTGGGAAGGATACGCAACGCAAGAAGAAAGTAGCCTTAATGTGCCTTCTTTATTGGGTGTGCTGAGTAATGACTTTGATGATGCCGGACATACACTGACGGCCACGCTTGTGTCCAATACCAGGCATGGAACACTGAATCTGAATCCAAACGGATCGTTTACATATACCCCGGATGCAAATTTTTTCGGAATAGATAGCTTTAGATATAAGGCGAGTGATGGGATCAGGGGTGAGAATGGCGACACTGTCAGAATAAGTGTGAGCAATGTCAATGATGCGCCGGTAATTTCCTCAGATGGCGGTGCTGCAAGCGCTAACCTTACGGTTAATGAGAATGCAACATTGGTAACAACGGTAATAGCTGGCGATATAGATATCGGTGACACACTGTCCTACAGTATCAGTGGCGGCAACGATCTAGTACTGTTCAACATTGATGCCAATAGCGGGGCATTAAGTTTTGCGAGCGCACCGGATTTCGAAACGCCATTGGACGCCAATCACGACAATATTTACGAGGTAACTATCCAGGCTGACGATGGGCAAGGCGGGGTCGACACTCAGGTCCTCTTGGTTACAGTTAATGATATCTTCGGTTTTTGAAGTACAATAAACTAAACAAGCACTAGCTTATGTCGGTGATTATTTAGTCGCCCCTGAAATACGCCCAAGCATTTGATAGTAAAAATTAGTATTTTGTTTTTTCTGACCCTGTCGACCAGAAATATAATGCTATTTTGACATTTATAGTCGTTATGATCATTCAAAAACAGAGTATTTATGCCTAGCATCAATTGCTTGTTGTTATTCAGGATCGACTACTTATGACTTCTGAAATCTGCTAAGTTGATTTTGTATTTCTTTAGCTTAGCGTAAATAGCACGCGATGTGATTCCCATGTTTTCAGAGACACTTTTTATATTCCCGTAATGCTGTTTTAAAGTTGTTTCAAGAAACGATTTCTCTATCTTGGCAAGCGTATGTTCTTTTAAATCTTTCCATTCCACAACATCTCCGACCTCAAGTGGAAGCTCTAAATCCAGTTCGGTCATTTCTTTGCCACAGGCAAACAGCATGCTGCGCTCAAGAATATTTTCCAGCTCGCGAACATTACCTGGCCAATGATAGGCGCGTATTTTTTGCATGACTTCACGACTTACTGACTCAATTTCTTTGTTATACCGATTGTTCAACCGCTGGATAATCAATTGCACAAGGTAAGGTAAGTCTTCCGGTCGCTCGGTCAACGAAGGGATGTTTAAGCGGACTACGTTGATGCGATAATATAAGTCATTGCGAAATAAATCCTGCTTGACCAGATTTTCCAGATTCTGGTTTGTGGCTGAGATGATCCTGACATCAACCGCCAATGTTTGTTTTCCGCCGACTCTTTCCAGCTCTGCTTCCTGGATTACACGAAGTAAACGGGTTTGTGCAGCGGGCGATAATGAATCAACTTCGTCCAGGAACAAAGTGCCGCCTTCGGCTCGCTCGAAATAGCCATGGTGTACTTCTATGGCGCCAGTAAAAGCGCCTTTCTCGTGTCCAAACAAAGCGGTTTCAATCAGACTCTCCGGAATTGCGCCACAGTTAATGGTGATAAATGGTTTGTGGTGGCGATCACTCATCGCGTGTATGGCGCGTGCTATCAATTCTTTACCTGCGCCCGTTTGGCCCTGAATTAACACCGTCGCTGGAGTAGGTGCAATAACCTCGATCGATTGCAGTATTTTTTGCATCATCGGTGATTTTGCTATGATCGCAGGAGGTTGATGTTTTTTTGATATTTGCTTGCTTTGCTTGTGCCAAAGTCTTTGCAGGTTTGTCTCAATCCGGCACTGCAATTCATTTATATCATTAATTTCCTTGACGGGTGTTGTATCGGTATATTCCATTCCAGCATGCCCTTTTGCCGCTTGGGGGTTGGTGTAAATACAGACATCACATTTACCATCCTGGCGGGCTATGCTTTTCTTGATTTCAACTTTGGCATAACCAAAGTTTCTGGCCGCGATGCCTCCAAATACACTGGAGGTCATTCTGCATAACTCAGGAAAATTGGTCACTTGTTCGCCGAAAGGACAGCGGGAATTTGTAACAGTGATGCAGTCCTGATTGCTGGAAACAAGTGAAAATTTACCGCCAATATTATTCTTAATATCGAGTATGAGTTCGGTGTAGCTTTCAACATCGAGCTGCTCGCTTTTGTGCGCGTTATCTCGATAAGTTTCTTCAAAGAAGCATCCAGCAGTTTTGGCGATATGCTCAATCAATTGTTCGCAATGCTTTTGACCTTGTTGTTCGCTGGCATGCATCAGTTCAAGAATAAAAGTTTGCAAAAAAAAGACGGGTGTTAACTCGGATAGAGGGCTATTTTTCATAGATCATGGCTTGGATGTGAAGTTAGGCTTCACTAATTGAAGCATAGCTGCACAAATGTGGCAATGCTTTAAAGTTAACTTGTTGTAATTGATGATTAATATATTTATTTCTAAGTGGCATGGTAATTGCATGTATTTTTAATGCATCTAAAATAACCAGATGTACGGACTAAGCATCCGTTATACAACCGTCATAATTCTAATGAAACAGTAGATCAGTAAGGATTTTAAAATTCTACGTATTAACAAGGAGATTCAAAATTGAAAACACTCAAAGAGGAATTGAGCGCACGCGTCGCCGCATATGATCACTGGGCAGAGCGTCGCCGCCATGGTCCGGACGGACATAATAACCGAAAGTTGTGGGTGCTGACTTGCATGGACGAACGTTTGCCGATCAATGAGGCACTCGGTATCCAAGTAGATACTCCGGTAGGTGGCGGGGATGCGCACTGTTTCCGCAATGCAGGGGGTATCGTCACTGACGATGCAATTCGCTCGGCGATGCTGACTTGCAATTTTTTTGGCACTAAGGAAATCGTCATAGTGCAGCATACGCAATGCGGCATGCTTTCTGCAAATGCGACTGATCTGGAGAAAATGTTGCGCGACAAGGGAGTCGACACCGATAATATTGCGCTGGACCCGACATTGCCCGAATTGAAACTCGAACAAGGGGCTTTTGCCAAATGGATTGGGATGATGGATGATGTAGATGAAACTTGTATGAAAACGATAGAAACATTTAAGAACCATCCGCTAATTCCCAAAGATGTGGTCATCAGCGGCTGGGTTTGGGAAGTTGAGACGCGTCGATTGAGAGCGCCCACACGAGACGCTGAAAAAAGAGCTAGAACCGATGTCACTTCAGATCAATTTGGTGTCAAAGGGAAGCAACCGCCTCGTTGGAGCTAAATTCAAGAACTACAGACTGAAAGCGTGATCATTTGTGATATCAAGTGGTCACGTCTTAATATTCTTGAGAAACATCATATGAATAGATAGCGATTCTAAATGCCAACTTATGACTATTTGTGCACACAGTGCAAGTTACAATTCGAAATGCGCCACTCAATCAATGCATCCAATCCAAATTGCTTAGCCTGCGGAAGTGCAACAGAAAAAATTATTCTTTCTGCTCCTGCAATGCACGGCAACATGGCACGTGGCCGTGATCTGGCAATGCACTCGCTGCAGCCGAAAACCGAACAGGTAAATCATGTGCATGGACCTGGATGCGGATGTAAGAATCATCAGCATTCTTAAGCGCAGAGTAAAGCTCTATTCATGTTGTAGGACAGAATGTTATGTCACTCTGATAATAAGTCATTGTTCAATGTAGTGAAAGCAATCCTGCAAGTGTTCCAATTGAATGTTTGTTTGCCGGAAACATCTTGAAGTTATGTCGTCGAATCTTCTGCTATTTTCTGCCCCACTGCAATAAATTTCTGGATATACGGAATAGCCTTGTCAGGTTCTCGCATTGCTAGTAATAATTTCTGATACAGTCCTTTTTTGCCAATGCGAATTTTTCTGAGTCTGAGCTCTTTGCCTTTAATATCGGCCAGCCATTCGGGCAAGATACAAACTCCGCGCTTGAGCGCGGTCATTTGTAACATGATTTCTAAGGACTCTATTTGCTTTAGCTTGGCTGGTTCAAGGTGTGCGGGCGTCATAAAATGCGTCAGAATATCCAGTCTCTCCAGTGGCACTGGGAAAGTTAACAAGGTTTCCTTGCCCAGAAGTTCAGGCGTTACATGCTTTATATCTGCCAACGGATGATCCGCAGATACGAGCAATACCAATTGATATTCAGTCAAGGTTTCATAAGCGATAGGTTCTTTTTTGACCATGTCGGGTGTGACCAAAACATCGATATGATGGTTTAGCAAACCTTCCAATCCGGTGAATTGGAATTTTTGCACGATATCGATATCCATCTCAGGCATTTTCCGCATGTACTGGCCAATCATCCCCGTGAGCCATTCAAAGCACGGGTAGCATTCCACACCGATGCGTAAAATTCCTTGCCGGCCTTCGCTGTAGGCCCCAAGTGTTTTTTCCGCTTGGGACAAAACCGGTAATACTTGGTTGGCTACTTCTAGCAGGAGTTTTCCTGCTTGTGTCAAACGCAAGTTGCGGCCTTCACGTTCCCATAGCGCAACGCTTAGTTTCCTTTCCAGGTAGCTAATCTGATGTGATAAGGCGGGTTGGCTTAAACATAGCGCATTGGCAGCTTCAGTAAGCGTACCATTGATATGAAGCGCGTAAATAATCTTAAGGTGGCTGTGTTCGATCATTTATGAGAAAACCTTATTGATAGGTCAAAAGTTATCATTATTGCTCATTGATCAATACTCGTACAATAACTCAATCAATATTTATGAGTGGTGATGAAATTATGGTAACAACACACAATCTTGGGTTTCCGCGCATTGGTAGAAACCGGGAATTAAAATTTGCCTTGGAAAAATACTGGAAAGGTGACATTTCTGAACAAGCTTTATCTGACACCGCAACAGACCTTCGCATCCAACATTGGCAGGATCAATCCATGCTCGATTGGATTCCGGTGGGTGATTTTTCATTATACGATCATGTGCTGGATATGAGTTTTATGTTGGGCAATATTCCGGAGCGGGTCAGTTCATTTTCTGCCAGCAATCCGATAGATAATTATTTTCGTGTGGCAAGAGGTCGTTCGGCACACGATGCTGCTGTTCATTCATGTGTTAATGCGGGTGAAATGACAAAATGGTTTGATACCAACTATCACTATATCGTACCCGAGTTTAACCGAAATACACGGTTTGCGCTGAATGCCGACCATTTACTCGAACAAATCCAACAAGCTCAGAAAATCCATCAGCAGATTAAACCGGTCATTCTCGGGCCGGTCACTTATTTATGGCTGGGGAAATCCAAGGATGGTAGCGATAAGCTTGATCGATTGGACGATTTAATCGGCGTCTATGTGCAATTGCTCGATCTACTCAAGCATGCAGGTATTCATTGGGTGCAAATCGACGAGCCAGTTCTGGTCATGGAACTGACACAAGAGTGGAAATATGCTGTGCGAAAGGCTTATTATCAATTGCAAGCTACGCCTGTCAATCTGATGTTGACGACATATTTTGGACAGTTGCAAGACAATCTGCAGCTTGCTTGCGAATTACCGGTTCAGGGATTGCATTTGGATGCTGTCACGGCCCGTGACGAAATTGACAAGGTCATAGACTGGCTACCCGGGCATAAAATACTTTCGCTGGGCATTGTCAACGGGCGCAATATTTGGAAAACCGATTTAACTCAGACACTCAATTGGCTGGAGCCGGTGCATGCGCGCCTGCAAGAGCGACTTTGGCTTGCGCCTTCCTGTTCTTTACTGCACGTGCCGGTTGACCTGGATAGTGAGCAGAAACTCGACGCAGATATTTGGTCGTGGCTGGCATTCGCTACACAGAAATTAAATGAAATCGAAGTGCTGGCAAATGCTTTGGATCATGGCAGAGAAAGTGTCTCTGGGATTCTGCAGGAAAATAGCGCGTCAGTTTCTAACCGCAAGCAATCCAAACGTGTACATTACGAGAATACGAAAGCGCGTGTACGTGAAATCAATGAGGCGATGGGTATGCGTCAATCGTCTTATGATCAGCGATCAGTCGTGCAAAGGAAGCAATTCCGATTGCCGCTGTTTCCTACCACAACGATTGGTTCTTTCCCGCAGACGTTGGAAATCAGGCAGAAACGCCGTGATTTTCGTGCAGGTAAACTGCTGGAAACGGATTATCAGAAAGCGATGCGTAAAGAAATTGAATTTTGTGTGCGTGAACAGGAAGCATTGGGGCTGGATGTTTTGGTGCATGGTGAGCCGGAGCGTAACGATATGGTGGAGTATTTCGGCGAGCAACTTGCCGGATTTGCTTTTACTCAATTTGGCTGGGTGCAGTCTTATGGATCACGGTGTGTCAAGCCACCGATTATTTATGGCGATGTTTCACATTCGCATGTAATCACTACAGAATGGATTCAATATGCTCAATCGCTTACCCGTAAGCCGATGAAAGGAATGCTTACGGGCCCAGTGACGATGCTGAATTGGTCATTTGTGCGTGATGATCAGTCTCGTGCACAAACATGCATGCAGTTGGCGCTTGCGATACGCGATGAAGTTCTGGCTTTGGAACAAGTGGGCATTAAAATTATTCAGATTGATGAAGCTGCAATGAGAGAAGGACTGCCGCTCAGAAAATCGCAATGGAATGATTATCTGGACTGGGCTATTCGTGCATTCCGTATCACCGCAAACGGCGTAAAAGATGAAACACAAATTCATACGCATATGTGTTATTCGGAATTCAATGACATTATGGCGGCGATAGCACGCATGGATGCTGATGTAATTACAATTGAGACGTCGCGCTCAGATATGGAGCTGCTGGATGCCTTTAATCAGTTCCGATATCCGAATGAAATTGGCCCAGGGGTGTATGATATCCACTCACCCAATATACCTTCTGTTGATTCTATTATTGAATTAATGGAGAAAGCTGCGCAACGAATACCTGTTGCGCGTTTGTGGGTGAATCCGGATTGCGGGCTAAAAACGCGTACTTGGGAAGAAGTAAAACCGGCATTGCACAATATGATAGCTGCCAGCCGGCATTTAGCCCGCAATTTAAGCACGGGACAGATCAGCTAAATTTGACTTGCCGATGTTATTTAGCGATGATATGCAACACTTTATCCATCACGGTTTAAAAGGAGTAATCATGACGACCAATACCATATTCAAGCAAAAAGTCACTGCCATTATTGGCGAAAAACATCTGCTTAAACATCCGTTCTATGTTGCCTGGACTGAAGGCAAATTAACGAAGGGACAATTACGCCATTACGCTGAGCAATATTTCTATAATGTATTGGCTGAGCCCACCTATCTAAGCGCAGTACATTTCAATACGCCACATATGCATTCGGAATCAAATAGCGGTGATATCAGCGTGCGCCAGGAAGTATTGAAAAATCTGATTGATGAAGAACATGGCGAAAAAAATCATCCGGCTTTATGGAAAAATTTTGCTTTTGCATTAGGTGCAAATGACAAGAGTTTAGCTAATGCATCTGCATTGCCGACTACCGAAAAGCTTGTTTCTACATTCCGGGATATTTGCTTAAATCGGCCTTTCTATGCAGGGCTGGCAGCGTTGCACGCGTTTGAATCACAAGTGCCCGACATTGCTGCGGTAAAAATTGATGGATTGGCTAAGTTTTATGGTATGAAGAATCCTGAGGATTATGAATTCTTCTCAGTCCATCAAAAGGCCGATGTTTATCATTCTCAAGCTGAGTGGGCAATCATCGAGCGGTTTGCCGATAATCCAGAAAAACAAGCAGAAGTGTTAGCTGCAACTCAAGAAGCTTGCGATGCACTATGGGGTTTCCTGGATGGAATCCATGAGACCTATTGCGCTAACCTGATGTGCGAGCAAAAAGAAGCAGTAGTCTTACATTAAGCATACGAAAATTTGCTTCAATCACTTGTGACAAGTTCAGTGTGAACACTAATTCCGTGATTATGTTTCTACTGGGCTTGTCATAGTTGAGTATTGCCGCACTTACGTCGTTAATCATCGTCTTCCATACCTTGGATTAAGGCTGTTAGCATAATCTGAGTGTTGTAATAATAAGAGCGCAGTGTAGGACTCAATAAATAAGCCAATCCTTTAGAATGACCGAAGGATTGGCTTATTTATTGACACTTTTGAGGCAACTGCCTATTCCAAGCGTCAGCTAAGTCAGTGATTTTCGATGATGGGCTTTAGTTTTCTGCTGAAAGTTTGCCGGATAGCGGCGCGTTTAGCGTATATAATGCTACGTTCGTCTCACTCAAATAACTTTTGTATATCTAAGTAAGTGGGGATTGTAATTCGATCTTCGCAAAACCAAAACATTGTTATTGCCATGCGCCCAATTCTAAAATCCAGAAAACTGATGAATGTTTGTTATGACATTCGTGGACCGGTGCTTGAACGCGCCCGTCAAATGGAGGAAGAAGGCCATCACATTATCAAACTGAATATTGGTAACCCAGCGACGTTTGGTTTTGATGTACCCGAAGAAATTCTGCAGGATGTGATTCGTAATTTATCGGAGGCTTCCGGTTATTGCGACTCTAAAGGATTATTTGCTGCGCGTAAGGCGATCATGCATTACACGCAGGAAAAACAGATTAAAAATGTGCAGTTGGATGATATCTTTATTGGCAATGGCGTATCTGAACTGGTTGTTTTGACGATGCAGGCGTTACTGGATAATGGCGATGAAGTGTTGATTCCGATGCCGGACTATCCATTGTGGACTGCTGCGGTCGTGCTTTCAGGTGGGATAGCTAAACATTATCTGTGCGATGAAGAGTCGGGTTGGTTGCCAAACCTGGATGATATCCGTGCCAAAATTACATCCAAGACACGTGCGATTGTTATTATCAACCCCAATAATCCCACCGGCGCACTCTATACGAATGAATTACTGCTCGAGATCATCGAAATTGCTCGGCAGCATCAGTTGATCATTTATGCGGATGAGATCTACGACAAGATATTGTATGAACAAGCAGCGCATACCTCGATTGCGTCACTGGCGGAGGATGTTTTGTTTGTGACGTTCAACGGATTATCCAAAAATTACCGCGCGGCTGGTTTCCGTTCCGGTTGGGCGGTGGTATCGGGCGAAAAAAGTCATGCTCGAGATTACATTGCAGGATTGAATATGCTGGCATCCATGCGATTGTGCGCGAATGTGCCGTCGCAATTCGGGATTCAAACCGCATTGGGGGGTTATCAAAGTATTTATGACCTAACTTTACCTACGGGCCGATTAATGCGCCAGCGCGATGTGGCGTGGAAATTGCTGACCGATATTCCCGGCGTAACTTGTTTTAAGCCACAATCGGCGTTGTATTTGTTTCCGCGCCTGGATCCCGAGATTTATCCGATTGAAGACGATCAAAAATTTGCACTGGAGCTTTTGCTCGAAGAGAAGGTTTTAATAGTGCAGGGAACAGGTTTTAACTGGATGAATCCAGATCATTTCCGCGTGGTGTTTTTGCCCAATGCGGATGATTTGACTGAGGCTTGCGGTCGCATTGCGCATTTTTTGCAACACTACCGCAAGCGCCATGGTACTTAATCATCAAGTGCTTTGACTTTATTTCTCGTCAGTTGATCCCTATAATCACGCATCAATCTAATTGTTTATTTTTTATTTGAATTTATGAAACCCATTCACATTGGTTTATTAGGCATTGGCACCGTTGGTGGTGGCACATACACTGTTCTCAAACGTAACCAGGAGGAGATCGCGCGCCGTGCGGGCCGGGAAATTGTCGTCAAGATGATAGCCGACAAAGATCTGGATAAAGCCCGGAGTTTGGCAGGTTCTGGTGTGACTGTGACTGCCGATGCGCATGAGATTACTAAAAATCCTGACATTGATATCGTGGTAGAACTGATCGGTGGCCAGACTATTGCCAAGGATCTGATTCTGGAAGCAATCGCCAATGGCAAGCATGTGGTAACAGCCAATAAGGCTTTGCTGGCGAATCACGGCACCGAAATTTTTGCTGCGGCTCGCGCCAAAGGCGTGATCGTCGCCTTTGAGGCTGCAGTGGCGGGTGGTATTCCGATTATTAAAGCGCTGCGTGAAGGGTTGACGGCCAATCGCATTACCTGGATAGCCGGAATCATTAATGGCACGGCAAATTTTATTTTGTCTGAAATGCGCGAAAAGGGATTGTCGTTTGAGCAAGTTCTGGCACAGGCGCAAAAGCTCGGCTATGCCGAGGCCGATCCTACCTATGATATTGAGGGCATTGATGCTGCGCACAAAATCACTTTGATGTCGGCGATTGCATTTGGTATACCGGTGCAATTCAGCAAAGTATATACCGAAGGAATAACCAAACTAACCGGCGAGGATATCCGCTATGCCGAAGAGCTCGGTTATCGGATCAAACTGCTGGGGATTACCAAACGTGTGGCAAAAGGGATTGAACTGCGTGTGCATCCCACATTAATTCCAATGCGGCGTTTAATCGCTAACGTCGAAGGCGTGATGAATGCAGTTGTCGTTAACGGTGATGCGGTTGGTGCGACGCTTTATTATGGTGCTGGAGCAGGAGCTGAACCAACCGCCAGTTCGGTAATTGCGGATTTGGTCGATGTGACACGCATGCAAACCGCTGATCCGATGCATCGCGTTCCAACTTTATCATTCCAGCCGGATTCATTATCCGATACGCCGATTATTCCGATGGAAGAAGTCGAAACTTCGTATTATCTGCGCTTGCAAGTGATTGATAAACCGGGCGTGATGGCTGAAATTACACGCATCGTGGCAGAGAATAATATTTCTATCAGCGCCATGATCCAGAAAGAAGCCAGCAGTGACTCCGACAAAGTCGGCATTATCATGTTGACGCATTTGACGGCTGAAAAGAATATCAATGCGGCAATTGCGCACATTGAATCATTATCCGTTGTGACGAGCAAGGTGATCCGTGTTCGCATCGAAGAATTAAACAATTAAAGCTGTGAATACTGGTTATCGCTGCGTTTTGTAAGCAGGACACAAGACGGTTACTTAAAACTAACTAAAATCAAGCATGCAATATATTTCTACCCGTGGTGGAATGCCACCTAAATCTTTTTCTGAAATTCTTTTGAGCGGTTTGTCGCCGGATGGTGGGTTGGCGATGCCGGCAGCCTATCCCAAAATCACAACGACGCAATTGGAAGTCTGGAGAAGTTTGAGTTATCCGGCGCTTGCGTTCGAAGTTCTGTCACGCTTTATTGACGATATTCCGGCTGACGATCTGCGCAATCTGATCAATCAAACCTATACTGCCGAAGCTTTTGGCAGCGCCGATATCACACCGCTAAAAACCTTGGAGCCCGGCTTGCATATACTAGGGTTATCCAATGGTCCGACTTTGGCATTCAAGGACATCGCAATGCAGTTGCTCGGTAATTTGTTTCAATATCAATTGGACAAAACCGGCGACGAATTAAATATTCTTGGCGCAACATCCGGTGATACTGGTTCCAGTGCCGAATATGCCATGCGTGGTAAGCACGGAATTCGGGTTTTCATGTTATCTCCGCAGGGAAAAATGAGTCGCTTTCAAACCGCACAAATGTTTTCGCTGCAAGATAAGAATATTTTCAATATTGCCATTCGTGGTGTGTTCGATGACTGTCAGGATATCGTCAAGGCGGTCAGCAATGATCATGCCTTCAAGCAAGCGCACCGCATAGGTACAGTCAATTCGATCAACTGGGCGCGCATTGTAGCGCAAGTCGTTTATTACTTCAAAGGCTATTTTGCTGCGACTAGCAATAATGACGAACAGGTTTCGTTTGCCGTGCCATCCGGAAATTTTGGCAATATCTGCGCCGGGCATGTGGCGCGTATGATGGGCCTCCCCATTAAGCATTTGATTCTGGCAACGAATGAAAACGATGTGCTTGACGAATTTTTCCGAACCGGTGTGTATCGTCCGCGCACTACCACAGAAACTCAGCATACCAGTAGTCCTTCGATGGATATATCCAAGGCCTCCAACTTTGAGCGTTTTATTTTCGATCTGACTGGCAGAAATGCAGAGCAGGTGGCTGAATTATGGTCAGCCGTTGAAAAAGGTAATGCCTTTGATCTATCAACCACGCCATTATTTGCAGCAATCAAGGATTTTGGTTTCGTATCCGGCAGCAGCAACCATGCCGCGCGGATCGCAACCATTCGAGATATCTATAAACGTTATCATGTACTGGTTGATACGCACACTGCGGATGGCCTAAAAGTAGGGCAAGCGCATCAAGAATCGGGCGTGCCACTCATTTGCCTGGAAACAGCATTGCCAGCTAAATTTTCTGAAAGCATCGCGGAAGCCATTGGCCGTGAACCAGAACGCCCGGCCGGTTTCGATAATTTAGAGAATCTTCCGCAGCAGTATGTGGTTAAAGATGTCGATGCGCAAGCGATTAAGGATTATATTGACGAGCAATGTAAGCTCTCTGCGTAGACTGTTCTTCCTCTGGAAAGTAATAACGTAAATAGTTACTCACAATCTATGCTCGCTTGGCATTTGCCTTATACGGAATTGGCGAAGCTGCAACCACTTTAGCTTCTGATGATATAGGTTATGCCGCAAACTCAAATTTTTTCTTTCGCTTGTAAACAACAAGAGTAGTTCTAACGTTTTAAGTTATCAAAGTTAACTTCTATTTCTGAGAGACTATTACTTTATCGACCAAAGTGATGTCACGAATTTCTTATACCTTAAAGATTTTTATCGCTGTGACCCAGCTTGGCTGGCTCAGCGCTTGCGCTAATCTTTCTTATTATGCGCAAGCTGTCGATGGGCATTTTAAGGTAATACACCGTGCGCAGCCGATCAGCACAGTGATTGCAAACCCGGATATTGATCCAAAATTAAAAGATTCATTGACTAAGGTTATGCAGTTGCGTGAATTTGCAAGTCGGGAGCTGAAATTGCCGGATAACTTGAGCTATACCCGTTATGCAGATTTAGAGCGTCCTTTTGTGGTGTGGAATGTGTTCGCTTCTCCTGAGCTTTCGCTTAAACTCAAAGAATGGTGCTTTGTGCAGGTTGGTTGCGTCAATTATCGTGGGTTTTTCTCGCAGGCAAAAGCTGAGCACTATGCAGAAGAGCTCCGGCAGGAAGGTTATGATGTTCATGTCGGTGGAATTCGTGCCTATTCCACGCTGGGTTGGTTTAGTGACCCGGTGTTGAATACTTTTATTGGTTACTCCGAAGTAGATCTTGCTCGGCTGATTTTTCATGAATTGGCGCACCAAATTACTTATGTGTCGGGGGATACTGCTTTTAATGAATCTTTTGCCACTGCAGTCGAGCATGAAGGTGTAAAGCGATGGTTTGAAAACAACGGCACGGCATTCGAACAAACGGCATTAAGCGCTCGACAAGAAAGGGAAACGATTTTTACCAGCTTGATATTCAAGCATCGGAAAAGACTGCAAGTGCTTTTCCATTCGAATATCAGCGACTCCGAGAAACGCGTTAGTAAAGCGCGTATTTTTGATGAATTACGTGATGAATTCTTGCGCTTGAAAGCCGAGAAGAGCGAGTTTAGCAGTTATGATCGTTGGTTTGGACAAACTTTGAATAATGCATTATTGGCGACTGTTTCTATTTATACCCAGTTGTTGCCGGCATTTCAGGGAATACTCAAACAACATGACCAGGATATGCAGCGTTTCTTCGATGCAGTGATAAAAATCAGCAAATTGCCGAAGCATGAGCGGAATTCAGTCCTACAACAAGCTGCCGAAGATAATCAGCAATGGAATGTCGTCGAAAGATAACTTTCAACTCGCCACTAAAAAATCCATAGAGTGACAAATACATGTCAGAGGTAACACATCAAAATAAAAGCCGACCTGATCCGGTATCTTTCATGGAAGCTTTTATTTACTGGTTGAAACTTGGTTTCATTAGTTTTGGCGGACCAGCGGGACAGATTAGTATGATGCATCAGGAATTAGTCGAAAGACGACGCTGGATTTCCGAGCAGCGATTTCTGCATGCACTCAATTATACGATGGTACTACCGGGCCCGGAGGCTCAGCAACTGGCGACGTATATTGGTTGGTTGATGCATGGTACTTGGGGAGGCATAGTGGCGGGTATGCTTTTTGTGTTGCCTTCTTTTTTTATTCTGGTGGCTTTAACTTGGATCTATCTGATTTATAGCGAAGTGCCTGCGATTGCAGGTATTTTATACGGTATAAAACCCGCGGTAACAGCTATTGTGCTCTTTGCAGCTTACCGTATTGGTTCTCGGGCTTTGCAGAACAACCTATTGCGCGCTATTTCGGTTGCAGCATTCATTGCCATCTTTGTATTCAATTTACCCTTTCCGTACATTGTGTTGATGGCGGGTTTGATCGGCTATATCGGTTCTCATTATATGCCGGATAAATTTCGCACCGGAAGTCATCATGTGAAAGCAAAAGATAGTTACGGTCCCGCTTTAATTGATGATAATACACCGATTCCAGAGCATGCCCGCTTTCAGTGGAGCCGGTTTATTACATTTGTTGTCATCGGGTTGTTAATTTGGTGTGGTGTGATGATTATGCTTGCCATGCAGTATGGCTGGGCTGGCACATTGACGCAAATGGGCTGGTTTTTCACCAAAGCGGCGTTAATGACATTTGGCGGGGCTTATGCCGTTCTGCCGTATGTGTATCAAGGTGGGGTAGAGCAGTACATGTGGTTAAATGCAGTGCAAATGATCGATGGCTTGGCATTGGGTGAAACTACGCCGGGTCCGCTGATTATGATTGTCGCTTTTGTCGGTTTTGTGGGTGGTTGGAGCAAAGCAATTTTTGGTCCAGACATGCTTTTTCTAGCCGGTGTTGCCGGGGCTAGCATTGCTACCTTGTTTACATTCTTGCCATCTTTTCTTTTTATTTTGTTGGGAGGGCCCACTGTTGAAGCTACCCGGCATGACATTAAATTTACTGCGCCCTTAACTGGGATTACCGCTGCTGTAGTTGGAGTCATTGTTAATTTGTCAGTTTTCTTTGCCTACCACGTGTTGTGGCCAGATGGCTTTGATGCTGCATTTGAATGGTTTTCGGCTTTGATTGGAATTGCTGCCTATATCGCTTTGTTCAAATATAAAACAGGGATTGTAACGGTCATCAGTTTTTGTGCTGCTGCTGGATTGAGTTATACCTTACTGCTCGGTTATTTCTAGTCAATGAGTTGAGTCGTTATTTAATCAAATTCAACAATCGCCGAGATTCTTTCTCATCTAACTCCAACCATTGTCCGCGCTTGATCCTGGGTGGCAGATTGATTGGGCCGAAACGTACACGCATTAGGCGGCTTACCGTCAATCCTATGGCTTCAAACATGCGCCGCACTTCGCGATTTTTACCTTCTTTCAGAATCACACGGTACCAGTGATTAGCCCCTTCTCCACCTTGATCAGCCAGATAAGTGAACGCCGCCTCACCGTCTTCTAGCATTACGCCGGTGGTCAGTTGTTTCATTTGCTCCTCGGTGAGTTCACCTAGTATCCGCACTGCATATTCTCGCTCCATTTCAAATCGCGGATGCATCATGCGATTGGCTAATGCGCCATCATTGGTGAAAATCAGCAGGCCACTGGTATTGAAATCCAGGCGGCCAATAGCGATCCATTTGGAAGATCGTAAATACGGCAGTTTGTCGAAAACGGAAGGGCGGTCTTGCGGATCATTACGGCTGACAATTTCACCTTCAGGTTTGTGATAGAGCAGCACTTTAGGTAGCTCTTCTTCCACATGAACGCGAATTGTGCGTCTACCGATACGAATCACGTCGCCCGGGCCGGCACGGTCTCCGATCACAGCTGTTTGACTGTTTAGTTTGACTTGTCCGGAAGCAATCAGTGTTTCCATTTCTCGCCGTGAGCCTAATCCCTTCTGTGCCAGTAGTTTTTGCAGCTTGAAAGTGGTTGCCGGTGTATTGGAAACGGGCGCTACCGGTATACTGGAAGGAACGGGAGATCGTTCTGCCGCTTCATTGTTTACGATAGATACTTTTTTCTTGGCTGGCCTGATTGGCCTGTTTGCTTTCATGTGTGTCTAAATCCGGAAAATGTGCTGGCTAATAATTGACCATTTGATGTAACGTACAATGATGGATTTTAAACTATCCAGAGCGCAAGCATGCACTATCCATCATTATTCATGCAATGTTGCGATCGTTCAATACGCTGAGTAATAAGTACTTGCTTGTTAAACGAGAACAACCGTGCTTATCAAAGCTTGGGACGAGTTCTATTTCCTAAAATGTTAGGTTGCTTGCTACCAGTCCTGAGCCATCATTATGCGTCACGATACCCAAAATCTGGATATCCGATGCTACAATTACGTCGTCTCCTCCAGATCCTGCGGTATAGTTCACCAGTGCAGCTTGTGTGGTGGAAAAATTCATGATGAATAGATGTTCCTCTCCAGTTGCTATCGCAGTAAAGTCGATTTCTTCTCCCAGCTCGGCAATCAGGTTGGCCAGTCCGGCTGCAGTGAAGTCGGCCAATACAACTTCTAGCTCTGCATCGAGCAATACAGTAGCTTCTTGATTAGCGCCACCGATGATGGCTTGGTTTCCTAAATCAGTACCGTTGCTTACCGAATAATCCAGAATGCTATCGCTATCATTATCAAGTGATGTTTTAAAAGTACCAGTGATTTTAATTAAATCATCTGCAGCAGTATTAGCATTAGCGTCAAATTGGGTGAGTGTATCGGCCCCACTGTTCGCACCTGCTGCGGCACCATCAGAAGCCGAAGTATAAATTACCGTTTGTCGGGTATTGTCATTGGCGCTGCTACCCAGTGTAATCGTGTCAGCACCTGCGCCGCCAGTAATACTATCTGTGCCGGCACCAGTAGTAATGGTGTCGTTGCCTCCCTCGCCGACTAACGTATCGTTGCCGGTTCCACCGGCCAGTGTGTCATTACCCGCGCCACCCGTTATGCTGTCATTGCCCGTTCCACCTGTGATCGAGAACGCGCTATCAGTATCTGCGCTGCCATTAAACGTCAGCACTCCCGAATTGGCGGCAGTCGTAAGCGTCAGGGTGGCTCCCGCTGCAACCAGGGTATCCTGCGTAGTTATTGTAATTGCTGTGTTGGTGTTGCCTACTGTAATGGCCTCAATATTCTGAACATTATTAAAATCATTGGTTGCCGTGAAAGCTGTGTTACCCGTCAAGGCAACCGTATCCGTGCCTGTTCCCCCATCCACGCTATCCGCACTGGTTAACCCCGTGACCGCAGTAAAGGT
>NZ_JALHQJ010000025.1 GCF_022842015.1 Nitrosomonas sp. | reverse complement strand
ACTTCATCAGTATTCTCTTTTCCTTCCAACCTTTTTCGGAGTTTGTCTCGCTGATTACGACTCATGCGTTCAATCAATTCCATCCATGCTTTGAATTCCGTTGATTTCATTGTGCACACTTCTATATCTCAATGCACGTTGGACAAACAATTCAATAATTAATTGTTACATAGCCATAAAAATAGCATCAAGGCTTGTGTTGAAAATTTTTCGGAAATTTATATCTGGAAATCCTGATGTGCTTTTTTTCATTTAATCCTTTCCGAACACTTTAGAACGACATGCTATAACTCTATCAGCTTTTTTGTCAGCTGTGATTTGCGTATGCAGTCCCCAATTTATTTGGCTAGCATTTCAAATCAGCAATAAGAACGTTTGTTGTCAGTAAACGGAGCGAGTCATTTTTGGATAGGATAATTTTTTAGTGCTGGTGTGTGGAAGGGTCTTTTGATGTAAAGCAATGGCATTTATGCGAGCAGTGTATGAAATCTTGTCGTAGATCTGTTGATTCAGGTAGGAAGCGAAAGAAAATGCTAATTAAAGACACGCCTCAATTAGATTCATGGAGGGCTGCGGTTCGTGGTTCGCGAGTGCTGATATCATTTTATGAATATAAAAGGTGCTCAACGACAGCGAGGACGTTGAGCACCTTCATAATATAGAAGTCACTTATTTTGTTTTAGTTTTGACTAATAAGCGCCTTTCTTAGTACCTTCTTCACTTGGCTTTCCTAAGGTAGTCTCACGTGCGCCATCCTCGCGCGGCCCCCCTGATGTAACATCCCGTTTTTCGGAAGAGCTTTGATGTTCTTTATTACCATCATCTTTCTTGCTGGATGAAGAATGGGGTTGTACTTGCTTAGGTGAATTCTCTTTATCATCAATTTTATTTTGAGTTTGAGAATAATCAGCAAATACATGCATGCTTGTTAATAAAAATGCCGCACTAATAATAAGCGCCAGGGTTGATTTTTTTCCTTGAATCATAATATTGCTCCTTTTTGATTAATAGGATTTTTATAGTGCGTTGAATTTTTCTCTCCGTCTGTGCGCCACCTCACAAACAGGCAAAATTTATGCGTTGGTATTTTCAAAAAAGTCACATTGCTTAGTTAGATTCGAATAAAGAAATTTTTAAATGTTGGCTATCGTACATACAGATTCTTTTTCAACAGATAATTTAAAAAATGATGATGAGGAAAATAGTTCAATGTTCTGATCATCACATTAATGAAATTCAAAACTTACTAAGGAGAATTAATTATGAACTGGGATCAAATCAAAGGAAATTGGACGCAAGTTAAAGGTAAAGCGCAACAACAATGGGGTAAATTAACTAATGATGACCTGGACGTAATCGAAGGCAGGCGCGAGGAATTCGTGGGTAAAGTTCAAGAAAGATATGGAATTGCAAAAGAGGAAGCTGAAAAACAAGTTGATGATTTTTGCAAAAAATGTGACTAACTGAGTTAGTTAAACACCGCTCCGATTACAGGGCTAAGGTTTTATTAGCTCTGTAATCGGGAAAATTAAATACTCGAGTAATTTACCTCATCAGCTATCAGAGCGCTGTATTAATAACAGCAACATCTTCTCGCAACCAAATCTGCTAGCTTAGAGATCCTCCAGCACTTCGCAAACCTTTTCTTTAATCTCTTCGGGTTAAATTCCCCGCCCCTTGGGGCGAAAGCTGGTTGAAAACCAGCAGGTTGAAGAGCGCGGTTAATACCCCGCTGCTTGCGGCGGGGTGCTTTATTTGGATATTTATTTCCGATATTCCGCCTCGTTTTCCAGAGCTGTTTTCAGTGGGATCATTTTTCTCATCATCGTTTTTGTTTGTAGTTTACTCTGAATGACAATGAACCGAAGCTGATCTCAGAGTCGATCAGAGAGTTTTGTATAACTTAGCGCTTTGTGTGTGATCGCACATACCAGTGAAAACTCCTACTGTAGTATGACCTATGTAACGCTTCAAGTGCGTGACACAATCGGTCAGGAGTACCAATACTTCTGAACATACATTTCTAGGTTGATGTGCTGAGTTAATGTACTAATCTGGAATCATAAACAAGGAGAAACCTTATGATAAATTTGGCGATTACTTTCTTAGTCATAGCAATAATTGCAGCCCTACTAGGCATTACTGGTGTCGCAGGCATGGCTATGGAAATGGCTTGGATTTTATTTGTTATCGGCGTTATTTTAGCGATTGTATTCTGGGTACTAGGCCGACGTCCGCCGCCTGTATGACTTTGAAATTGTGATAAATCGGTGGATGAAAATATAATTTTTTATATAAGCAATTTAAAGTACTAATTTTGTAAATGCATTTAGCATAATTTTAATAAAAGGAGTTTTATTATGAATTGGGATCAAATCAAAGGAAACTGGGCACAAGTTAAAGGCAAAGCGCAGCAGCAATGGGGCGAGTTAACTAATGATGATTTGGATATTATCGAAGGAAAGCGTGAAGAGTTGGTTGGCAGAATCCAGGAAAGATACGGCATTGCCAAAGAAGAAGCAGAAAAGCAAGTTGATGATTTTTGCAAACATAATTGAAACAGCATTCTTATAAGATGGAGATTTGAGATGAATAATTTAATCAAAACAATTTTGGCTTTAAGCGCTTTTCTATTGGTTATTGTTTCGCCCCAGGGTTATTCGCAAAGTGCAGTTCAAAGAATGGATGATGCAGAAACGCGGGCTGACAGATTGGAAGATAAAGCCGATCAGATAAGAGAAGCCGATGAAGATGCAAAAGAAGAAATGGAAGAGTTGCGCGAGAATCAAGCCGACAGAATGGAGGATCGCGCGGATCAGCTTAGAGGGTCAGCCGAAGATCAAGCCGATAGAATAGAAGATCGTGCAGATAAAGTCAGGGATGGTTATTAATTCTATGGTTGCAATGCAACCAGCCCAGACTTAAACTCGAATCTAAATTGATAACTATCAATTTAGATTCGAGCTGAACTCAACACAAGCTCAGTATAGAACATACAAAATAGGGGATAATCATGAGCATGAAAGAAGCCTACGAAAAGAAACTGCAGGCGCAGTTGGATGAATGTGCTGCAGAGATCGATAAACTCAAGGCAAAGGCAGATAAAGCAGAAGCTAATGCGCAAATTGAATATTACAAACAAATTGAAGAGTTAAAATCCAAGCAAGCAAACTTAGACGGGAAGCTTTCTGAACTTAAGGAAGCCAGTGAGGATGCCTGGGAAGACCTCAAGGCTGGTGCTGAGAGTGCGTGGGATTCTCTGAGTGGTGCGCTGAAATCGGCTGCTTCCAGATTTAAGTGATATTTTTGCAGAAGTCTCTGGAAAAGACTTTTACAGTAATTTTTTTAAAGCAACAAGTAAATTAACTTTATATGAGGTGTATTACATGAACAAAATAATTTTATCAGCTTTCCTGATTGCGGCATCCTTAATGCTTGCAGGCTGTGAAAAACAAGGCCCTGCCGAGCAAGCAGGTGAAAAAATAGACCGCGGTGTGGAAAATACCAAAGATACAGTGAGTGGTGCTATTGAGGATGCTGGTGATAAGATTGAAGATGCCACTGATCGTTATTAACAATAAATAATAGCTCCATGTTGATTCAAGTTTATCACAGGAAATTTTATCGCTTACTATTTTTCATGTTTTAACCATAAGATAAAATGAATAAAATTGAAATTGAGCAATCAAAAGATAAGCTGAATCGATTAGCATGGCTATTAGACAGCACTTTCCGCATTCCAGGAACGCAAATACGATTCGGTCTGGATGGCCTGATTGGATTGATTCCCGGAATCGGGGATGCTGCAGGGGCGGTAATTTCCAGTCACATTCTGACACAGGCCGCTCAAATGGGTGTCCCCAAGTCAATTCTTCTGAAGATGGCTTTCAATATTGGATTAGATGCAATTTTGGGAATAATTCCTGTTTTAGGAGATGTTTCAGATTTCATGTGGAAAGCTAATCAACGTAATGTTGAGCTGCTTAATGAATATCTCGAGCAACCAGAAAAAACAGTAACGCACAGTCGTTTTTTTGTTGCAATAATGGGGCTTGTGGTATTTAGCGGGGTAGTTTTTATCGGTATGTTAGGTTTTCTTTTGATACGCTGGCTTTGGTTGTCAGTCGAAGGAAGCTGACATATATGAAAAATCCACTCTCATCGATCTTGTGCCTCCATGAACAATAAAAGAAAGAGATAGGAGATCTTGTGTTTGAATGGCTGGCAAGTCCTGAAGCTTGGATCGCGTTAGGTACACTAACCGCTTTAGAAATTGTTCTGGGAATCGACAACATTATCTTTATCTCCATTCTTGTTGGACGGCTTCCTGAGAAGCAGCGAGCTTTTGCCAGAAGAATGGGGCTCGGTCTTGCCATGATAGCGCGCTTAGCATTGCTATTTTCAATTTCCTGGGTCATGGGATTAACCGAACCATGGGTTACGGTGTTTGCTTATGCGATTTCAGGGCGTGACGTGATTCTGGTCGGGGGCGGTTTGTTTCTAATTGCCAAAGCGACACATGAGATCCACAATAGTTTGGAAGGAGTGGAGGAGCAGGGACCTAATGTGGTGGTTTCCAGCATAGGGATGGTTTTGCTTCAAATTGCAATTTTGGATATTGTATTTTCACTGGATTCAGTCATTACGGCAGTGGGATTGGTTGATGAAGTTTCTCTCATGGCGATTGCCATCATTTTGGCAGTAATGGTGATGCTAGTGGCGGCAAAAACGATTGGTGATTTTGTGGATGAGCATCCTACGATCAAAATACTGGCGCTTTCTTTTCTTATTTTGGTGGGTGTTACACTCATGGTGGAAGGGTTTGGCGTACATGTGCCGAAGGGCTACATTTATTTTGCGATGGCTTTTTCCGTTACAGTAGAGATGCTCAATCTTCGCATGCGAAAAAAACGAGCCGAGCCAATCAAGCTGTACAAAAAAATTTCTGAATAGCAGACAGATTAGCGTGGTGATTCACTGCTAGTTACTATTTGTGTGACATCGTACATACCAGACAACTGATTCCTGTAATACTTTTAGCCAGTCAAAAATTATTTTGCTTCATGCCTGAATAATGCTAGGTGATTGCAGGCCAATAAATCTCAGTTAGTTCGAGCAACCATTCTATTTTTATATGAGGCTGTTATGCATTCATTGCCTTTCCACTCATTCTTTCTAAATCTTGCGGTATTTCTATCATCTTTAATGCTTCTCACTGCTTGCAATGCTCCATCGGAAAGCTTGGTGGCGGAGACAACGCTTACCAGCAATCAATTGGCACCAGGCAGTGATATCGAATATGACGCAGAGCTTGGTGAGTCGCTCTGGCCAGATGAACAAGCTGCAACGCTGGCTATTAAGGAGAGCATTGAGCAAACGATCAGGTCGCGTTATTCAAATAATCTTCCTGCGCTTCGTCATGTTCATTCCAAAGCGCACGGCTGTGTGCTGGCGGATTTTAGAGTTAATGAAACGCTTCAGGACGAACATCAGCGCGGTGTCTTCCAGGCCGGCGCACATTATAAGGCCTGGATTCGTTTTTCAAATAGCGACAGCGATCCATCTCGTGAAGACAAAGAAGGTGATGGGCGCGGTATGTCAATAAAATTGATGGGAATCCCCGGAGAAAAACTTCTGTCGGATGAGAGCAGCACACAAGATTTCTTAATGATTACTCATCCTGTATTTTTCATCAATGATCCGCAAAAATATTTAAGCCTCATTCAGTCGCTCAGCAGCTCAAATCTTTTGCGTCAATTGTCTGCACCTCTCTCGCTTGGCATTGAGGGATCAATTATTGCAGTAAAGATCAACAGTAAAAAGATTGCCAATCCACTCTATACGCGTTACTGGTCGGCAGTGCCTTATCAACTTGGCTCAGGATCGGACCGCCGTGCAATGAAATATTCAGCCAAACCTTGTAGTCAGGTGGATAACGTTCCCAATGAAGCTCAGTTTCAGGATTCCAATTACCTGCGCACGGCAATGAAACAACATCTCAGCACCAATGATGCTTGTTTCGAATTTTTGATTCAGACGCGAGATGCCGGTTCAGTAGAGGAGGATAAGCTTAGTGTCGAGATGGCCACAAGTGAGTGGGAGGAAAGCGTGTCACCTTTTTTTCAGGTCGCAACTATCACGATTCCTCAGCAGGCTTTTGATAAGCCGGAGCAGCGTAAATTCTGCGAAAATATTTCGTACACACCTTGGCATACTGTACCTGAACATCGCCCGCTCGGTGGCATCAATCGAATCCGGAAAGTCGTTTATACGTCCATTGCTAATCTTAGGCACGACATGAACGGCGTCAAATCTATCGAACCAACAGGGAATGAGAGTTTTTAAAATCAGGAATTATTGCAGATGATGACGAATTCGTTTGTACTTCTTGATGCTATGGTTTTATTGTGGACCGGAGGTTACAGTGGCAAATAGTAACATGGGCGTAAGCCCAGGAGAGTCTAGGATGAGCACTAAAGAGTATGTCCTGCAATTTGCCCGATTAGCTGTAATTGCTATCCTGCTCATTGGTTGTTACCAAATTCTCCATCCGTTTATTCCCGCGATCGTGTTCGCGATGGTGGTATGTATATCGACTTGGCCGGTTTATCTGCAGTTGCGCAAAGCATTGAGGGGGAACACTACGCTGGCATCACTACTGATGATAGCGGGGATGATAATGCTAGTGATCATTCCATCAACATTGCTTACTTTTAGTTTAGCAGAGAATGTTACTGCCATAATTGACGCAGTCAAAGTGTTCATGCAACAAGGTTCGATTGAACCTCCTGCATGGCTGAAAGACACTCCCTTCATTGGCGAACAGCTCCTCCGCTATTGGCAGGGACTCATGTCTGGAGGGAAAGAAGTCGGTATGTTGCTCACAGGATCACTTGAGCCGATTAAGAATTTTCTCCTTAATCTGGGTAATGTAATTGGTAAGAGCTTGCTGCAAATGGTTTTTGCCGCATTTATCGGTTTCTTCTTCTATCGAGACGGCGAAGTGCTGATACAAATGCTGCATAATGGTGTTGCGAAACTTCTGGATGGTAGTCTTGGCGTAGAACCTTTGGT
Source organism: Nitrosomonas sp. (assembly GCF_022842015.1). GTDB lineage: Bacteria > Pseudomonadota > Gammaproteobacteria > Burkholderiales > Nitrosomonadaceae > Nitrosomonas. The sequence goes on along the minus strand of NZ_JALHQJ010000025.1, from coordinate 32,797 downwards.
ACAAATTCACAATACCGTTACGGGAGTTGTGTATGGTATTTTTGGTTCGGCTTTAGCGCAAGCTATTGCGGCCATGATCGGATTTCTCATCGCTGGCTTATCAGGCTCGAGCGCATTTCTGCTCGGTGCTGCCACTTTCTTTCTATCAGTAATTCCCATGGGGCCATCCTTGATATGGGGCGGTGTCGGTATTTGGTTTCTCTACGATGGATCTTACGGGTGGGCGGCTTTCATGGTGTTATGGGGTGTTTTGGTGATCAGTAGCATTGACAACTTTGTCAGGCCTTATCTCATCAGCCGCGGAAGTAATCTGTCTTTTTTATTGGTAGTCTTGGGCGCATCGGGTGGTATTATAGCTTATGGTTTTATCGGTATTTTTATTGGCCCACCCATTCTGGCCATAGGTATAACTCTCGTGCGGCTATGGACGTCGCAGCCAACATCTCCAATTAAAAATACTCCAGCAAATCATCAACACTAATGATTTGTTTGTTGATATATCATATTGATTCGTGATTTTATCTGTGCTACTCAAGCTAACGTAATGCAAAAATTTTTTAACAATCTGTTAGAGAAAACGAGATATTTCTCTAACGTCGTTCCTGTGATTGTAATGATCAATAAACTATTTCCTCGTCATATATCTTTTTGTGCGGCGCCGTACATACCGTTAAGAATTCATGCGGTAGCATGTCATTGCGGTTGCGTGTTATGTTGGCAATCGATTAGGTTAACAAAACAATTTTCACAAATCAGAAGGAGACTCAAATGGGTAAATATTTTCTAGCATGGTTACTCGGGGTACCAGTGAGCGTATTGGCAATTATTTATTTGTTCAATATGTAGGCTGTTAAATATTTCTATAGCCTTTGGTGTATCAAGAGGTAAAATGAAGCTGTTATAGTTGGATATTGCTTGAAGTATTTTTGTTAAAAGCATTTTAATTAAATAATGGGCTAAGAACAGGTTCAATTTCTTGTTATTTGATTATTAATTATCGAACTTAAGTTCAAACGGAGGTAAAGGCATGGCAGCAGCAGATGAATTTAGTAAAGAAATGGATCAAATAAAAAAAGATTTTGCTAGTCTACGGAATGATATTGGATCGATCATGACTTCAGTGAAGGATCTGGCAGAAAAACAGGGTCAAAATGTTTCTGATTTAGCGCATGATGCGGAGAAAACTGTTAAAAATCAGGCTAAAGAAACAGGAGAGAATGTGGAAAAGTATATCGAAGAACGGCCGCTAACAAGTGCGCTTATTGCATTTGGCAGTGGTTTTGTGATCGGTATGTTACTTAGTAATAGACGTTAAAACTTTTATCTGAGTTTAAATGCTACCAAAATTGCTTGCAGAGATCGTTGCTGCTGAAACGGCTAAACTGTGGAAAGGTTCGGTCAGTTTGGCAGTGATGTTGTCTCTGTTGGGGCTGGCCTCAATGGCAATAATCGTTGGCATGATTTTTGTACTTACTGGTTTGTATTTGTCCTTAGCAGAAACAATTCCGCCCTGGCAAGCAGGAATGATTGTTGGCGGCGGGGTGGCATTCATTGCCGGAGTGTTATTAATGGTTATTGCGCGACAAGGTGAGGATCCGCCAATTAAAGGTATTGACAACGTATCCGATCAGGCCTCTGATGATCCTGTTGGTCAGCTGGGATCCGTGTTAGGTAATATTGTTGGCAAGTCTAATATTAAACCTAGCGACATTGTTCTGACGGTTTTGATCTCTGGAATAGTACTCGGTGCTAGTCCGAGTTTACGGCAACAGATACTAACTACTTTGTCAGAGATGGCTAAATCTAATGATAAATAACTTTAATGTTATGTTTCTTTTTATCGGGAATCGTACAATTACTATTTCTCCAATAGTTGATGCTTCTTCCTTTTGATTGCCCAGGTGCTGAAGCACTCAATTTGCTCGTATCCTTGTCCTTAAGTCACCCAATAGATATGAGCGTATGTTATTATCAGTAGAGTTTTAAGCAGTCCTTAACAAAGTGTTTGTTCATATCTGATCACAATTATTAATATTGAATAATATTGTGAATTGGCAATTGCTATGATTTTGATTAAATTGTTTTAGAATAACCGACATTCTCGTTTTCTATTTAGGCTATTAAAGATCATGCTGACAATAACTTCATCCGATTATAAAGAGAATAGTATCCTTGGCGCGTTGACAGCGGGTGAGATTGAGAGTTTAGTTCCTCATCTGGAACTTGTAACATTGTTACACTCTGAGGTTGTCTTCGAAGATAATGATAAATTGCAATATGCTTATTTTCCTATTTCAAGCACGGTATCTTTGCTATGTTGTCTGGAAGATGGTTCGTGTGTGGAAGTGGCAATGGTAGGCAAAGAAGGAATATTAGGAATTTCGGTTGTGATGGGTAATGCTAAAACGTTAACCCAAGCGATAACCAAAATAGAAGGTCAAGCTTATCGAATCTCTATCAGAGCGTTACAAAACGCTTTGGCACGTAGTGAAGGCCGTCGCGCCGGAACATTAAAGAAGTTGCTATTACGCTATGCCCAAACGCTTTTTGTGCAAATTTCACAAGCTACCGCGTGTAATCGACGGCACGCCTTAGAACAGCAGTTGAGTACTTGGCTGCTTTCCTGTTTTGACCGTGGTGATTCCACTAATTTGTCAATCACCCACGAGCTAATTGCTTATATTTTGGGTGTTCGCCGTGAGAGCATTACTGTCATAGCAAAAAAATTGCAGCAGGATGGGATGATAGAATATAGCCGCGGTCAGATAGAGCTTAAAGATAGAGAGAAACTTGAAGTCAATGCGTGCGAATGTTACAGCGTTGTGAAGAATGAGTCTTCTCGTTGGATAATTGATACTAGTAGAGCCGCCTAAGAAGCTTTATATTTTATTAAGCGCGTTTATAATCTGGTATGTGAACAGCACCAGTAGTTGGTTTTTACGCAGGTGGCATGGGCGTTACTGTATCGTCATTAGCAGTTAGTTTCTCAACTACTTGCTTCCATGCAAGTCCAAAAGAATCCAATACGGCTGTACTTCCAGAATGTGAAAATGAATCAGGATTTTCTAAAGGTATGTGATGTGTATGGCATCTACAGATGCGCTCCAAAGCCTCCTCATAAGCATCAGGATCAATATGATTCAGTGAGTAGGTGCAAAGCAGTGAAAATTCAAATGTTTTGAATAAATCATTCCATAAATCCTCAAGCTGAATGGCCATATCGTGTGAATCATTTTGCCAAAGAATATCAACCATTTCACCAAAGATACGAAGTTTGCCATATTTTAATTTTATGGTTTTCATGGGATTCGCAACAAATTTTTCGAAGGCTTCCGCATCAATTTCACCATCAAGCGATATGCTTGACAGTAGAAACTCTGCATCAAAAAATTTAATTTGGCCCTGATCTTGTAAAGACTGCGTATCAAAATCCAACGTACCCATGCAATCTATTAGGGATTTTCTCAGTCTGGATCGTGCGATAACAGTAACCGCTTCACCATTACGTAAACCTTCAGCAACGTAATGTGCAACCGCTTCAAGTTTGATCTCGCGATCTCGACACACCTTAACTAGGTGACTGCCAGCAAGGGGATTTGTTAACACCCCGAGTCCAGGTTCAATCATAATGCTCCTTGAATTTAGACGATTATTAGAATATTTACATAATTCAGAGAGAATGGCTATGAGTTTGTCAAAAACACTGTCAAATTTTGACTTTATCCTTCCTTCTAAAACTTCTCATAGAATTATAATACTTTTTTTGATATATTTATCTGCAATTATCTTTCGTATTGTCAAGAGAAATTGATCATCCCATTTAAGCGGTTCCAATACTTTAATTATTTCTGCTTCATATTAATCTGAACGGATTTATTCAGATTGATAAACGTATATCGAAATCGGAATTGAGAATTTCACTGCGTAACCCATGACAGCGTATATGATTCCGGGAACGGGCCAGATTTATAATCAATGTTGCCTTTAGGCTCAATATTCTTCTGAAGAAATACTTGTCGTATCATTTCAGGAATCATGACCATACCAACATAACGTCCTAGGCATTGATGCGCACCAAATCCAAAATGAAAATAGTTATACCAGTTACGTTGTGGGATAAATTCTTCCGGCGACTCAAAGGCACGTTCATCGAATGTAGCCGATAACGTTACGGGCAGCACATGAGTGCCTGCCCGTAATACTGTTTCATGGTCGGTACCTTTTGCCGCAGTATAATCGCATGCGGTCGTCCGGAATAAATAGGGGGTGATCGGAACAAAACGTAAGGCTTCCCAGACAATTCCGTCGAATTCAGTGGGGTCATCTTTCTGTGCAGTAGTTTTTGCTTTTTCCAGCCATTCCGAATGCTGAAAAAGGTATTGTAGTACTTGCGCCACAGCCTGAGCGGTCGTTTCAATGGCACCAATCAGTAATCCGCCCGCATTAACACCTAACCGTTTAATATCGAAATCCAGTTCTTTTGCAAAACTGGTGCGCAACATTCGAGTAACAATATCATCCTCCAATCTCACGATCGTTGAGAATGTCAACTTCTCAATCTTAACTGCCAGAAGGCGTTTTGCAATCAGCATAGTGATAAAGTCGCTTAGCTTCTTGGAAGTTTCGTTGTGGCGATCAATAATACGTTGCGAGAGTTCCGACGGAACTAAGTCGAAAGGTTGGTTATGAAAAGTATCATATTGATTCCAGTAGGACCATTCAATCAAATCTTCTCTTTTCGCCCCGGTCAGTCCAAAATAGTTTTGTACCAATGTTGCCGGAACCATGCGGCAGAAACTGTTGACCACTTCAATCTGTCCATTGGCATTGCTTAGAATCCCTTTGGCAATATCTGCAATCATATTGCGTACACGCGGTAAATCGTCACGATTCAGCATGAACTGCATCAATGATTTTTCACGCGTATGCAGTGCGTCATCATCATGTGCCATCAGATAATTATCCATTTTTGGGACATATGGCTTGACGGTAAAAACCTTGTACATGGTCAGTATTTCTCTGACGTCATCAAAGCGGGTTACCAGCGTGCAGTCGGGTGTCACTAGGATGGGGCGTTTGGCACGCAATTCCTTAAAAAAAGGCAAAGGCTCCGTATCCATCCAGCGGCGAACTAAGGGAAATTTCTCTGCGTCGGCGGTAGCGTCGTAGCGCTCTAGATAATTTGTATTCATTTCATCACTCCCTGTTCATTAATAAATGATAGCTGAAGATTCTAATTACAGAGTTTTAAGATATTCAAGCAAATCTAATCGCTCTTCTTTATTGAGCTTCGGTAAAGTGCTGCCATCAGATTGAGCCGTTCCGCCGGATGAATACTCGTGCCCAGCATTACTATTGCCCTTTAAACGGGTATCAAAGGTAAAGCCGTCGTATCCCTCACTTTTAAGGCCAACTTTATCAGGATCAAATTCGCGTGATCCCACTTGGAATTCGTCAGGCCGATATTCACCATCTTCCGGGTCGCCTTCGCGTTTTTTGGGTAGCAATAAATCATAGAGAGTTGGCACAGATCCGTTGTGGAGGTAAGGCGCTGTTGCCCAAATACCATTTAATGATCTTGCCTTATAGGCGTTTAATGAGGCAAACGGATCAACTGTCGTATCAGGATCATAATTACCGTGTTTTAGCGAAGGATTGATTTTGTTGCGGACAAATGCTGTGCCGATATCTACAAGCCAATCGGCCCAGCGCCGGAGAAACCATTTATCGGGATCAGGAGTGGCTACCACATTTAAGGTCGCCTTTGTCAGCAATGCGGCAACAGGTGCTTTCTGATCAAGTAAAATATCTCCAATACCTACGCTTACATACTGGTTGCGCAAAATACCCGAATAGCCCTGATACTCCCTGCCGTTCTTAGCCATAACCGGATCAGTCCCTACATCACTGACTCTAGACATATGCGCAATGATGCGACGCTGAGGATCGGCGCGATCAATTCTGGCATGGCAGCTTTCACAATATTGATTAAACAATAACTTGCCTCGGAAAACACGTTCCTTGTCTAGTTTTCCCAGAATCTCTTCCGGCCATACAGGGGATTGCAGTTTATCTAGATGTGACTCAATTCTGCTTAGATTGTGTACGTTTACGGAAGAATCAAAGCTAATCTTTTTGGTTCCAGCGGCTTGCCCACCGATAAGCGTCGATATGCTAAACCCTTTTTCTTCTTTCCAATCTAACGTGCCAAAAACTCCGATAACTTCTCCGGTATTACGTCCAAGCGGACCTAACCCGGCATTGGAAGCTAACCCGTTCCACTGCACGTAATCATGTTGCGGTATATCCCACAAGAAAGGGTAACTGACAGGCGCATTAGGTGGGTTAAACAATTTTTGACGCAATTTTCCTAATTGCTCCCACTCGAGTGTTTTGGTAAGACGCGCAACCAAATGATCGCGCTGATCGCCTGTCATAATCTTATCCACATTTTGCATGATTTTATTGAGTTCTTCTTCTGTCATGCCTGTATTGCCCATTGCTCCACCGTCACTCAATAGTTCTTTTAATACGCTATCATTTACGAGGTGTTCCAGCACACGGTTATATATGCGCCCAAACGCATCCAGTCGTGCATAACCATAGGGAATATTATTGCCGTCCTCATCGACACTGCGATTAATAGTTATATAGCTGGAGAGACGCTGTTTGTATTTTTCCAGATCACTAAGCACTTCAGCCTCTGATTTGTAGTTACCCAGCGCAAGTACATTCTTGACAAATCGATCTTCTTTTTCCTTATCCCTTTGAGTGTGGTGCATAGCTTTCGTAATATCCTTCATAATGCTATCCATATCTGCACTAGCCGGACCGCCATCAATGCGAATGCCCACACCGTTATAGTTTATTTGTCCGGTGTGACAGGCAGCACAAGTCAACCCTATGTATTCTTTATCCCTGTAACTATCTTTTGCCCATCCGACAGGCAATGCATCCGGATTACTGGAAGTAGCTTTCTGAGGTAAGTAACGATAAGAGTTCATGTTTTCATCGGTACGGAAAAGCTCGGGTTTTTTTGGCTGTTCCAATGCCATAAAAAAATCATAAGGCATAAGATTTGATCCCTGCGTGGTGGTATAAAACCACAGGCTATCGGCAATGTCCCAGCCTTGATCAAGGTATTTCACCGTTGTATAACTATCTCCAAAGGGATCTTGGGTAACAGTAGTCGCTCCACGTTCAGGATCAGTTTCCGGAATCAGCGTACAACCAGAAATTCCAGTCAGAAGAAACAAAGCTGAAATAGAAGATAGCAACTGTTTTTTTGATGATTCAAATGATTGCTTCACGATGGTTCCCCTTTTGCTTGATTTTGTTTAACCATTACTGTCAAGAACAAGAAATACTTATATAACAATGATAGTTCTTCATTCCACAATTATCTTGCAATGTTGTCATGATTTCTGGTTCTGTGCATTACATGACTCTTGATTATATTTATCCGAGGTCCGTGCGCAACGCTCAATTCTGGCACATTGTTTTATTCTTATTGCTGCACCCATTCAGAATTATATTCAGAATTTACTGTAGATAATAGCAATACTAGCATGTCTTATAAAACAGATCAGAAATTGACATCTAGCCAATAGATAAAAAATCAAGTATATTCAATAGGTTTTAATGGCTTTCACTAGAAATTCTCCTAAAGGAAAATCTAGTATATTTAAGGTGGCCGATTAAATGGTGGTGGGTGTACTTCGAATTTGAATCCGCCTACATTTAAACGAGCAGGTACGCTTCTTTTGAGTAGGCTTCTGCAGCCAAGTCTTACTTGATTTGTGAATTTCAGGTACAACCTCCCAAAATATATCTGTGTCCGGTACTCACGTAATATTCGCGATAACAGGGCTAGACGCTTATTGATTACTTCAGAGAATAAAAAAACCGCCACTAAGGGCGGTTCTTCTTTTTTGTTCTGTAAGAAATTTAGTTAATTTCTTATTTTATTTGTAAAATTTTAATGTCCAGGTTTGCTGCTGCCACCATATGGACGAGGATCGGCACCTTCTTTTACGCAATTGCCATTGCCATCAAGACCGTGTGGACATTCAATTTCCTCTCCACGCATAAGTTTCTCATAGTTTTCTTTTTCTTGTTCTGGTAATGCTTGGCTAGGTCTGCCGCCACATGCAGTTAATGTTAAAATCAATAAAGATGCAGCTAAAAGCAAAGTATATTTCATTATTTGATTTTCCTTATAAAAATTTCTTAAAGTAAGTTTTGCAGTATATAACGAATTTAGTAAATCATTCAAGCAAGTTTTAAGCTAACAATCTAACGGAGCTACATTAGTTTCTAAGATTTTTTTTAGAAAAAATTACTGTTAGAGTAGGCGTGCATCACGCAACAATACTTAGATTATTTTATCGAACACATACACAATTTTTGTTATTTTCCTCATTTAGCCGAGCAGCGTACAGGAATTCCCCGATACTCTTTCAGAGCCGCAAATTCTCAATCCTTTCGACTCGTAATTTATTGTCCGCCATTTTATGCAAAAATTCTGATGCATAAATAATTCAAGATGTTACTTGGCTGTCTAAATCCGAGTAACTTTCTCTACTCAAATGATGTGTATTGCCCCCGGCCTTCTTCCAATCACGCTTATCGCATGCAGTCTGCATGCCGGGCGCTCTTCACTGGTGCTTAGCTAAGTGGACACCTGTTGTGTATGCAACTATTACTTTCGGCGCTTTGATACCGTTGAAGCAGTGAGTCGCCCATTACATTACTCTTTGTCTTTACTTGATTCTTCTTTATTCGTTTTTTGAGTGTCTGCTGCATCAAAAGTAGGCTCAGAATCTCTAGGAGCATACGCGGATGGAGGCGGTTTATCCATAGGATAACCATCAAGACTTTTTTTACCTTCACATGCTGTTAGTGTTAATGCCGCAAATGCAACCGCCAATAGTGAAAATTTAATCATTTAATCCCCTATATTTTTCTGATTTGTTGTTTCCACAGATAGCATAATCGAAGTTACATCATTATTCAAATTAGAATTAAGTCATGTGCTGCGCCTGATTGATGAGTCCAATAATAAATGCCATAAAAAATAGCATTTGTCCTGAGTGTCAGTATGTAGGCTGAAGATTTCGATGAATTGTTAAGCCCTAGTTAGGGTATTCAGTTTAATACAATCATCTTTTTTGGGGAGCTAAAGCTTTTGCACAACCACTCGTTGTTAAGAAGCAGGTTATATTTTTCTTCTTTGACAGGTGATTGTAATGAAAAGATTTTATAAATACGTAATAGGTGCCTTTCTCGTAACCCCGATGCTTGCTTCAGCAGCTGTAGAACTTGTGGCAAATGGTAGCTTCGAAGCGGATTTTCAGTCCAATGGAACATGGAATATCTATAAAAACTTGACCGGATGGAACGGGGCCCCTAACGTCGAGTTGCGCAATAACGTTGCTGGAACTGCTTTTGAAGGGGTGAATTTCATCGAGCTGGATACTTATTCCAATAGTTCGATATCGCAGGTATTGATTGGGACGCCTGGACTATACCAACTCAGTTTCTGGTACTCAGCTCGTCCCGGTACTGGCAACACCAATGATTTGTCATTCACGCTGGATGGCTCAGCTCCTGTAACGGTATTAAATGGTGTTAGTGGGAGCAGTCATCATAACTGGCAAAATTATTCAACAATATTCAATTTTGATGGCAATGGCTTGCTTAAATTCAGCGCCATTGGAAAGAGTGACAGCTATGGCGGTTCATTGGATATGATTTCATTTACCAGTGTTGTACCTGAACCGGAAATTTATGCAATGATCCTGATTGGCTTAGCTTTATTGGGTTTTATGGCGCGTTACAGAAAAGATATTGAACTTAACAGATAGTTGGTATTCAGTTTCGTCTCTAAAAGAAAGGGAGCCGTGGCTCCCTTTTGGTTTATCTATTTGCTCCGATCATATAATCAAGTGGATTAAATGAGTGACTCTGTAACTCTCATTTTATCTGGAGCATTAACTATTCAAGCTTATTTTTTGTTTTTACCGGTTAAGGATTCCAGGAAAGCTTTGACGTCACCAACAAATCCTGGTCCCACCTTTTGTCCAAGCTGATGTTCTGCCATTTCTTCGATTGCTTCTTCCAACGTTGCAACTGAACCATCGTGAAAATAAGGACCGGTCTTAGCAATATTCCGTAGGCTGGGTACTTTAAATACTTTTTTATCAGTTTCGAGTCCGGTTATTTCAAATCTTCCTAAGTCTTTGGTTTCATAGGGTACGACAAGACCGATTTTTTTGTATGAATTTCCACCAATTGCTACGCCGTTGTGGCAATTTGCACATCCCATACTGATGAATTTCTGTAAACCTCTTTTCTCAGTGTCATTCAATGCATTTTCATCGCCTTTGAGGAAATCATCAAAGCGCGAAGGCGTTAAGAGCGTGCGCTCGAATGCGCCAATAGCCTTGCCAATATTTACATATAAAATCGGATCTTTCTCACCTTTAAAGGCTTCTGCAAACATAGTCTTGTATTCGTCAATTTTTCTCAATTTGTCGACTACATCAACATCTTTTGGCATGCCCATTTCGATCGGGTTCAGAATTGGGCCGAGCGCTTGTTCTTCAACATCTTTAGCACGTCCATCCCAAAATTGGGCAATATGAAGCGCGGCGTTGAACGTGGTTGGAGAATTTCTGCCACCCCGTTTTCCTTCATGACCTGGCGATGTGGGCTGACTATCGACACCAAAGTTATCCAGTTGATGGCAGGAATTGCATGAGATCGTGTCATTTGCTGAAAGCCGTGGATCCAAATAAAGTTTCTTGCCTAGCGCAATAAGTGCGGCATTCTTTTTTTCGTCGATAATTGACGCGGGTAGCGGTTCGAAAAAGTGTTTTAGCGTAGTTTTATCTAGTTTGTGATGACCGCCATGCATCATCCCGCCCATTCCGTGATGGCCGCCACCGTGCATTTCATCATGACGCCCCCCCCCTTTTTGCATATCTTCTTGATGATCATGTCCACTTTGAGCGTAACTATAGGAACTTAACATCAATGCCAGAAATAAGAATACTCTTTTCATATAACCTCCCAAAATTAAACATTAGCACTCTAATCAACATTAATGAATAAGCAATCTGCTTATTGCTGGGAAATTGTTAAAGAAAAAATGTTGTTGTAGCACTCTTTATATCAATTTCCAAATGATGGTTGATGGCTTTATTCTATACTTAAATTGGCTATTTGTATGAATTTATCAGCTTATTGCTAGTAATAAGCTTGAAAAAAACTAATATGTACACATTATGCTTATGTATAGTTAAATGAACCTTGATGCGATTAAAACAAAACCAGAATAAAGGGCAAATGCCAAACTATATGAATGTTGAATTAAAGAAATTTTTTTAGTCTGAAGAGCGTTTTTGCGCTTTCTTTTTGAACCCATAACCTCTAAGGAGGAAATTATGCGTCGTATATACTTTCTAGTTCCAGATATAGATACTACCAAGAAAATTGTCGAGGATTTACTTCTGGAAAAAATTGAGGAGAAGCATATCCATGTGCTTGCAAAACGTGGCACACCACTTGAAGATTTGCCGGAAGCTAATCTTTTGCAAAAAACTGATTTCATTCCTGCCGTAGAACAAGGGGTTGCATTAGGTGGCGCAACAGGCTTGCTTGCCGGGCTAGTTGCAGTTGCATTGCCACCAGCATCAACGGTTATCGCTGGAGGTGTTTTATTGGCGACCACGCTGGCGGGCGCAGGAGTGGGCTCATGGATTGGCGGCATGGTTGGCATGAGTGTTGGCAATCGACAAACCAAGGAATTTGAGGACGCGATTGAGGCCGGTAAATTACTGGTTCTGGTTGATGTGCCAACTGACCGAGTGAATGAAGTTGAAGATCGAGTTAAACAACATTTACCGCAAGTCGAAGTCGAACAAACCGAACCGAGGGTGCCTTCGTTTCCTTAGTTATGTTTTTAGCTTGGCACTGGCTCTCGATTTCTTATTTGAGAGCCAGCATTGTACTTGCAAAGAATGGAATTTTGCTAAATCGATTTCACTCGCTCATTAAGTACGTAATTCGCACGAATTATCAGTTTGCATTGTTGTGAATAAAGATACACTGCAGCGTGTGGCAGTGTTCTTGAATAATCAACTGACTACTCCCTACTTGGCCTTGCCGTCGGCCGGTTTGTAGAAGATATGCTCGCCGATTTTGGCTGTTTTAATATATTCGCTAGACCAATCTGGAGTCACTTTCCGGTTATGGAAGTACATGGCGCCATCTGTCGGATCCTGGAGTTGCTGGTTAAGAGCTTTACGGGAAATTTCTTTTGCGCGTGAGTATGCCTCTTCTTCCTGTGCATCATCCAAGCGACCATCGCACCACCATGAAAACTGGCAGGCGCCTTGTTCTTGACCTTGTTTCACGATTTTACAGATAGTGCTGGGAAAGCCTTCATGCCCCAGTCGGTTCATAACTACACTGGCGATGGCCTCCATCTCTGCATCATCGGTGCGATTCGCTTCCCAATAGATACTGCGCGCCAAGCAGGTTATCACATCTTCCAAAGGTTCTTCGCCGCTGGGATCGACCGCTCGCACTTGGTGTTTAGTAATGATTTCAGCCGGTTTGGGCGGTGTTTCGCTATCATTGTCAGACACCTTTTTCTCAAGTATTTCTGCTTTCTCTTTGGCCATGGAGGCCGCTTCTGTCTGAGTTTGTTCAGTCGCGTTAACTAAGTCAGCCAAAAGAAATAATATAAGAAAAATTAGAATCCATATTTGCCGCATAGTAAGCTTCCTATTTTTGTTAAATTTCCCCAACAGATCTGAATATTGAGGCTATAGCCTATAACTTTTGTACTCCACGAATATTTCTTTGTAAATGCTTTCTTTCAATAATTTGTCAATTTATTGACAATTGGATCGTTTTGAGCCGACCATCAGCTGCCTAGCTTGGCAATGCTGATGGTGCTGTGCTATAAGTCGACGCAAGATGCTATCATTTTTACAATCCCTTTATTATTTTATTCGTCCAGGAGAGCGGCCATTTCCGATCGAGTATATTGCTCAGCATCATGAAATTGAAACTTTAAGGTATTTCAGTCAAGCAGATAAACTTCTTTTCAGAGATTTATCAATCAAGATTAATGCACAAAAACAAGTAATACTCTGTTTTACAAACCGTTGTGGTTCCAATTGGTTGGCTGAATTGCTCTATGCTACAGGATTGATGGGATTGGCCGATGAATTTTTCAATGCAGAGCGAGTTCTGGAAGACTGCGCTATATGCAAATTAAATTCTTTTGATGACTTTATACGTAACTTGCCTAATAACCACAGTACGTTAAATGTAGTGTTTGCTACTAAACTTTCTTGGGATCAGTTGTATTTTTTGTCACGTATAAAAGTGATTTCCAAGATAATCCCCAAGCCTCAATTCATTTACATCGTACGAAATGATGTTGCCGCGCAAGCGCTTTCATTTCTGGTGGCAATGCAAACAGGGCAATGGAAAAGTAACTGGAATAGTGGTGTCAATGGAAAAACAGAGCCTGCGAGTATTAGCAATGAACAAATCATAGAGGTGATTTCTGAGATTCAGTTTGCGCAATCACAATTTGAGCTTTATTTTGATAAGCTTAAATTAAGTCCTTGTCGAGTCTATTATGAAGATTTGCAAACAAACCCTGAATTTATTATTTCAGAAATACTGCATTTCCTGGAAATCTCCACTTCCAAGCGATGGGAAATTAATTCCGCCAAGCTACAGCTAGAAAAACAACGTGATGAGCAATCAGAAAAGCGGCTTACCCAATTTCATCATGAAACTGAGGGTCGGTATGATTCTTCGCGCAATATTGCGACTGTCGACACAAATTAACTATGAACATTGCTCCGGCAATTCTAGCGTTACAAGCCGACATGCGCCGCTGGCGCAGACAGATACACCAATATCCTGAAACCGCATTTGAAGAAACCGCAACGGCACGGTTAATTGCCGAGCAACTACAGCAAGCCGGTATCAAAGTGCATCAGGGTTTGGCTAAAACCGGCATTGTCGGGATTCTGCGCCGGGGCAACAGTAGCGACAGCATCGCACTGCGCGCTGATATGGATGCGCTCTTTATCCAAGAGCAAAACAGGTTTGAACACGCATCCCGCCATAACGGGAAAATGCATGCCTGCGGGCATGACGGACATAGCGCCATGTTACTCGGTGCAGCGCATTATCTTGCCAGCCACGGTCGCTTTAACGGGACAGTGTATTTTATTTTTCAGCCGGCGGAAGAATGCCGGGCCGGTGCCCATCAAATGATCAGCGAAGGCTTGTTTGAACAATTTCCGGCGCAGCGAGTTTTCGGCATGCATAATTTTCCGGATATTCCAGTCGGCCATTTCGCGGTTAAAGCTGGGCCCATGATGGCTTCGTTTGATTGCTTTGAAATCAGTCTCTGCGGTCAAGCCACCCATGCTGCGATGCCACATTTGGGTAACGATGTGCTGGTCGCTGCGGCGCATTTGATCACCCAATTACAAACCATCGTCAGCCGCCAGATCGATCCGGCCGATGCAGCAGTGGTCAGCGTCACCCAAATTCATGGCGGCAACACCTGGAATGCGCTGCCGGATTCGGCAGTGATACGAGGAACGTTTCGCTGCTTAAAAGATTCCGTACGTGCGCAACTGGAACAAGGCATCAACCATCTTGCTCAGAGTGTTGCACACGGTTTCAGAGTGCACGCCGATGTTTTTTTTAATCCTGAGAATTCCGGTTATCCGGTCACGATCAACAGCCCGGATGAGACCGCCAGCGCGATTCGCGCTGCAACTGAAGTTGCCGGTGCTGTTTGCGTTAATACCGCACCGACTCCCAGTATGGGCGCCGAGGATTTTGCTTTTATGCTGCAACAAAAACCAGGCTGCTATATCTGGATTGGGAATGGCAGTTCTGAAGGTGGCTGTCTATTGCATAATCCCAACTACGATTTTAATGACGAGATATTACCCTTTGGTGTTGCCTATTGGGTTAGGCTGGTGGAGAATGAGTTGCCAGAATAGTTTTTAAAATTCTGGAAATTGATATTTAATTCGATAGCTTTTCGATATCGGAAGTGATCCTATTCAGCATTAATATCCTATAATTCTTGTATGAATATTCAATTAAAAATCTTTTTTATTTTCTTTGGGGTAGTTCTAAATTCTATAACAGATGCATTTGCAATTGAGATACTTGAAATGGGAGACAATAATTGCAGGTCTCAATTCTATCAGATGAGTGGTGACATAAAACGCGGAGATTCAATAATTTTCGCTAATGCAGTTCATGTAATAAAAGATCGATATCAACATTCTTGCAATGACCGGTTGAATCTCCAAGTGAATTAATTAAAGTGTAAGAACTCCACCCGTTGCCGGGTTTGACTTGAGTTGATCAATGGCTTCAATGATAGGCGACACGATCTTCACGTGTGATGTTTTTTAACGATGCTTTGCTTAATGCTGACGAAGTAGCTCATGCTTTGCAGTTTCCCAATCCAGAATTGGGTCTACTGGATCGTGCAAGACTTCCACGGTACGAGAAATATCTTCAAAATCGTCAAGATAATATTCAACAGCTTGTCCGATCACATCGGCACGGGTTCCATGCAATTTTGTTGCTGCTTCATCCAGTGCGGCGACCAGTTCATCCGGTAGTCTTGCAAATATTTGACGCATTTCTGTTCTCATAGAGTACTAGGAAAAGTGATATTTCAGTTATTAGTGCTCAACTTCTGAATCACTTCCTTAATCCGTATCACCCGCTTATTAACATCTGCAATCTGCACTTGAATTTTCAAGCGATCAGGGCCGGATAGCGAATATTCGCGGCTGCTTTGGATCAGTTTGATAATCTCTGCCGGATTGATCGGCGGGTTGGGAATGAATTGCACTTGGATACTCTCAGAACTAGCGTCAATGCGTGTGATGCCGAGCGGTTTGGCGGCGATGCGTAGACGGTGGCAGTCGAGCAGTGCGCGGGTTGGGTTGGGTAGCAAGCCAAAGCGGTCGACCAATTCGCGTTGCATGTCGTCGAGCTGTTCGTCGTCGCTGCAGTTGGCCATGCGTTTGTATAGCACCAAGCGTTCGTGAATGTCATGGCAATAATCTTCCGGCAATAAAGTCGGAACGTGCAGATTGATTTCTGTGGCAACACCCAATGGGTGCTGCATATCGGGTTCCTTGCCTTGTTTTAAGGATTGGATGGCAGAATCCAGCATGGAACTGTACAGACTGAAACCAATTTCCTGCATTTCTCCGCTTTGTGATTCGCTCAGTACCGCCCCGGCACCGCGAATTTCCAAATCATGCATGGCAAGGTAAAACCCGGAACCGAGTTCTTCCATGGCCTGGATCGCTTCCAGGCGTTTTTTGGCTTGCGCGCCGAGCGCTTCTTCAGGTGGTGTCAGCAGATATGCGTAAGCCTGATGATGCGAGCGGCCCACCCGACCGCGTAGTTGATGTAACTGCGCCAGGCCGAATTTGTGCGCATTATTGATAAGGATGGTGTTGGCGCTGGGAATGTCGATACCGGTTTCAATGATGGTGGTGCATAACAGGATGTTGAAGCGCTGCTGGTAAAAATCCCGCATGACATGTTCTAGATCGCGTTCGCGCATTTGTCCGTGGGCAATATTAATGCGTGCCTCGGGTAACAAACCGGATAGTTTTTCATGCATCAACTGAATCGTGCTGACCTCGTTGTGCAGAAAATAGATTTGCCCGCCGCGTTTCAGTTCGCGTAGACAAGCCTCGCGGATAATGCCCATCGAGAAACTGCTGACAAAGGTGCGAATGGCGAGGCGGCGCTGCGGAGCTGTGGCAATGATGGAGAAATCGCGCAGCCCTTCCAGCGACATCGCCAATGTGCGTGGAATCGGCGTGGCGGTGAGTGTCAGCACATCGACTTCCGCACGCAGTTTTTTTAACTCTTCTTTCTGCCGCACGCCGAAACGGTGCTCTTCGTCAATAATGACCAACCCCAGACTCTTAAAATGCACGTCTTTCTGAATCAGTTTGTGCGTGCCGATAATAATGTCAATTTCACCTTTGGCCAGGCCTTCTAGCGCCAGAGTTTGTTCTTTGGCGGATCGGAAGCGCGACAGTTCAGCAATTTTTACCGGCCATTGATCGGCAATCAGGCTGAAGCGGTCGGAGAAATTTTGGAAATGCTGTTCAGCTAACAGTGTGGTAGGAACCATGACAGCAACCTGTTTACCGTCGGCAACGGCGACAAAAGCGGCACGCAGTGCCACTTCGGTTTTACCAAACCCGACATCACCGCAAATCAGGCGATCCATCGGTTTCCCTGAGGTTAAATCTGCAATGACCGCTTTGATCGCCGCAGCTTGATCAGCGGTTTCCTCAAAACCGAATCCCTCGGCAAAAGCATCGTAATCATGCGGCCTTAGCGTAAAAGTATGGCCTTCTCGGGCCGCACGCTGGGCGTAGAGATTCAGCAGTTCCGCCGCCGTGTCGCGCACTTGTTGCATGGCTTTGCGTTTAGCTTTATCCCATTGACCGCTGCCCAGCTTGTGCAGCGGTGCGGATTCCGGGGCAGCACCGCTGTAACGTCCGATCAGATACAGTTGTGAAACCGGCACGTACAGTTTGTCGCCACCCGCGTATTCCAACGACAAAAATTCACTCAACTCACCCGGCTTACCTTCCCCTACATCCATGCTTACCAAGCCGAGATATCGGCCGATGCCATGCTGCTCATGCACAACCGGATCGCCAGGTTTGATTTCTGACAGGTCACGCAGAATATTATCGGTTGATGTGGTTTTGCGTGACTCACGTTCACGCCGTCCATAGACATGGGTCGAATACAGTTCGCTTTCGGTGATAAACGCGCGTTGCGCTGATTCCAGGATAAAACCGGTGTGCAGCGGAGCAACACTTAACATAAAGGACTGAGAACCGGTCAGAAATTGCGCGTAATCCTGACAACTGTCCGGATGCAGGCCGTATTGGTTCAGATATTCAGCAATGAGCTCGCGTCGGCCCATGCTTTCCGCCAGCAGTAAAATGCGTCCACCCGATTGGGTGAATCGACTGGTAAAAGTCACTAGTTTTTCCAGTGGATTTTCTGCGTGACGGTTAACCTGGACAGGGGGTAATGGAAGCGTTGATTTAGCTGCGGTGAGTTTGGTTTCTTGTACGCTGGAGAGAATCTCAACGCGCGCATAAGGTTTTATTTTGCCGAAAAAGCTGTCGCTGGATAAGAATAATTCCAGTGGTGGCAGCAGCGGTCGATCTATATCGCCACGCAACAATTGATAACGTGATTGAGTATCGCGCCAGAATTCATCAATGATCGGACGAACATCTTGGTGCAAGCAGAGCAACGTGTTTTCAGGCAGATAATCAAACAAGGTTGCTGTTTGTTCAAAAAACAGCGGCAGATAGTATTCAATGCCTGCAGGTGTCAAGCCTTTGCTGATGTCTTTGTAAATCTGCTTTTTTGACGGGTCGCCCTCGAAATTCTCGCGAAAATTACCACGGAAGCAGGTGCGTCCGGCTTCATCCAGTGGAAATTCGCGTGCTGGCAGCAGGCGAATTTCCTTGACTGGATAGATGCTGCGTTGCGTATCAACATCGAATGTGCGGATGGTGTCAATTTCGTTGTCCATCAGGTCGATGCGGTAGGGCAACGGGCTGCCCATCGGGAATAAATCAATCAAGCCACCGCGCACGCTGTATTCGCCTGGTGAAAAAACCTGCGTGACATGCGAATATCCCGCCAATGTCAATTGACTGCGTAACCCCGCCATATCCAGCATTTCACCTTGCTTGAGGAAAAAAGTATGCGCCGCCAGATATTCGCGCGGCAGCATGCGGTAGAGCGCAGTGGTTAGTGGCGCAATCAGCACATCGCACGCGCTGTTCATCACTTGATACAACGTTGCCAGCCGTTCTGAGACAAGATCATGATGGGGCGAGAAAACATCGTAAGGCAGTGTTTCCCAATCGGGTAGTAAATGCGTTCTTAATTCAGGAGCAAAGAACGGAATTTCTTCCTGTAATCTTTGCGCATCAAGTGCATTGGCGGTAATGACCGCGACGGGTTTGGCCTGTTGCGCTATTTGCGCAAGGAATAATGCATCGCTGGAACCGTCAAAATCAGCATATCGGGATACGGTGCCGGGTTTAGGTAAGGAGTGTTGATGTTGCATTATTTACATGCCCGCCTTGCAGCGCTGGAAAATGAAGACTGGAAAGATAGGCCGCGATCTAAATTTGTATATTATCCTAGAAAGTGTAGCAGAACGGAACGAAGTGTAAGTTTATTCGCTGGAATGCGAGACCAATTGGTACAAAATGTTATTTTGTTGCGATAAATTCTAACCTAACTATGGATCCAAAAAATATGCAATTTGTTTTGTGGAAAATTCATCCGGTGGGTGAGATAGTTAAACTTGGCGCAGATTGTTGGAATCATGGTATTGATTAGCTGTCTCATTGGTTAACTGCGATTCGTAGGGTGAGATGTTAGCTATAATTCATTTTTAGGCTTGCCCAAGTTTTGCAATAGCAGATTGTTTAAAAAAGCATAAATTCCCTAGTTATTTATGATTTGAGTTTGCTCTAAATAGAGCTATGCTTATATTTGGTAAGCGTCCTGAAACAACGGGTATTTTTACTTTTATCAGGCCGATCAAAAAAACCGTTTATAAAAAGGGTTTAACATGAGTAACTTCATAAAATCAAACTTAATAAAGCGATTAAAAAAAGAGTTGATCCTTTTTACATGCGGAGTAGTTGCGTTCATTTGTTTGACATCATCGGTGCTGGCGCACCGCAGTGCTTCCACCGTGTTAACTCCGGAAAATCAGCAGAGAATTGAACTGGCAGCGTGGAAGTATGCCATTGATACGCCGTTGTTGTTGGAGACTATAGACTGGTTTCGTGATTTGACAAGAAATTCCCGGGAATCGGCGGCCCTGGCAGAGCTTGCTCGCTTGAAATTTATGCGTGCTCAGCTCGAGCTCGATAAACATCACCGTGTCCATTTGTTTGAACGCAGTATTGCCATGGCTGATCAGGCATTGGCACTGAATGCCAATGATGTGCGGGGGTTGTTCTGGAAGGCTGCTGCGATGGGGAAAATTGCTGAAGATAGCGGCATGCTCAATGCACTGAGGATGCTTCGGCCTATGGAGGATTTGCTTTTGAAAGTAGTCGAACTTGATGAAAGATACGAGAATGCCGGCGCTCATCGGGCACTGGGCCGTATGTATCACAAACTGCCGAGGTTTCCAATAAGCTTTGGCAGTAACCAGAAAGCGCTCGCACATCTCAAACGGGCGCACGGGTTGTTTCCTCAGGACATCATTACGCGCGCCTTTTATGCTGAATTATTGTATGAAATAGGTAGAAAGTATGAAGCGCGCAAACATGCTGATTTTGTTCTGACAACCCCGATTACGGAAGAGGATGCGCTGGAATTTACCGAATATGTCGATATCGCGCTGGAAGTGGTTAAGAAAACTGGTGGGGCGAATATTAAGGTGGGAAATTATTAGTTGCGTGGTTGGAAAATTAGAAAACTACAAGTCGGCGAAGAATCGTTTATCTTGTTGCTAATATTGCAATTGACTTAAAATACTCTTTATTCTGCATAAGCTGCACCTTCTCTCCTGATCCTGCTTGGCATCGTCTGCCTTGAAGCTGTCTTAATTATTGCGGTAAATTCAAAGCGATCGGATTTATTGTCCAATCTCATTTTTCATGCGGAATAAATCAGCTAAACTATTGCATCTGATTTCTCCTGCCAGCATTCTTTATGACTGAAACTCTAGTCGATTTGATCCGTCACGGTGAGCCCATCGGCGGGCGTCGTTATCGCGGCCACGGCGTGGATGATCCGTTGAGCGAGACAGGGTGGTTGCAAATGTGGCGTGCTGTTGGTGAGTATAATCAGTGGCAACAAATTATTACTTCCCCGCTGCAACGTTGTCAGGCCTTTGCCTATGCTTTAGGGGAACGTCATGACATTAATGTCTCAGTTGAGCCGCGTTTCAAGGAAGTGGGGTTTGGCGAATGGGAGGGGTTGAGTCATGATGAAGTTAAAGTTGGGCGAGCGCTTGAATATCAGGCTTTTTTGAAGAACCCGGTGGATGCTAGACCGCAAGGGGCCGAGCCTCTCGACGATTTTGTTCTACGGGTTTATTCAGCCTATGAAGCCGCTATCGAACGTTATTTCGGTCGCCATATTCTGATCGTTGCGCATGCTGGTGTGATGCGTGCATTGATTGCAAAAACACTCCAAGCGCCTGCGATCGGTTTATATCGCATCAAAATTAGCAATGGTGGGGTTACGCGTATTCGTCATGCCGGATCAGGCGCAGTGTTGGAGTTGTTGAACGGGAAGTTGTCCGCTTAGATGGCAGGAAAAAAGATTTTATTTGTCTCTTGCTGTGGTTTACGGGTTGTTGAAAAACTAACTGCATCGGCTACTTCAAGAACGTTTTTCAACAGCCTCTTAATAGAAATAAATTGTTACCGGCATTCCATTAATTAGCCGATTGTTGGGAGTCTCAATAAATTCCAAATGTGCCAGTATCGCTGTACGGACTGGTTCGAGCGGATTAACTTCTTCTGTCACTGTTTTTTGCGTGACACCCGGAACGGAAATTATCTTTGCCTTTGTTTTTTCTTTGTTGGGGAATTTTACAATGACAATTTGCCCTTCTACTGCGTAGTCTTGGTATTTGGGTGGAATGAAGGCGTCAACATATACTTTCTCAGGGAAAATAATTTCAAGCAATGCTTGCCCACGGCCCAAATATTCTCCAGACTGTACAAATATCTCGGTAACTATTCCATTTCCTATAGGCGCAACAAGGCTTAGTTGTTGTATCTGATCTTGAATCTTCTCAAACTCAAGTTGCATTTGGCTAATCTGATTTAAAATCCTGCGCATTTCAGCTGACTGATTCTGTTCTTGATTTTCTGTTTTCTCAAGTGCCACTATATTCTCAAGTGTTCTCTGATACTGATTCTTGGCTGAGGCAATTTCGGCTTGAGTAGCTGCGCCCTGCTTAAACAATGTTTCATAATGCTGTAGGCGTCTGTACGCAAATATCTTATGTTCTTGAGCGTAATTCATTAATTGTGCCGAATTTGACGTCGACTGATTGGCTTGTGTTGATATCTTTTGCTTTTCTTTCTTTAGTGCATCAATTTCAATCTTTAACCGGCCATAGCTATCAAGTAAGGGTACGTTGGTCAGTTCGGCCAATTGATCGCCTGCCGAAACTGTTTGTAATGGTTCGACAAATATTTGTTGAACATATCCATCAACAGCGGTACGGACTGGAATATTGGCGACCCTAATGCGCCCGTTTGCTTCAATTGCAATTGTTTCCCACATAATTACTCCCAACAAATAAATGATCGGGAGACTAGAGATCGCGACAATTAAATACCAACGCCAAGGCCTGCCAGGGCGCTTTGCTTCACTATAGTGAACGCGTAATCCTCGATCGATATCCGGGGCTTTATTTTCAGGTTGATTAAAGCGGATTTTCATGAAGGTAATTTTCCCAGTCTAGCCATGATTGAATAATGAGACCACCAAAGTTTGCGCTTTGTAGTTGATCCTGAAGTTGCTGCATTGCGCGGATAAAATTACGCTGCGGTTTATGTGCATAGCTGTTTTCTGGACCTAATTCCTTCTCTAAGCTTTGCGCAAGACTAAACACGAGCGTTGGATGTTGTTGCATAGCCGATTTAAGCGTTGTGACAACGCCCTGTATGTTCATCGAATAGTACATAACTGTAATTTCTTTGATTTTAATCTTGCTTAGCTCACAGAGAATGCATAAACCAAAGGATGACTCCTTGGTTAAATAACGTGGGTGAATGCTGATACCTACAGTCCATGGAGAAATCGCTGCTACCTGCCGAATTGTTTCGACAAATTCCTCCAACTTTGCTTTTCCGGCCAGTTCCGATTCCAGTTGATCCGGCTCAATATCAAGATGCAACCCGTCGAAATTAACGCCTGCTAGTTTACGGATAATTTGCAGTAAATTATCGCGATACTCGGGTAAAATCCAGTCCGGATCACCTAAAAGCAATTCAATCTTTTTTTTGTGACGACGAGCGTCATGCAAAAAGTTTTGCAGATACTTTGGGTTTTCTGCAACGTGTGAAATTTGCTGTGCATCCAGAGAAACAAGAAAACGATTAAATGATTGGGTTGCTTTTTCTTCCCATAACCCAGTTTGTGCCATTAATTGCTCAGAATTCCAGACATAAGCAGCAAGTGGGTCAGATAAAGATTGTGTGTTCACGGGTGCAACATGTTCAGTTCGTTGTTTTGATGTTGCTTTATCTCCACTCATTAGAAATTGTTTTGCTTGATGCAGCGGGTCGATCAATGAAGTGATGTTAGTTTCCGGGTAACTATCTTCTGCTGGCATATTCGGTAATAAAATAAATTGGCGCAAGCGGATATGCAGCTTCCAGTGCTCGGATTCTGCTTCGATATTTTCTACCGCGATACGATAATAGGTATTCAGTGCTTGTAGGTATTGTTCAATTACATCCCCATCCAGCACTTGCAGGCGAAGATATCTTTCGCGCATTAATTCTTGCGCGGCTTCAAGGCGTGTACGCTGAAAATTGATTTGTTGATCCAATTGCTGGAAGCTACTCAGTAGTGCATGAAAATCGTGTTGCAACTCCTGATCCCGTCGTGTGTAATCCGCGCGTAAGCTGATCAATTGACTATTTAACCGAGACTGTTCATTTTTCCGGTAACTGACAATTTCGAGAGGCATTCTGAAATTAAAACCAACCGCTCCGCCATACCCCCATTGCATCCCCTCGGGTGGTGATGGATGAGGAATTGCAGGTCCTCCGAAACCAGTGACTGAAACATCAGATTCTATTCCCTGCCAATTTTGAGTATCCCGAATATTTTGCAGATTATCTATTTGCGTCTGTAATATTCTCAGATCAAGCTGATCGACCTCGTTAGAGACGATATTTGCAATTTTGCCTAACGTCGGTTTAACGGGTGTAAAAGGCATTACCGCTGAATTAGTTAAATGCGCCAATCGCATTAATGCCTGATTACTGTTATTGTAAAATTCAACTTGTGTTCGTTGCGCCCGCTCAAAAGCGGAAAGAAACTCGAAGTAATCTGACTTAAACAATAGACCTGCTTCTTGTCGCTTGCGCAGCAAATCTTCAACGCCTTCATGACGCAAATGCAGGTAGGCATCTGTCAACGACAGGACTTTTTGTGCGCTCCAATAGGCTGCGTAGTTTTCTTCTAAAAAAAGTGCTGCCAGCCGACGGCTCCAGTCTAAGCGAATAGTTTCAATTCTCACTTGTGTCGCTGCGTCTTCTATGGCACGTTGCTGCCGTTCAGCACTGCCTAGCAAAGGGTAGCGCAATCCAATACGCGCAAGAGGATCAAAAAAATGCCCAAATGGCTCTCGTGCAAAAGGGCTTTTCTGGAAACCACCGGAAACCCCCCCAAATACTTCCAGGCCCTTGAGTGACTCTTGAGCCAATAAATTAGACCGCTGCGCTTCTAAATCAGCTTGTGCTTTCAATATCGATGCCGCTTGATCAAGATGCGAGTAAAATTCAGACAGTGTTCTTGGTTCAGCAAACGCACCTGAATTTAGTATTATCAGTAAGGCCAATAGGTATAAAAAACGCACTGTTACTGCTTCCCCTTTTTGAGTACCCATAGCGGTGCCATCGCCGAATCCAAGTGGCCTTTGTTGATAATCTGATTCAGGATAGCAAGTGCACTCCAGACACGGGATATAAATTGAAATATCGGATAAACCGGAAGGATGAAAATAGCATTGCAGTCCTCCTTTCTTCTGTCTGTGATGAATATCAGATAGAGAATGTACTGAACGGTAATAAGGCAAAAATAGAATGCATAAACCAATGTCATGCTAAGTAAGAAAGCATAAAAAGGAAGTTTCACCGCGATATAAATTGTATATAACACGATAGAGAAGGGCATGACAATCTGAAATAAGATACCGTACCAAAGCAGGAAAATGAGATTCTTCCACCCCATCATGGAAGCCGAAATGCCGTACTTGTGCTTGTTCGAGTATATATACCAAAGATCCCCATCCCATCTTAAGCGTTGCTTAAGAAAATCTATTAAATTTTCGGGTACATCGGTATGGGAAACAGCTCCTGGCTCAAATTCAATTTGCAGATGTGGGTAGCGCTTGTAATATTGTTTGATACGAAGTGTCAAATCCAGATCTTCAGCAGTTCCAGTATTCCACCCCCCTACTTGTTGCAGAAAGGATTTTCTAAAAATACCAAATGCTCCGGGTACGTTATTGATAACACCCAGCTTCGCAAAGCCTAATTTCCCCACCTGCATCGTCAACATGTACTCTAAATTTTGCAATCGCGTCATGATTGTTTTTCTAGCGTTACGTACTCGCATCGGCCCTGTGACGGCCACCATATCAGGGTTCCTAAAATGCGTTGCGGCATACTGAATCATCTGATTGTCAAATGATGTGTCACCATCCAGTGCAAGAAAAATCTCTCCCTGAGCTCGGCTTAGCCCTGCATTGAGCGAAGAAACTCTGCCTCCGCGCTGAAATTTTGGGATAATTACCAGCGAGCGTTTAGGATATTGGGAAACTAAAGGAGCAAGTTCCACCAGAGCATGATAAGTGGCTTGATTTTTTTTCACTCCGTCCACCATCGCAATTATTTCTATGTGTCCGGGATACAGCTGTTCCAAAAGTGATATCACCGTGCTCTGAACAGCTTTTCCTTCGGCATAGCAGGTGATCGCACAGGTGACATGGGGAAAGTAATGAAGCGTCAAAGGTGCCTCTATAGCATTTTTAATCAGATAGCGAAATGCGCTCATCCAATTGATGAAATAAAGCGGCAGCTCAAAAAACAGCACAAATGGAATCAGCATGAATACATACTGAAAATCCTGATAGCGTGACAGGCTAGCCTGAAACAGATACCAAGCCTGATTCAGACTTTCCATAAATTACAGTAACTCACCATATAGACGAGCAAGCAGTAGCTCAGCGTTTTCCTTGCTGGATAGTTTCTGCGAGGAAATACTGATAAAGCGAAAATCCAATTTATGTTCGCTTTGTTCCAATAATAACTTCATGCTGCTTTCTATACGCTTATGAAAACCGATTAATCCTTGCTCGTCAGTATTCGGCAGGAGCAGCCAAAGCATGTTTTCCGCTGTTCGAGTAGAAAGATCAGGAGTGCGCAGTAAGCTTCTCAATTGCTGTGCAAAGGATTCAAGCATTTGCAGTAATCGCGCATGATTAAAAAGCTCGACTAATTCTGGTAGGTTGGCAAAATAAATTCCAAATAAACTGAAATTGACGTTTGGATAACGTCGTGACGTTACCATCATCCAATCAAGATCGTGGATAAACAACTCGCGGGAAATGAAGTTGAGTTGATCAAAACCCGAAGATAAATCAAAAACTTCCCCACGAAAAGCGATTGTTCTCCCTTTGTCACTTAAGCGCCAATTACGTATCTCATTTTGAACAAGCTCACTTGATTCCATCTCCTTCTCGCACATCGCGCAGCGAACCTGCACCTCGCCCTCAACAAATGACTGACTACATGAATGGCATCGATAGTTTTCGATCGGCCTATCATAATCGCTTCCGATATGACGCAGTTGGGTATAGCATTTGGGGCAGATTAATGTGCCGCTATGCAGAAATTTTTCCTGCACATCAACACATCCGCAAGTAAAGCAATGTAGCGATGCTTGCATCCCAATGTCTATAGAAAGACAATTTGGACAAACATCAACAAAACTTAAATGAGAAGATCGACAATAGGTGCATTCACGCTGACGATCAATCAACAGGATAGGATCGATTATTTTACTATTTGCAAGATTTCGCAGCCATTCAAAACTATCCGAATTATCTAGGCTAAGCGCTTCGAGTAATGGATAGCGATAGAAACGCGCGTGTTGCCAATCATGGTATGGTTGAAGTACAAAGTCCGGTCGCAACCAGAAATATTTAATCAATCGTCCTTGATGAGTGATATAGGTTTCATTACTCTTCAGGGATTTCAGCAAGTTATCAAACTGATTTATTTGTTCTCGTAAATCTGCGGGCTGTGGTAACTGCCCGTCGAGCATAAAGTCGTCGTAAGGAAAAGCTGAATCGGTAATAAAACACAAAGATGCAAAAAATTCACTATCCTTACGTACTTTTTCAAGGATGGCAGAGATGTAATGCTTGTCCTTTCCTTGGATGATAAATGCTGATGGAGCAATTCTTTCCTTCTCCCAAACTGAAAAATCACTAAAATGTGAAATATTAAAGAGATTGTTGTATTCACTTGATAAATCAGTTTCTTCTTGGTCTTGGGAGAAAACAATAAGCATGTCTGGCTTCCAATGATTCTCGAATTGCAAAAATAACTATCAATTAGGATAGGTAAGATGAACTACTTTATAGCAAGTAAGAAATAAATTACGCCATTATGAGTGGTTTCATACAATTGTATTTAATATTCTCATGCAACTATATTGAATAATTAGAATATTGGATTATAGCGTATCATTTTTTTAATTTGAAATTACCGTTTCAATTTGTTTGCGTTTGGCTAGCAAGTCGTGCAGAAATACAACAGCGCAATACAACAGCGCATGACTGAGCTAAGAAATTATCCCTAGTAACTATCTGGAATGATAAAAGAACAGCTGGGGCAGCTTAATGCATGGCGTTCATCTATTCTGCACTCAGCGTGAACTTTCAATGAATGCAATCCGGGGTAGATTTATTTCGGGCGCGTGACGAAGTTTTAGTGTCAATTGGAGAAGAGATGTCGCCAAAAAATTATTGTACTGATTAATCATTTAAAAATTTACGACGAGCAGTCTAATTTGGTAATATTGTTTGACTTATCGAGAACCAGGAGGTATACGATGCGTACAAAACAATTCAGTATGATTTTTTACACAGTACTGCTAGTGGCATTTATGAGTAGCACAGTTTCAGCTAGACAGGATCTCAGTGAAATTCAAAGGCAATTCAATGCGGAAACTATTAACAAGCGCTTTAGTGTTCCAAGTGATGCCGCTTTAACATCTGCGCTCAAAGAAGCGACTCAAAAAGGCATGCCAACAAGGACACAAAGGTTTGCGCCAGGTTGTGTTGGTCTAGGATGTGGGAGTGCTGCTGTCGGTCTGGGCAACTTTGGCTATGGCAGTTATTTTGGCGGCTATCCTCGTCCATATTATGGTGGTTTATATGGTGTGAATAGTTATCTGCCTTTTTATTCGGGCTGGTGATACTCAGGGTCAGTGGGGTTACTTCGAGTATGAGCCATTTAATAGTGGTTAATCTATCTCCTCAATTAAATTGGATTGGTGGATAATTTGCTAGGGTTACTTAAAAGTGTTTTTCATTTAATTACTAGAGAAGGGGGGATGAAATGGGGGGGTACGCCAGCAAGAATACTTGGATTTTAGCAGTGATCGTGATTTTTTCTTTGGTTCTAAGTGGGTGCGCGGCGATGCATACATCCATTGCCAAAAAGGATTTGGATGTTCAAACTAAGATGAGTGATACCATTTTTCTTGATCCTGTTGAACCGAGTCAGAGAACGGTTTATCTGAATATTCGCAATACCTCCGACAAAACCAACTTTGATATTGCAACTACGGTCGCAAGGGCGTTAGAGGGCAGAGGTTATCTCATTACTAATAATCCCAGAGAAGCGCATTACTGGTTGCAGGTTAATATTCTGAGCGTTGACAAAGCTAGTCCTACTGCAGCTGAGGCTGCTTTGAGAGCTGGTTATGGAGGCATGGGAAGTGCAGCGCTGGGTGCGGCTGTTGGAACGGCCACTGGCGCTGCCATTGATGGCTGGAGTGGGGCGGGTATAGGCGGATTGGCTGGCGCAGCTGCTTTCGGTCTTGCCAGTACGCTTGCGGATGCTGCGGTGAAAGATGTGACTTATATGGCCATTACAGATGTTGAAATAGCAGAACGAGTCGAGGAAGGTGTCATTGTTCGTGAAGATAGGCAACAAGATGCGAAGCAGGGGGTAGGCGGTGCAAGAAGGCAATCTTCGACAAAAGTTAGTGAAATGAATAAATATCGTACTCGTGTAGTCAGCACGGCGAACAAAGCAAATTTGCAGTATGAAGAAGCTGCGGTTGAATTGACCAATGGCCTCGCTCGTTCCATTTCAGGGTTGTTCTAAATATAGTAATAAATTGCCTGTTCCCCCAGTGTTATTACAAGCGCTGGGGAAGAGATAGTATTAATGTTTGTTCTGAAAAGCTTTCAGTTTACAAAGCGCAATATTCTTAGAAACTTGAGGAGGTCGTGATGAAAATGAAAATACAATTTATTGTATTGCCGCTGATAACTTTATTGTTTATTGCTTCTTCAATCGCATATGCTCAAAATAAAAATTCTGCTGCGGATAATCGAAATGCCATTGATCGAATGACTAAAGAATTGGGGCTTAATGAAACTCAGCGAGGTAAGGTTGAGGGCATTCTTAGTGCAGAACAAAAGAAAGTTGAGGCCGTTTTCAATGAAGAAAGAAAGAAATTACAGTTAATTCAGGAAGAAACTCGATCAAACTTGCAAGCGGTTTTAACGCCTGAGCAAATGCAAAAGCTTGAAAATAAAATGCGTCAGGAAGGCAGTAAAAATAATGCTCAGAAAAAATAGCGCTTAGGTTCTATAAATGGTTGGATCGATTATATTCGCTGTCTTAAACCCTGCCTTGCGAATCCGACAGGAATCACAGACACCGCAGGCCCGTCCCGCTTCGTCTGCCTGATAGCAAGAAACGGTGAAGCTATAATCAACACCTAAAGGAAGTCCACGTTGAATTATCTCTTGCTTGGATAAAGGCATGAGCGGCGTATGGATGGTTATCTGCTTGCCCTTAATACCCGCTTTAGTCGCTAGATTAGCCATTTTCTCGAAAGCCTGAATGTATTCCATGCGGCAATCAGGGTAGCCGGAATAATCAACTGCGTTCACACCAATAAAAATGTCCTGGCAATCCAATGTTTCCGCCCAGGCTAATGCCAGTGACAACATGATTGTATTTCTGGCTGGAACATAAGTAACCGGAATATCAATATTTTTCCCAGAGGTTGGCACCTCAATGGATTGATCCGTTAGAGCAGACCCACCAAATGCAGTCAGATTGATCTTAATTATCTTGTGTGAATGGGAACCCAATGATTGTGCGACCTTTTGCGCGGCATTTAACTCTGCGTAATGTCGTTGGCCATAATCGATACTCAATGCATGGCACTCAAAACCTTGGTCGCGGGCAATGGCTAATGTGGTTGCGGAATCCAATCCTCCAGACAATAATACAACTGCTTTCTTCATAGTTTAATTGGTGTTGGTTTCATCGTCCCGGTCCTTCGCCCCAAAGCAGTTTATGCATTTGCAGCTGCATTCTGACAGGTAATTCATCGCGCAATATCCAAGAGGCCAACGTTGCGGGATTCAGGCTATCATAAACCGGTGAAAATAAGATTGGGCATAACTGCGATAGCTGCTTTTGATGAATAATTTCAATGGCCCATTGATAGTCTGTTTCATCACACAGTACAAATTTTATTTCATCTTTTTGTGTCAGGTAGATTATATTTTTCCAGTTGTTTTTTGCGACTTCGCCAGAACCTGGTGTTTTAATGTCCATTACTTTGCAGATGCGCAGATCTACTTGCGACAAGTCCAAAGCACCGCTGGTTTCGAGCGATACCGAATACTTGGCATCGCAGAGTGCAGTGAGAAGAACTAAACAAGCTTTTTGAGCTAGCGGTTCTCCGCCTGTAACGGTGACGTAATTCGTTTTGTAATGCGTGATTCGATCCAAGATGCTTGCAATAGAAATGTTTTCACCGCCAGTAAACGCATAGGTGGTGTCACAATAGCCGCAACGCAAGGGGCAGCCTGTCAGACGTACGAAAACCGTAGGTAGTCCAACGCGACTTGTCTCACCTTGTAACGAGAAGAAAATTTCACTGACACGCAAGGTTGTTGTTTCTAACACTTGCATCATTACTAGTTACCTGAAGGAAAAAAACGGACTCTACTACTTTGTGGCGAATGCAGCAAACAGCAATTGAGGAATGATGTTTAAATTTTGGATTTACTTGATGTTCGCCAAGCGTTGTTTGGCTTTTCCTGCGGCTTCACTGTGCGGATAGCTTGCCAGCAAATTCTCCAGGGTTTTCCTGCCTGTATTGCGATCACCCATTTCAAACTGGCTGGTAGCGATATTTAGCAAAGCATCCGGTACTTTATTGCTATCTGGGTACTTGCTGATTAATCTTTTTTGCGCATCGATGGCTAATTGATAATCACGCAATGCGTAGCGCGCATTGCCAATCCAGTAAGCAGCACCGGGAGCTAAACTGGATTGCGGATAATTTTCCAGAAAGTTTTCAAATTGTGCGATAGCGTTCGTGTATTCGCCATTTCTAAACGAATCATACGCTTCCTTATAAGAATCATTTTCTACCGGACCGGGTGGCGCTAATTCATTGACTGACAAAGGCCCAGAGTCCATAGCGAGAGATGAATCCACTCCTTCAGCTGGGAATGATTCAGGAGTTATATCATTATTAATCGGTGGAGCGGCTGCATGTGCGTCAGGTGGCGGTGCTGCCATGCTACGAGGAGAGCTCTGGGGTTCAGAATGAGACGAAGGCGCTCGGCTGCCAGGCTGCTCGATCTGGCGGAGTCGATTATCAAGATCGATATAAAAATCTCGTTGTCGCTTTTGTAACAACGCATTCTCGTTACTGAGCATTTCTATTTGACCATTTAATTTTCCCAGTTCAAGCCCAAGTGTTTCAACCTGGGTGTAAAGCTCTACCAGTGCCTGGCTATTTAGCGCCTGGTCCATCTTGGCAATACGCACTTCCATTTCCTTAACCTGCTTGCGCAATACGTCAATTTGTTCGCGTGCTTCGCTATCACCAAAGAATGATGCATAACTGACATTGCAATTCAGCAATAACAGTAGAAAGAAAGCGCGTATCAACATAGTTATTCGCCTCGGTAAAGAATATCAGTGCGACGGTTCTGACTCCAAGCTGATTCACCGTGACCCATTGCGCGCGGTTTTTCCTCTCCCAGGCTAACCGACTCAATCTGTACGTCTTGCGCACCTGACAATATCATCATATTTTTAACGCTGTCGGCGCGGCGCTGACCCAAAGCCAAATTGTATTCACGGCTGCCACGATCGTCCGTATTTCCTTGCAAGATTACGCTAGCAGCAGGGTTGTCACGCAGAAATCTGGCATGTGATAGCACCAACTCTCTATATTCACTTGCCACTGTATAACTATCATAATCATAAAAAACACTACGTTGTGACAAAATGCTGTTGGGATCATTCAGTTGGTTGAAATAACTGGGTCTTCCTGAATCGGATCCCATCAAATCACTTCCGCTTAAGCCATTGCCTGCGCCTGAAGTAAGATCATCAACATCAGGCTGTGTGGTTTGACTGGCACATGCGGATAACAGAACGATCAATGCAATGCTTAATAACTTTCTCATTTATTGCTCCTTTAAAATTAAAAAACTAAGACATTACTTCCATTTTGGTAAGGGACCCCAGGCCGGCTCTCGGATATCACCCGTTTGTACTGACAGTTGCTGCCGTGTCTGCCCATCTCTGGAAACAGCGGATAATATACCATGCCCGTTTATTTCAGTCGCATACAAGATCATTTTGCCATTGGG
>NZ_JALHQJ010000024.1 GCF_022842015.1 Nitrosomonas sp. | reverse complement strand
TTGAAATACTCGACCTCAATTGAACGGATCATGAACAAGACTTTAGAGGTTGCAACCAATGTATTGGCATTAAATCCAAGTTCTCTAAGCCATTCATAGCGTGCCCGCTCCATGAAATTCAGGTAGGTTGAATGATATACCACTCCACCCGCATCTGTATCCTGATAATAGACACGAACCGGCAGTGAAAAGTAATTGGTTAACATAGTAAACGAATGACGCTAAGTCTTATTCTGATCGTACATCATTAGCAGGAAAAACCCCTGTCGATAAATAGCGATCTCCTCGATCACACGCGATGAAAACTATGGTTGCGTTTTCAACCCGATCGGATACTTTAAGTACTGCCGCCAGAGCGCCGCCCGATGAAATGCCCGCAAAGATTCCTTCTTCACGCGCCAATCTGCGCGTCATATCTTCAGCCTCAGACTGGTTCACATAGATCATTTCGTCGATCCGTTTCGCATCGAAAATTTTAGGCAAATACGCTGGGGACCATTTGCGGATACCGGGTATTTGTGCGCCATCCTCAGGTTGTACCCCAATGACTTTGATGGGTGTTTGCTGTTCCTTAAAAAATCTTGAACAACCCATAATCGTACCTGTAGTTCCCATGCTGCTGACAAAATGAGTGATTTTTCCTTGTGTATCGCGCCAGATTTCTGGTGCCGTGCCTTCATAATGTGCCCGTGGGTTATCTGGATTTGCAAATTGATCCAGAATGATGCCTTGACCTTCATCGCGCATTTTTTCAGCTACATCCCGCGCTTGTTCCATACCGCCGGATTTCGGTGTCAGAATAATCTTTGCGCCGTATGCGCTCATGGACTGCCGTCGTTCAATGCTCAAATTTTCCGGCATGATCAATATCATGCGATAACCCATCATGGCGGCAGCCATCGCCAACGCAATTCCGGTATTGCCACTGGTAGCTTCAATCAGTGTATCGCCTAGTTTAATTTCTCCGCGTTGTTGCGCATGCGAAATCATCGACAATGCCGGACGGTCTTTGACCGATCCAGCAGGATTATTACCTTCTAGCTTGATAAGAATGGTATTGGAAGTCGTTCCGGGTAAATGCTTGAGTCTGACTAAAGGCGTATTACCAACAAAATTTTCAATCGTTTTGTGCATGATGCAAACTTTACCATAGATGCATCAATTATCGCATAAGCTAACGGTATTGAAACAAAGTAATCACGCAAATAAAAACCCTCTCTGAAGATAATTCAGAGAGGGTAAATTAATCCACTACAAAAACTACTCCTGTTTGGCCGGAGCTTCTGTGGCTTTCTCACCTTCGACGGTAATTGCATCGCGAAGTTGCTTGATAGTTCCCTGACCAATACCGCTTACTTTCGCTAAATCATCAACGGAAGCAAAGGTGCCGCTTTTTTCGCGATGCTCAATGATCGCTTTTGCTTTAGCAGGACCAATTCCTTGTAAAGATTCAAGCTCAGTTTGTGAAGCTGTATTGATATTGACCGCTGCGAATGCAGTGCCAGTATACAAGAACACCAGAGCCATCAGTAGAAACCATTTCCGCATAATATCTCCTTTATCAAAACAAATACTGATGCACACAACAAAGTAAGCGCTTCAGTTTTTGTGGATTAAAAAATACCTGAATGCATACATTGCCATGCACGCAGGTCAAAGTGATATCGGATTATGTTGAAATTAATTTAGGGGGTAAATAATAAGGTAATCACCTAGTTATTACGGGGGACTGAAAAAGATTTAACCGAGAGAAGCGGTCACCTTGATTTTTTTGGCTTGACCAAAAGCTAGGAGAATCAAATGAAAGATTACCAGAGACTGACGCATGTGGTATGGGATTGTAAGTAGCCACCCCTGAAATACGCCCAAGCATTTGAAAATAAAAATAAGTAGGCTATGTCACAATTGATTATTGAAAATGACTTATACAACCACATTATTTATAAATAATTTGTTATGTCGTTTTTTGGCAATCAAAAAATCATTTACCATCAGAGGGCAGAAAAAATCAATAGTTAATTGTTACATAGCCATTAATAAACAACCCCGTGGCAAGAATGCGGGGAATCGCAAGTTAAAGATAGCCGTGGTTTCTGACTCAATTTTTCGCGACAGCTACGTGGGATGATTGCAGTGGCAATTCATTCAACCAATTCAGGCTTTAACCTTGATTCAATTCGTTTCTTCCACTCGATCGTGACATAAGTGCCTACGTATGCACCGATAAATGCAGCCACAATATAAATCTTGTTTTCGACATAATTGGTGACGGCAAATGCGGTAACCAGAATGATCATCGCTGACCAGAAGGCGGCCCCGTGCGCTCTTCTTTCTTCCACGTCAATAAAGTAAAGTGTAAAACAAATATCAGAAACCGTCATGGCAACCATGATTAGAAAAAAAGTAACCAATGAGAATTCCATACTATTGCCTCATAAAAAACAATCCAGCATTAACAATGCCGCAAGCGTAACAACCACGGCAAAAACTGACACAACGATTCAACTTCAGATGCTTAAAAGGCGATTCACATCCCTTGCCAGGCATAATTGCGTTGCCAGTAATTGACCGGTTCCACGGATTTGGCAAAGACGGCATTGGAAAATCCAATTACTTTCCCCTGATAACGCGTCGGACCGCTGATCGACAACCCACCGTTATCATTTCTGACGTGCAAACTGCCTCCCGAGGAGCTCGTCATGATCGGCAAGTCGATTCCAAACACCCTAGCTGCCACATAAGCACTTGCCGCACTGCCGGTGCCACAACTTTGTGTTACGTTTTCCACACCTACCTCAAAAGTGTGCAAAGCAATGCCTTCCGCAGTGCGCCAGATAAAATTCACATTCACGCCTTCCGGGTGACCAACTAGTTCACACAGGGGTTTATCATTGCGTAACGATTGTCCATGCGCTGTTGCAACTTCTAGGCTGATCTCGGAACCGATGACCACGACATGCGGCACGCCGGTGTACACATAATGCAGATTCTGATCGATTTGCCGGTAATCCCGCGCGGCACCCAGATTAACCTCAACACTTTCGTTATCGACCACCACTTCCTTCATGCCATCGTCAGTCATGATGTTAAACACATCATTGTTCACATAGGTATCGCGGAAATAGCGTGTTGCACAGCGCAGCCCATTTCCGCACATGGTTTCTTCGGTGCCGTCCCGATCAAAAATCTTCATCGTGGGCATGCCTTGCAGTTGATCGACATACAGAATTCCATCGGTATCATGCTGCGTTGCCAGGGCATTTGAAATCCGCGCCCGATCGAATCCGGACAAAGGATTTTTCACTTCATCAACCAGTAAAAACGAATTGCCGCAACCGTCCATTTTTGTCGCCATGATTCTCATTGCTTTAGGCCCTTTCCAAAGTTAAGTAGTAGAAAAAACAGGTCTTGTTTCGAGCTCAGGCCTATATCCCATCCTTCTGGTCAGATGTACCTGGGCTACTCCCGAGATAAATTCATCCTGTACAATGCCGGTCAGAAAAAAACCATTTTTGAGATAAAAACGCAGGCTTTCGCTTGCATCTGCGTCCGTAATGACATTCAGTATTCTTCCCCCTTGCTGCGCGATCTCGGCAAAAATGCCGTCCAGCAACAGTGAGCCATATCCCTTGCCGCGATGACGCTCATCCACTGCGATTGTCATTAAGTGATAGGTGTCAACCGTTTTTTTTGCTATCACATAACCAATCGGATTGCCTTCACTCACGGCACAAAGCCCAAAACACCGGCCACTTGCAATATCCTCCAGCTCATCGTGAACTGCGGATTGATACATCGAACCAATATCTTGCAAGGCAATCTTCACAAGATCAGGAAACAAGTCTTTAGAAATGGGTACAATCATGATTTCATTTATTATTGGGTTGATTTTCCGAGCAGGCTATACATCCGCCCATGATGAGTAAGAAAACCGGCTTTCGGCACTTTGTTGATGACCGAGATCGCTAATTCCTCGATTAATTCGACCTTTCCCCGAAAACGTTCGGGATAACGTACAGCCAGCCGTTTCACCGCTCTATCCAGGATCAATGCAACCATACACTGGTGCGCGATTCCAACGTGCCGGCACATGCTGGTTAGGTCCGCTTCGGTCGGATGAATACCGGGTATGACATTGGCTTCGAGAAAATATAACTTGCCTCCGCGCATGCGAAAATCCATACGGTTATAGTCGCGAACCTCAAGTGCCTCATGTGCCGCGACCGCCATCTTGGCAAAGCTTTTGGCCTGATCGGTCCAGTTCAGGTGAGTAATGTAGGGATTCTCCATATCTTTTACGTGCGGATCACGCAGTTGCGGATGACCTGGAAGCTTCGCAAAATTAATCTCCAAAATTGGCAACACATAGTCTCCAATCAAACCAATCGTGTATTCATTTCCAGGGAGAAATTCCTCGACCAGCGCAGCTTGATCAAACTGCGTATAAATCGCTGTAAGGGCTTCATTGAGCTCTGCTTCATTATGTACTTTACTTTTCTGGCTGATGCCGATGCTGGTTCCCTCGCTGTATGGTTTAACCATCAGCGGAAAAGATAGATTCTTGAGCTGATCACCCGGCATCATGAGTTGAAATTTCGCTGTTGGCACACCTTCATACGCAACGATCCGCTTTGCCGTTGCCTTATCCATTTTGTTGATAAAGGTCTTGGGGCTGCTACCGGTATATGGAATACCCAAGTGCTCACAAAAGAATGGAACAATAGCTTCGCGTAGTTCCTTTTCATCCAAACCTTCTGCGTTATTGAACACCAGATCGATTTTGTCTTTACGTTTCTCAAGCTGATGATAGATATCCGCACCCACATCAATCACTTCCACATTCGCGCCCGCATGTTCCAGCGCTGTAGTTACTGCTGCGATAGTATCTGGACTTTCGAATTCACCATAGCGCTCATCTTCCATGCCCGGCTTTCTAATATTGCAGGTATAAGCGATATTGAGTCTTTGCATAGTTGAACTTTATAAAAATCCTAGAAACTCAAGCAATTGATGTAATGAAGCATATAAATTAACTGAAACTATGCACATTAACGCCAGTCCGGGAGTTCGGTTGACACATTGTTGAACTATTTTATTTGGATGGACGGGCACCACTTTATTTGACGTCCTGCACGGACTAATAAGAGCTGACAAAAGGGAGCCCATGTAGCAGTTAAGCGGCGGCTAAATTTCAGAGTATCGTTGCGTATATTTCGTTGGTGACAGAAAGTCTAATCTATCTTGCTTACGCTGTCGGTTATTAAAGACTTCAATACACTTGGTAATTTCCTGAATTGCTTGTAGTTGTATCTTGAATTTTCGATGGTGTGCACCAGCTTGTTTTTGTGTATTTCCCAGAAGCTTTTCATCGGAGCAATGTCATAGCAGTTCCTCTTGCGATTCATGGGAGCGATCATGTCCGATTGCTTCAATGGTTTCTGATAGCCATAAGTGCAGTACTGGCTACCATCCGAGTAAGCAGTTAGCAGGCGTTGAAAATCGACTACATTGCCACCTTATAAGGTTCTGCAAAACGCCATAGATGTAACAGTGTCCATATTGAGGAGGCGCATGGATTTCTTATCACAGGCTGAAGTGTGGGGTGGTGAGTATTGGACGGATGGCTATTATGTTGCGACTGTGGAGGAAAAGAATTGGAGTACGGCTGAGAACTATTAGGGCAAACCGAAAGAAGTACTGTGTCAGCTTGTAATAACTCGCGATCTTGCCATGGGGTTGCTTATTAAGTGATAAATGAAAAAGTGACGGCATTTAATAAGCTACAAGAACGAATAAAATAAGAATTTTTCCGATTTATAATGAAGTAAATACAGAAGCTTAAAGTCAGTCATTTAAGAAATTTACTTGTAGGCGCAACTTTTGCATATTAAATAAACACTTATTATATTCCACGCTTATGCTCGTTAATATTAAGGTTCTAAAGCTTTCTCACTAGATTTTTCCGTGAATTGCTCATGCTCATTCCATCGCTGTTTGATTTCTTGGCGTTTCCGGACTGGCAATTGCTCCATTTTCTTGTACCTTTTACGCGCCACCTGACGTTGTTCAGTGGTCAATGAATTCCAATCCTGCATTTGCGACTGAATGCGCTGTTGTTCCTCAGAATTCATTTTTGAATAGCGTTTTGCAATATTCAGCCATTTTTTCTTTCTTGCCGAATCCATGTCCTTCCAATTCTGTGCCAGCGGTTCCAAAATTTTCTGCTGCTGGGGCTTTAATTCTTTCCATGGAGGCTTGTCTGCTAAAACATCAAAGGAAAATAAAAAAAAACCTCCAACGATAATAATTAATCGGAATTCAGCCATTTCTCAAACTCATTATCAAGATAAGCATCTATCGGTAAATCATCAGCCAGTATCATCGTGTCTATAATTGCATTTTGATCATTATCCCAAAGCTTAGAAAAAGTTATGCTCATCAGAACA
Organism: Nitrosomonas sp.; assembly: GCF_022842015.1. Lineage (GTDB taxonomy): Bacteria > Pseudomonadota > Gammaproteobacteria > Burkholderiales > Nitrosomonadaceae > Nitrosomonas. The sequence continues at coordinate 33,960 of NZ_JALHQJ010000024.1, read as the reverse complement.
AGTAATACAGCCAATAGTAATATCAGTTTTCCAGCATAAAGCTGCCATTCGGGCCTACCATAAAAAAAAGAAGCGCTGCTGCTACCTGAATTAATTGCTCCCATAGACTGGCAATTTTCCAGAGCGGCCCGGCGAGCAGATTGCAATCGATACAAAGTACTTTGTTTAATATTCTCATTAGCGCTTAAATCCAATAGCTTAGAGACTTTTTTTCCTAATTCATGCTCACTCATAATTTATTTAACTCCTTTTTCTCTCAGTATTGTAGCTAATGTATGCACTGCTCTTGAACAGTGTGTTTTTACACTTCCTTCAGAACAATTCATAATCATTGCAGTTTCCGCTACGCTCATCTCTTCCCAATAACGCAGTATAAAGGCTTCACGTTGACGCATTGGAAGAATTTTCATAGCTTCTTCTATTAAATCAATCAGCTGTTTCCTTTCAAGCTCTGCATCAGGTACTTTGCCAAAATTGGATTCTTGTTTTATCTGTAAAGTTTCGAGAATATCGAAATCTTCTTGATCCTTATTCGGAGCATTCGACGTAAATGCTGAAAACAGCGTAGTCCATAATGAGCGAGTTTTCTGTCGCCGGTAGTAATCTCTAATGGTGTTCTGTAAAATTCGCTGATACAAAAGTGGCAGTTCTTCAACTGGCTTCGCAGCATATTTTACCGTGAGCTTTGTCATGGAATCTTGAATGATGTCCAATGCCGTATCTTCATCACGAACCGAAAACAGTGCTTGTTTATATGCGCGTCTCTCGGTTTTAATCAGGAAATCTGAAAGTTCTTCTCGAGTAGCCAGGATGGGCAACCTTTAGTTATAGTTAAAATAATTTAAAAAGGTTCAAGTTAACTGAAGCGTTTTACCTCCCAGATTCACATAATAAATCAGGCATTACGAAAGCGTGAATGTTTGACAATTAAAATCGTGATCAGTGGTAAAACAAAACCAATGATGGTGACGGTAATCAGTAACTGTCCCAGCTCGCTATAATCTGCAGGAATAGTGATTTGACCGGTCGCTGCATCTTTTACTTCACGTTTCACTTCGTAAAACTGATTGAGATATTTGGTTCCGAGTTGCGAAGCAGATAATGCCAGGTTGGTGAATGACGCCATCACGGCAAAAAAAGTAGCTTTAAGTTTTTCCGGTGCGGAGTTGGCAATCCAGGCCAGCATCGGGATCATGGCAATCTGGCCGAGCGGCGATTCCAGTGCGGTGTCAATCAATGCAATGAAGCGGGCATCGACCACTCCGCCGGTCATAGCTGCTGTCCATTGATGTAGACCAAAATACATACCTATGATCGGTAGTGAGAGAAATGTCCCTACGATAGTGAGAAAGCCAATGATATAGGCAATAGAGCGCTCAGCCATAAAACGGCGGAAAATGAACATGCCGAATAGCGTTAATGTGGCGCCCACCAATGACAAAACGGCAAGAAATTGCTGATCAAAGCCTAGTTCGTCAATCATCCACCAGGTAGAACCGGCACCGGGTCCAGGAATGGCACGAAATATGAATATCAACACAGCCGTGCCCACTAGCACGTTGCGGGCCTCGGGTTCAAGCTCGCCGGTTAATCGCCACATCAAAAATATGACAATTACCATGGAGATGACAAAAATGATCTCCTCGCTGCCAGGCATGCGACTCAGTCCGACGCTCAAGGATATGATTGTAAAGGCCAATCCTCCTCCCAAAATCCACCAGTTTACTTCCGGTGCTTCCGAGTGCATATTCAGCAACCTATCGACTTCCTGGTAGCTATGTCCTTGCGCGAGAAAATGTTTACGTTCGCGCCGACGTAGCCAGGATGCAAAAACAACGCCAAAGATTGAGATAAGCGGAATGATCAAGGCGAGTTCATACACCAATAAATATACGACTTCTTTTTCCGCTTCCGGGAGTGATCCAGCATCGCGGAGTATAAAAACATTGATAACGGATACCAGCACACCACCGCCGATAATGGCGACTCGTCCCAGGGTTTGCATCGTGACATGCATCAGCTTACGCTTCTCTAAATTCAGCTTGTTGCCATTTTCATCGACACGCGGCACTGCTTCAACGGTCATGGCATCGGCAACCACATCCTGTAAAACATAACCGATCGGAGCCAGTAAGGCTGATGTTACAAACCAGGCTTCAACAGAAGCCATAGCGGTCATGGTCTCCGTATGTCCAAGCAAGCCAATCATGATCAACAGACTTAACATGATTAAACTGGCACCTAAATATACCAGCAAGCTCTTCCAGCGCCAGATCAGGTCGACCAAATGACCCATCGGCATTTTGAGTGCCCACGGCAACATCATCCAGAATCCTAGCATGGCCAGAAATTCGGCGGAAAGCCCAAGTTTTTCCTTGACGTAGAACGTGCCAACAATACTTGTCAGACCCGAGATGCCGGCGGCGACGTATACCATTAACGGTGGTAAATAAGACAACCGCATTTCACGTCCAAGGGCAAGAATATTGGCACTAAACCATTGTGATATTACGGATAGAAAGCCGTTTTCCGGAAATAGATTCTTCATGAGTTTGATTTCTAAATGTAGTTACTTTTGTTTGGGTCTTACACCGATTTGTACTGGGAAAGATTTTTCTTGTTTATTGCGAATGACTGTGGCAGTTACCGTTGCTCCAGGTGGTAATGCGGCTACGTGATTGAGCATTTCCGATGAGTTTTTAAGTGATTTGCCCTCGATTGCAATCAGTATATCGCCTGGCCTTATTCCAGCTTTATCAGCTGGGCCGTCTTTGAGAACACTGGCTATCAAGGCTCCTGATGGACTATCCAGATTGAATGACTCTGCCAGTTCATCAGTCATATCTTGCATGCTGACCCCTAGCCAGCCACGGATTACGCCACCAGACTGCACAATTTGTTCCATAATCTGCTTGGCAATATGTATCGGAATCGCAAAACCGATGCCGAGCGAGCCGCCACTGCGGGAATAAATTGCAGTGTTAATTCCAATGAGGTTGCCTGCGGTGTCGGTCAATGCTCCACCAGAGTTGCCCGGGTTAATCGCCGCGTCGGTTTGAATGAAATCTTCAAAGGTATTAATTCCCACCCGACTCCTGCTCAGTGCGCCAACAATTCCCATAGTAACACTTTGACCCACGGCAAAGGGATTGCCCACAGCGAGCACGACATCACCCACTTTAACCTGTTGTGACTGGCCAAAGGTTATAGCGGGTAAATCTTTCAAATTTATCTTCAGTACTGCCAGATCTGTTTCAGGGTCGGAACCAATCAAGCGGGCTTTAGTTTTTCTGCCATCAACCAGAGCAACTTCAACTTCGTCTGCGGTTTCGACGACATGGTGATTAGTCAATATATAACCATTAGGACTGACAATAACTCCCGAGCCCAAGCTTGAAGTGCGTCTTGGTTTGGATTCCAACTGGTCACCGAAAAATCTGCGAAACGTAGGATCGTTCAGCAAAGGATGGACAGGCTCATTGACTTCTTTGCTGGTAAAAATATTGACGACAGATGGCATGGCAATTTCGGCTGCTTTGGCATAGCTATCTGGTCTTTCTGATGTAACCGCAGGCGCAACTTCTCTTACGGTTACAATTTCTCCCCGTGGTTTCCAGGAGAGTAAGTCCGGTCGCAATGTAGATACGACAAAAAAAATAGCCAGCAACACTGTTGCAGTTTGTGCAAAAATCAACCAAAGTCTGTATATCAAAGTATTACCCCACAATAAAATAGTCGTAGCAATGAATATATTGCGATGCAATATAAGGAACCAAGGAGGAAATCAATGAATCGAGATGAGCTGGAAAATCATCTGAATCAATTACTGGATATACCCCGCTTTCAAGATTATTGCCCAAATGGCTTGCAAGTGGAAGGGCGCAGCGATATTCATACGGTTGTTAGTGGTGTAACTGCTTCGCTTGATCTGCTTCAGGCAGCGTTGGCAGCTAAAGCAGACGCGGTCCTAGTTCATCACGGTTATTTCTGGCGTGGTGAAGATATGCGAATCACTGGTATAAAGAACCGTCGCATCGCTTTACTGATGAATCATCAAATCAATTTATTTGCCTATCATTTGCCGTTGGATGGACATCCGCAATTTGGCAATAATGCGCAATTAGGGCAAAAATTAGGGTTTGTTGAAAACGGCCGTTTCGGCGGCCAGGATATCATGATGCAGGGGGAACTCAAAGAAGCCATGAGTTTGGCTGCATTGGGTCAACAAATATCGCGAACCTTATTGCGTAAGCCAATGATAATCGGCGACCTTGATAAAACCATTCAACGTATCGCCTGGTGTACCGGTTCAGCGCAAAATTATTTTGACGCGGCGATTCTGCAAGGCGTTGATGCGTATTTGACGGGAGAGATTTCAGAACAAAACGTTCATGCTGCACGTGAATCGGGTGTTGCATTTATCGCCGCGGGACATCATGCGACAGAACGCTATGGTGTACAAGCACTGGGCAATTACATTGCGCAGAAATTTGGAATACAGCATCAATTTATTGATGTTGAAAATCCGGTGTAATGGGTAAAATTGACATCGAATTCATATTGCGATAATTCTGATGCTGGTTTTATTCATCTTTGTTTTTATCTTCTTTCGTTTTTTTTCCTGAAAACATGGTCCACCAGATAATAAAAAGAAATAAACCCAATGCCACAGCTGCCTCGACTATCAGTAACCACATAATTTAAGATTGCTATCTCATAATTGAATCGAGCTACTACTTTAACCAAAATCAGATGAAAAACCAATTAAGTTTTGTCGTTATTACTTCTTTTCTATGGCTTGCCGCCTGCACTACCGGAAGTATCAGTCCAACACCGCCACCGACACAGTCTGATGAAGCTATAGCACCGCCTTCGCCTGAGAAGCCGCTGGCAAAGTCTATCCATAAGCGCGCGCAATGGTCTGCATTGACCGATTGGAATAGCGATGATCTACTTCCGGCATGGCAGGCTTTTTTGCAAAGTTGTAGAGTTTTAAGTAAACAACCCATTTGGCAGAAAAATTGCAAAATTGCCGCATCACTGCATCATCCCAGCAATTCAACGTTAAAAAACTTTTTTGAAGTTTATTTCATTCCTTATCAAGTTATTAATGCCGATAATACTGAGGAAGGTTTGGTTACTGGCTACTATGAGCCCTTGCTGAGAGGGAGTCGGGCATACTCAAAACATTATCGTTTTCCAGTTTATGCCGCTCCCGATGAATTGTTAACCATCGAATTAGGCGAAGCCTATCCGGAGCTTAAAGATCTACGTTTGCGCGGGCGTTTGAATGGTCGTAAAGTGGTGCCCTATTACAGTAGAGCGGATATTATGAATAATCCGAAATTATTGAATGGATACGAGCTGTTATGGGTGGAAGACGAGGTTGAATTGTTTTTCCTGCATGTGCAAGGCTCCGGGCGAATAGTGTTCGATAACGGCGAAGTGATGAAAATAGGTTTTGCCGATCAAAACGGTTTCCCGTATAACTCAATTGGTAAGCTTCTGGTGCAACGTGGTGAACTGCCTTTGGAGCAAGCATCCATGCAAGGTATCAAGCAATGGGGGCGACAAAACCCTAGTAAGCTGGCAGAGTTGTTACAGCAAAATGCGCGCTACGTGTTTTTCCGCGAATTGCCATCCGATTTATCCGGTCCCATCGGTGCTATGGGCGTGCCATTAACTGCCGGCAGAAGTATCGCTATTGATCCGCTGTCAATCCCGCAGGGTGTGCCAGTGTTTCTGGCAACCACTTGGCCCAATACGAATAAACCTTTGAACCGGCTCATGGTGGCGCAAGACGTCGGTGGTGCGATAAAAGGTGGAGTACGCGCGGATTTCTTTTGGGGATTTGGCCATGAAGCCGGAAATCAGGCGGGAAAAATGAAGCAGGCGGGAAAAATGTGGATACTAATGCCGCAGGAATATCAGCCAGTTACGCTTACGCAGCAATAAAAAGCTTGCTGTAATTTATCAGCAAGCTTTTTAAGTTTCTTAGGTTTTATTTGTCCTTGCTCGTGCTTTCCAGCTTTTCCTCAATGGCTGCAGCAGGAATCATTCCTCCAACAACCGAGCCATCAGCGAAAATTAGCGTCGGCGTGCCGGAAACTTTATTCTCACGGCCTGATTTTACCAAAGTTTCCAGTGGCGTTTCGCAGTCTTTTTCTGCTGGTGCGGTACCTTTCAACATAAAATCCTCCCACGCCTTGATTTGATTTTCAGCGCACCAGATTTTTTTTGACAATTCCATTGAGCCGTTAAGCACCGGGTAAAGCAGGTTATAAACGGTGACATTTGTGATGTTGATTAACTCTTTTTCCAGTTGTTTGCAGTAAGGGCAATTGGGATCCGTATAAACGGCCACTTTGCGTTTGCCATCGCCTTTGACTGCTTTGATGGCATGTTGCAGAGGCAGCGTGTCGAATGGTACGCGTCGTGCAGCCTTAATTTCTTGGATACGCTCATTGGTCATGCTAGCCCGGGTTTTGGTATCGATAACGTGACCGAAAAAGAGATAATTTGCTTTGTCATCGGAATAAAAAAGTTCGTCGCCTATAACGATTTCGTATAGACCTGAAAAAGGCGTTTTCTTTATGCTGTCAATTTTCTGGCCTTCGAAATGGGGTTGAACGGCCTTCTTAACAGCTTCTTCATCAGCCCAGAGCGTTCCGGAAAAAAAACTTAATGATAGGATTAAAATGAAAAGCTTTAAGTGTGTAGCCATGACAACTCCAATTTAAAAAAGAAATTTAGTTCAAAGCGTGCCGCATCAATCGATTTTTAATCAATGGCAAGTGATTGGTTATTTCAAGCCCTAAATTGCGTATGCGGGCTAATGTCGGATTTGGATTATTGAATAATTTTTGTAAACCATTCGTGACCCATTCCAGAGCCAGAATATCTTCCTTGCGTGCCAGCTCGTAACGCCGCAATAACATATAATTGCCACAATCCGTCAACGCGTTTTGCGTGTTCAGTATAGCCGCAAGTTCCTGTGCGTCACGCAATCCAAGGTTGACACCTTGGCCGGCCAGCGGATGAATGCCATGCGCAGCATCGCCGATTAGCGCCAGGCGAGGCTTAACCAAATTTTTTACATGTACATAATTCAATGGAAAACCTATTGGCGGCGAAATCAGCTGCATTGCACCCACTGCGTGTGAAGAAGCTTCTTCTACTTGCTGACAGAGTTCCTCCGCAGGCAAGTTGCGTAAGAAAATCGCGTGATCCTCAGTGGTAGACCAAACCATAGATACGCGCTTTCTCGGTAACGGGAGTAATGCCAGTACACCATCTCGCCTGAACCATTGATGGGCAATCTGGCGATGAGATAGTTCCGTGCTGAAATTGGCTACTACGCCAATTTGATGGTAAGCATGCCGCGATACCTCAATCTCAGCCTGTTTACGTACCCACGAATTTACGCCATCTGCGCCTATTATTAGTGCAGTTTCAATTAGGGTTCCGTCTGACAGTTGCACATCAACATGTGTGTCATGCCAAGTGATTGCGGTACATTTTGCTGGGCAGAATATTTGTATATTTTCTCTTGAAGAACTGAGTGTTTGCCAGACAGCTGTTTGCAACTGGCGGTTTTCAGCAATAAATGCCAATTCGGGCAAACCAATCTCGTACGCACTGAAATTAATATGTGCAGTATTGTCGTCGCCAAATACCGCCATTTCATAAACTGACGCTACTCGCTCAGCTTTCATTAGCTGCCATGCCCCCAGTTTTTGCAGAAAAGCGGCGCTGCCCGGGCTAATTGCATACACCCGGCTATCCCAGCTTTCATCTTGAGGTACCGGCGTGGATTTATGTGGTTCTATCAAGGCTATTTTTAGACTGCTGTCTTTAAGCGCAGCCACCAAGCTTGCGCCGACGAGTCCACCACCGATTACTATGATATCGAATTTCATGGAATTGATTATACAGATGCTTTGGTATGAACAGGTAACACAAAGTTAATCGTCGTTGAAAGCAAATTTATGGTTGTCCAATTCAACGAGCAGTCGTGTATTTTCAATCAATAAATCAAAGCTACTGATTCACCTCTAAAGTATCGGTAAACATTGCACAATACCCTGAGAACACGCATAAACCCTTGTCATGTCACATTTTTGATCTTGACAAGCCATCCCCTCAAAGGCAAAATGCGTCCCTTGTGTTTTAAGCGCGTGGCGAATTAGCTCAGTGGTTAGAGCAGCGGAATCATAATCCGTTGGTCCGGGGTTCAAATCCCTGATTCGCCACCATTCTTATGGGCAAGAATCGGTTTTTAATGGCTAATCTTTTCAGAGCTATCACAAGGAGTGGATAGGATAGTTTTTTTCCGCTGCTATCAGCTAAGCCACTTCTTTTTTCTTCTGTTTTTTATTCCTGTACAGTACAACTTAACCATCGATAAGTTTACGAATATTATGACTCAATAGCCTGTCACAAGCTGTGTACTTTCGGCTTTGGAGTGAATGCACTATATTGAATACTTTGATTCAGATGTTGCGCTAGATTCTAAATTTCAGAGTTATACATTATTTATGTAGAGTCGATCAGATTCTGTGTGTTATTGATTGATTTGGTGTTTTATTTAATAGATTAATAGTGTGAATTTGGTCTGAGGTCTGTATCAAATTCATAAAGGGCAATCATGGCAAATTGGTTTAAAGACAATTCATTATCCATTGGACAAACTCCATTGGTGCGTCTCAATCGGGTGACTGACGGTGCGCCGGCAATTGTGTTGGGAAAGATTGAAGGGCGTAATCCGGCGTATTCGGTTAAGTGTCGTATTGGTGTGGCTATGATTGACGACGCCGAGCGTAAAGGGTTACTGGGGACAGGGAAAGAGATTATTGAGCCTACGAGCGGCAATACGGGAATTGCGTTGGCTTTCGTGGCAGCCGCGCGAGGAATTCCGTTGACTTTGACGATGCCGGAAACGATGAGCGTGGAACGACGTAAGTTGTTGGTTGCATTGGGTGCCAAGCTGGAATTAACCGAAGGCGCGCGCGGTATGAACGGAGCTTTGGCAAAAGCGGAAGAAATTGTTGCTTCTGATCCGGGACGTTATGTGTTGCTGCAACAGTTCAAGAACCCAGCCAATCCGGAAATTCATGAAAAAACCACCGGACCGGAAATATGGAACGATACGGATGGTGCTGTTGATATTTTTGTAGCAGGCGTGGGTACAGGTGGCACGATTACTGGCGTTTCTCGCTATATCAAACAAACCAGAGGTAAAGCTATTACTTCGGTGGCAGTTGAGCCCACGGCGAGTCCAGTATTGTCACAAAAACGCGCTGGAATTTCATTGGCATCTGGTCCACATAAGATTCAAGGTATTGGCGCTGGTTTTGTGCCTGATAATCTGGATCTTTCACTGGTGGATGAAATCGAGCAAGTTACCAATGAAGAGGCGATACTATTTGCACGGCGCTTAGCGCGCGAGGAGGGTATCTTAGCTGGTATTTCCTGCGGTGCGGCTGTGGCGGCGGCAGTACGTCATGCTAAGCATCCTCAGAATGCGGGGAAAACCATCGTAGTGATATTGCCTGATTCCGCTGAGCGTTACCTAAGCAGTGTATTGTTTGAAGGTATGTTTAATGAACAAGGTTTGACAGCATAGTGAATACTACCAAGAGAACGCGCGATCTTTTGCTGCGCAGCACACATCTGGATGTGGACAGTATCGTAGCTGAATTGCGTGCATTGCGTATGGCCTCATTAGAAAGCCGTAACCGGCATGATCGCCCGCCCAGGTTGCCGTCGCGTAGGATTCTGGCCAGTGTTGCGGAGGGTTTGAGTGCGGCTATGTTCCCTAATCGATTGGGTTCATCTGAATTGGCTGATGAAGGTATCGATCATTATGTTGGACATACGCTGAATATGACATTGCGTGAGTTGATGGTGCAGATTCAGCATGAGTTGCACTATAACTCTGGTTTGGAAGTTCTTAGCGATGAAGATCGTGCGCAATCGGTAGCAATTACGCAGGCGTTTGCAAAATATTTGCCGGAGATCCGGAGTTTGTTGGAAACTGATATTAAGGCAGCGTATGAAGGCGATCCGGCGGCACGGAATGTAGATGAGGTGCTGGTTTGTTATCCTGGTATTATGGCGATTACGCATTACCGGCTAGCGCATGTTTTGCACGGATTGGGGGTGCCTCTGATCGCGCGTATGATTTCTGAGATTGCGCATTCTGTGACCGGTATAGAAATTCATCCAGGCGCGCAGATCAATGGCAGTTTTTTTATCGATCATGGCACCGGTGTGGTGATTGGAGAGACTGCAATCATTGGGCATAATGTTCGCTTATATCAAGCAGTTACGCTGGGTGCTAAACGTTTTCCAGTGGATGAGAATGGTACGTTGGTGAAAGGCAATTTGCGTCATCCTATTGTGGAAGATGACGTGGTGATCTATGCTGGAGCAACGATTCTGGGACGTATTACCATAGGACGGGGGTCGACGATCGGTGGTAATGTATGGCTGACGCGAAGCGTTCCACCGGGCAGTAATATTTCTCAGGCACAGATGCGTCAGGAAGTGTTTGAAGACGGCGCCGGGATTTAAATGCTGCTGGATTCATATAATAAATGAGCATTTTGAGCAGTTTTTAATACCGCAGCGGCAATGCAGGGAGTTTTTTCAACGGGCTTTTTTGACATTTTAGGAATCACATGACTGCTGACAAAGTAATTCTCACACTGGACGATGCCAAGAAAATGGCGATAGGTGCAGAATTGGAAGCGATGCGGAATGGATGGCCGGTTGTCATTGCTATTGTCGATGATGGCGGTCATTTACTTTTCTTGCAACGTTTGGATCATGTGCAGTATGGCAGTATTGATGTGGCGATTAAAAAAGCGCGTACTGCAATAGCCTTTCGCCGTCCGACCAAAGTATGGGAAGAAAATATTGCGGAAGGGCAATTGCGTTACCTGGGCTTACCCGGCGCCTTGCCGATTGAAGGCGGACTGCCGATCATTGTGAATGATCAATTTGTCGGTGCAATCGGGGTCAGTGGTGTAAGATCTTTCCAGGATGCACAGGTAGCTCAGGCTGGAATTGATGCGTTGCCGTCTTGATTTCCATGCTAAAAATTTGCTAAAGATCTCACGTGTGTTGATGTGGTTATGAACTTGCATTACTTCTTCAGAGAAGAAATGGGTGTTTGTAACAATCTTTAACTGTGACTATGCTTATCTTCGTCTACCTGGATCAGGTAAATGAGGGTGACGACAGTAATCATCACTAAACGAAATGCAGCTTGCTGACCACTGGCGGTTTCCGATTGCCACATTAAAAACCACTCCCCGCCAATGGTCATAAATCCGGTGAACCACAGCAAGAAACCGAGAGTGAGGCCGAGTATTGCCAAGCTTTTTGCTTGATTGAAAGATGATGGATTTCTGATGTTCTGGTATAAACGCAAGCCACCCAGCCAACATAGCCCAGCAATCAGAATTTCAGTAGCAATGATCAGGCCATACGCCACATGATGTAGAGAAGGAGATTTGATTGCCCGCCAGAGACCCTGATTATCAGGAAAAGTCGTATCCATCAACAGGACATGTGCAGTGATGGAAAAATTTGAGTTGTAATCGGTGAGGTTATTGAATGCTACCAGCGACGTGTACAACGCAAAAGCCAATACCATTATAGTTTTTGACAATCGCGTGTACATGATGGTTGAAGTGATAATGCAGTTTATACTTGAGGTAATTTATTAATCCTGGCCAGCGCTATTCAAACAGCGGCAGGCCAGCTGGGATAGGATGCAACAAATTAGGAGACTTGCTGAATGCCGGCTAATAACCATGTCGCATCTGGATCCTTGAGGTCTTTCTGCACATGCCAGATTTCATCAAATACTTCTGGTTCGCCATCAGGTAAGTCTTTCAGTTGACCGGTGAAGCGAACACTTGCGATGGCCATGTCATCGGTTGTTTCAACTTCTAGCAAATTGGCATCAATGAACAGGATTTCAGTTCTTTGTTGTGCGTCACCCCGTTCATTGATTTGTGTGCTAATTTCTGCCAGCATCTCCGGTGTTGTGTAGTCACGAATTTCATTGATATCACCATGGTCGTGAGCGACCTGCAAGCGCATAAATGAAGCTTTTGCATTACGCAAAAATGGCTCTACTTTGAAATCTGCGGGAATATTGGGTTGCCGATAAGCTGCTTGAGTGCCTGCAGTTGTGGTTCCGGCAGGCGGGGCAAAGGCTGAAGTATTGAAGTTATCGCGTGTGTTGGTATTCATGCCCGAGTATTGCATGGAAGGCGATTGTTCGGCCTTGGGTTTACGCAACATGCGGATGATGAAAAACACAGCGCCTACGAGTAACAGCATAGTTACGATATCCATCATGTTGATGTTTTCAAACGCACCTCCCATAAAGAGTGCAGCCAATAAACCACCAGCGGCCAAGCCGGCTAATGCGCCACCCCACTTACTGCCGCCCGCAGCGGCTGCAGGTGCCGCAGCAGGCGTTTGTTGAGGAGCGGGTGCAGCTTGTTGCTGATTAACGGATTGACGTTGTTTGCCGAAACTTTTGCCACCGCCCATGCGTTTTGCTTCCGCATCAAAAGCAAGTAAGCCAAAACTGAAGATAGCTAAAGTCAGAAAGGTGAGTGTTCGCTTCATAATGATCTTCCAACTATATTGTAAAGCGTTGAGTATAGCATCGGGTTTGTGTTGCCAGCCACACTGAATTTTCAGCTAAGTAAATTTTGAGGGCGGTCTTTTTTTGCAAAAAGTACAGAATCTGATTTTTTAGCGCAATAATATTAGGCGAGAAATTGCTTCACTATCAATCCATACAATCGCATTTTGATTGAATTTCTGTCCGATTGAACGGGCGGTATTGAGATCCAATCCAGGAACAAAAAAGCTTTTCTCAGACGGCCATTTGCCAGATGGATCTACATTCAGGCTTTCAATCATCGCGTAAGCATGGTGATTCAAATAATTCCTGAGTAATTCGTGTGCAATTAAGTTCATTTCATTGCTTACGAGTCGGCTGCATGGATTATACGCACTGATTATCGCAGCGAAGGATTGTTTAAGTGTCTCAAGAAGTTTGGTGAGTGGTTTTGAATGCTGGCCGATGCGCAGGACAATTGCATCTGGGCCGGTCCCAACCTGATAGTGCGTGTTAAGGTAGCTGGTGATAAAGCTCTTAGCCAGCAATGATCGGATCAATGTCGTTGGCTTCAATGACAGCGTACATAACGCTGCATAAACATAAGAGCTTATTAATGATCACCGTGATCTTGATCTTGATCTTGATCGTGACTATGACCATGATTATGGCCGTGATCTTGCGCGGCTTTCATGAGGTCTTGGTGTTGTTCAGGTGTCATGTGACTTAACTTCAGAACAAAGGCCACCATTCCCCAAATAGCCTGATCATCATGGCTTAAGCCCCACGCTGGCATGGCGGTCATTTTTAATCCGTTCTTTATTACCCAAAAATGTGATCTGGCGCGCTCCAATTGTTTGACTGGATCGTTGATAGGTTCGCGTTGATGAAATATGGGTGGCTGAGGATACAAGCCGATTGAGAGCTCTGTCGGTTTGATGCCGGGCGCTAAGTGGCAATCTATGCACATGGCGCTATAGTCTACGGCGCCTTGAGCGAGTAGTTCCGTATCTTCCAGTGAAGGTACTGTCAGGTTCTTGGCGCGCGCCTCAATGGAACTTTCGCGCACCCATTCGATGATCTTCTCAGTGATGCCCCAGTGTTTTTCTGTGGCTGCCATATTGTAACCTCCTGATCCAAGAGCAATAATTGCCAGTATGAGCGATGCCAGTAAAAGACTAAGAATTGTTTTCATTTTATGGCCTTATAAAAATATCCTGTGCTTAGTTTCAACGTACAACAATCTTTTTCCCCATAGTACTTTTAATTTTAGTGGGAATCAATTTGCATTGTGTGAACTTGTAGTTATAGATGTTGCAGAATTTTCTATGTCATTACTCGTGTTGCTTTCCAGTGTAGCTTTAATGCTTGCATGATTTAGATGTGGTGCAAACATTTCGATAAAATCGAAAATATAACCGCGCAAATAACTATGACGACTTATACCAATACGCGTTGTGCTGGATTCAAACAGGTGGCTGGCATCAATAGACCTTAGGTTCTTGTCACGCTTGGCGTCAAAAGCCATATTAGCTAGTATGCCAACGCCCAATCCCAATTCCACGTAAGTTTTGATTACGTCTGAATCAATTGCTGTTAATACTACATTAGGTTCTAGTCCATGGTTTGCAAAAGCCTGATTGATTTTTGAGCGGCCAGTGAAAGCGAAGTCATAAGTAATAATAGGATATTGATTGATTGCTTCCAACGTGAGTTTTTTTGCCTTCAAGAGCGGATGCTTGGGTAGTACAATGACACATCGATTCCATACATAGCATGGCAGCATGACAAGTTCATGGAATTGTTCAATGGCTTCCGTAGCAATTGCGACATCCGCTTCGCCGGAAGTTACTAAAGCTGAGATCTGCATCGGACTACCTTGGCGCAGGATAAGTTTAACTTTTGGATAGCGCGTGGTAAAACGCTTGATTACTACCGGTAGCGCGTAGCGAGCCTGAGTATGAGTAGTTGCGATAGTAAGAGTGCCGCTCGCTTCGTTAGTAAATTCCTGCGCAATTTTTTTTAGATTGTCAGCGTCGCGTAACATTCGAGTGGCAGTTTGAATAATCAATTGTCCGGGAGGGGTGATTTTTACAATGCGTTTGCCATTGCGCAAAAAAATATCGACTCCGAGTTCGTGCTCAAGCATCTGAATTTGTTTGCTGATGGCTGGTTGGGAGGTGTGCAGATTTTTGGCCGCTTTGGACAAATTCATATCCTGACGAGCTGTTTCACACAAATAGCGAAGTTGTTGAAGTTTCATGGGCCTGCCTAGTAATAATAAATGGTTATATACATCTAATATAATATTATTTTGATTTATAAAAATGTATTGTTATCATAATAAACGACTAGAAAAGGAAATTGGAAGGCAGTTACTAAATCTATTCTGTCAGGTTCTCTGATCAACTTTATTCACACTGCTTAATCGGTTGCTATTAACACGCGAAAGGCGATTATCGTTAGTTTTTGGTAGAATAACGAATTTGCAATTCTGTGTGTGTTGGTTGTGAGTGTATCAACGACGCTGGAATGCTGAACGGTCACTGATCGATATGATCAGGCTTGAAAAAATTCAAACGGGTGGTGAGTTGCTTATTTGTGAGCAGATTTTGGCAATTTTCCATTAATGAAACAAGGATTGATTGATGAGTACGAATGTAGAGAATAAACCTAAACAAGTGAGCTGGTTTAATGGCTGTGGCGGGCGGATTGGTATAGTGGTGGGTGAAAGCGGTGAGCATGCTTATATTGGCGTGGCGTTAAAGCATGATGAAGACGATGATGTGGACCATATTATGAAGTATGGCGCCAAATTTCCATTGGATGCGGCATTGTTGCTGCCAGTATCTAAGCATTATTCCCAAGAATCCTAAAGACTTTTTGGGTATCTTCGAACAAATAAGCGAGGAAATTAAATATGTATCGCTATGATGAATATGATCAACAAATAGTGAATGAACGTGTCAAGCAGTACCGTGACCAGGTGCGTCGGCGCCTGTCAGGGGAATTGACCGAGGAGGAGTTTCTCCCTTTGCGGCTGCAAAACGGGTTATATATGCAGATTCATGCCTACATGCTGCGTATTGCAGTGCCGTATGGCTTGATATCTTCTAGGCAGATGCGTATGTTTGCTCATATTGCACGTAAATATGACCGTGGTTATGGTCATTTCACAACACGTCAAAATATTCAGTTTAACTGGCTTAAATTGGAAGATACACCGGATATTCTGGCGGATTTAGCATCTGTGGAAATGCACGCCATTCAAACCTCTGGGAATTGTGTGCGTAATATTACGTCGGATGAATTTGCTGGCGTGGCGCAGGATGAGGTGGTTGATCCACGTCCGTATGCAGAGATTTTGCGTCAATGGAGCACTTTCCACCCCGAATTTGCTTATCTGCCGCGAAAATTTAAGATCGCCATCAGCGGTGGAAAAGAGGATCGTGCTGCTATTTATGCGCATGACATCGGACTGGCGGTGACAAAGAATGCACAAGGAGAAGTCGGTTTCCGCGTATTGGTTGGCGGTGGATTGGGACGAACACCGATCATTGGTAGTGAAATTTGTGAGTTTGTACCATGGCAGCACATTTTAACTTATGTCGAATCTATTTTGCGCGTGTATAACCAATATGGTCGTCGTGATAACAAATATAAAGCACGCATCAAGATACTGGTGAAAGCGCTTGGAGTTGATGAATTCAGGCGTAAGGTGGAGGCTGATTGGGCTGATCTCAAAGATGGTCATGGCACACTAACCTCTGATGAAGTCAATCGTGTCGCCTCTTTCTTTGTTGATCCGTCTTATGAAACACTAACCGATCATGATTCAAAATTAAACGAATTCAAAGCAGACAGCCGTTCATTTTCGAACTGGCTATCGTGCAACGTTAAACCTCATCGCATTCCCGGCTACGCGATAGTTGTTTTGTCGTTGAAAAAACCCGGTGAGGCTCCTGGCGATGCTACGGCTGAGCAAATGGAAGCGGTTGCAAATCTGGCGGATCGGTATAGCTTTGGTGAGTTACGCATCACGCACAAGCAAAATCTGGTATTGGCGGACGTCAGACAGAAAGATTTGATCCACTTATGGCAAGAATCAACCGAGCATGAATTGACCACACCGAATATTGGCATGTTGACCGATATTATTAGTTGTCCCGGCGCGGAATTTTGCACGCTTGCCAATGCTCGTTCGATACCGCTGGCAAAGGTGATTTCCGAATGTTTTGAAGATCTTGACTATCAACATGATATCGGTGAGATTACTTTGAATATTTCGGGTTGCGTGAATGCGTGCGGGCAGCATCATATTGGCAATATTGGTATCACGGGCGTGGAAAAGAAAGATCACGATGAGTGGTATCAAGTTTCGATCGGTGGTGCGGAAGGCAATGACAGTTCGATTAGCAAAATTATTGGCCCGTCATTTACTTTTAATCAGGTACCTGAAGTTATCGAACGTTTGATTCATGTATATTTACGCGAACGTACAGAAACTGAGCGCTTTATCGATACGGTTCGTCGTATTGGCCATGCACCATTTAAAGAACATGTATACGCTACTGACTTTATGGCTCAGGAAGAAAAAGTTGCTGACAAGCATAGCGTAGAGCCTGCTCAGTACGAGGTTCCCTATTATTCACCAAGGTTTTAATCGAGATGATCATAAAAAATAAAACTATCGTTGCGGACGATTGGACGGTCTTGCGGTTACAGGAGCAAGATACTGCTGAGAGCGCGATAGTTGCGCCAGGGAAAGTCATTGTTCCGCTAAAAGTATGGCAAATCCAACGCGAAATGATACAGCAGCGAAAAGACATAGGCGTTTGGCTGGCTAGTGATGAGCGTCCGGAAGATTTAAAGGATGATGTGCACAAGTTCGCTGTGATTGCAGTTGATTTTCCGAAGTTTTCAGATGGCCGAGGGTACTCCATTGCTTATAATCTGCGCGCACGGCTCGGGTATAAGGGAGAATTGCGGGCGATCGGCGATGTGCTGCGCGATCAATTGTTTTACATGCAACGCGTCGGTTTTAATGCTTTTGCGCCGCGCCCGGATCGAAAAATAGAAGATGCAATAAAGGGTCTCAGTGATTTCTCTGAGGTTTATCAGACTTCTTTTGATCCAGGCTTACCACTATTCCGGTGCACGCAACGCAAAGGGAATTCGACTGCAGGCACGTTCAATGAGTAACTTGCAGCATAGAGTCGATCAGGTTGTTGCGGTTCTGACTGAAACCGTGCGTGATTATGCACCGGTAGCGTTTGCTAATAGCATGGGTGCTGAAGATATGGTGCTCACAGACATCATTGATCGACATCATATCGAGATCGAAATGTTTAGTCTGGATACTGGGCGTTTGCCGCAGGAAACTTATGATTTGATGCAAACTGTGCAAGAGCGCTACAAAACTAAGTTGCGTATTTATTTTCCCAACGTGAAACAGGTTGAAACATACGTTGCAGAGCATGGTGTCAATGGTTTCTATCAGAGCGTTGATTTACGTAAAAATTGCTGCTACATCCGTAAAGTGGAACCATTGCGCCGCGCCTTGCAGGGCAAGCGGGCATGGGTCACCGGAATTAGGCGTGAACAGGCATCAACCCGGGCGAACCTGAAAGTGTCTGCTTACGATATGGACAATCGCATGCAAAAGGTTAATCCATTACTGGAATGGACTAATGCGGAAGTTTGGGAGTACCTTAAACACTATGAAGTGCCTTATAACAAACTGCATGACAGATTTTATCCCAGTATCGGGTGCGCTCCCTGTACGCGCGCTATTACACCAGGAGAAGATATACGCTCCGGGCGCTGGTGGTGGGAAGCTCCGGAAACCAAGGAATGCGGATTGCATGCCGGTAAGGTAATCCAATCAAAATAACTGCGTTTATTAGCAACGCCCTATCTATTTTTGTCAGAGCAATCTATCTAGGATTTGCACAGATTTTTATTTGTTGAGAAAAAGCGAATGAGTCATCGCGCCTATCTGGTTAATTGGCTAATCTTGGTAGGATTCCATACTTAGCCGTGGCGATTGTGCAAGATAGATCTGGTAGATTTTCTCTATTCCTGATCTACGCATATAAAACACATTATGTTGTTGATACAATGGAAACTGTTGGGAAAATAATAAATCAAGCCAGCGCAATATGAATATAATTAATCATTCAGATCTGAAACTAAATGGATGCACTATTCTGGTGGTAGAAGATAATGAATTGAATCAACAAGTGGCTCAAGAGCTACTTGAATATAATGGGGCTGTTGTATCTATTGCAGGTAACGGACAAGAAGCGCTGGATAAGTTGAGTAAGGAAAATTTTGATTGCGTATTGATGGATATTCAAATGCCTGTTATGGATGGTTTGGAGGCTACGAAGATGATTCGGACTAATCCGCAGTGGTCCAATATGCCGATTATTGCGGTAACGGCTCATGTAGACCAGCTTTACAAAGATTCGTGTCGGAGCGTTGGTATGAATGACTTTTTAGTCAAGCCAATTGATCCAGAGCAGTTAGTCAGAATCATATTAAAGTGGTGGCTGCTACCAGAATGAACGGTTATAGAAATTCAAAATTTTGAATTTAGGCGGGCAATATTGCTGCAGATCATGATGATTTATTTTCCCATTGTAATAAAATAATTAATAAATATCTGGAATTATGACAAAAATGGATGCAACGTTTCACACTCGACAGGAAGCAATGACTACTTTATCAAATTTTAACTTTGATTTCACAATCGCTGATCTTTATCGTCGCGATGGCTTGGTAAGATTGGATGAGGTATTTCTGGGTTTTCTTCGCACCGGTGATGAGGCATTATATGAAAAACTGGTGCTTGCGCGTGCGCATCCTAGTGATTTGTTACCTAAAGACGAATCTGCATTGTTAATTGAGATTGCGCCTTGGTTGGAAGACTTTGTTGCTCGATTATTTAACATTGAGAATGAAGTGCAACAATTGGCGGTACAGCATCATGAACTAGCTCCACTGTATTTTTGCAAGCGGCAATTTGTACAACGCCGAGCGAAGGGAAAAGTTAGTGATGAAGAGTTGGCTGGTATTGACGGATTGGTTCTTGAAAAGGAACTTGCTGCAGAATTTGGTGAAGCTTTCTCTGAATTGGTTTTTGCTACTAAAGTAACGCAGTGGATGGGTGCAGAAGCGGATAATGAATCCCGGTTGAACAAAGCGCTTCACTATGCTGCTTGGGCACTACGAACACCGGCCGGACAGCAACGTACGCAGCAAGGTATTTTATTTAAGTCACCTGCCAAACTGGATTTCCAGCATCTGTTGTCGCTGGAAACGGATGAGTCGGCAGGGTATCCGGTGCATCGGCTTGGTCATGTGCGTGAACGCAATGGTTTTGCGTTGACCGATAATGGAACGGATCTGATGGGGGCGCTTGATGAGGCAAATTACTGCATCTGGTGTCATGAGCAAGGTAAGGATTCATGCTCTAAGGGTTTGATGCATAAATCTAAATCGCCGGATGAGCCCCTTGCTTTCAAACGCAGCGAATTGGGCGCGCTGCTCGCGGGTTGTCCGCTGGAAGAGCGCATTTCCGAATTTCATAAACTCAAAACACAAGGTGTCGCAGTAGGTAGTCTGGCTATGATTGCGCTAGATAATCCGATGTGTGCCGGAACCGGTCATCGCATCTGTAACGATTGCATGAAATCCTGCATTTATCAGAAGCAGGAGCCGGTTGATATCCCTCAAGCTGAGACACGAACACTGAAAGATGTGCTGGAATTGCCATGGGGATTTGAAATTTATAGTTTATTGACGCGCTGGAATCCGTTGAATTTACATAGGCCGGTGCCGAAACCGCCATCCGGACGCAAGGTGCTGGTGGTCGGTATGGGACCGGCCGGATATACGCTGGCGCATCATTTAATGAATGAAGGCCACACGGTGGTGGGCATTGACGGGCTTAAGATTGAATTTTTACCGGAAGAGATCTCAGGGGTGAATTCACTGGGTGAACGGGTGCCATTTCAGGCGATCCGACTGGCCAGTACGCTAGAAGAAAACTTGGATCGGCGTATGCCGGGTGGTTTCGGTGGGGTGGCAGAATACGGAATTACTGTGCGTTGGAATAAAAACTTTCTCAAATTGATTCGGTTGTTGCTGGAGCGCAGAGAAGAATTTGCACTGTTTGGAGGTGTGCGTTTTGGTGGCACGTTAACTGCCGATGACGCATTTGCTATGGGTTTTGATCATATTGCTCTAGCTGCAGGGGCTGGACGCCCCACCGTGCTGGATATGCCGAACGGGTTGGCGCGTGGGGTGCGTGCCGCATCGGATTTCTTGATGGGCTTGCAACTTACGGGTGCTGCGCAGAGTGATTCGATTGCGAACATGCAATTACGTTTGCCTGTAGTAGTGATTGGTGGTGGTTTGACGGCTATTGATACAGCAACTGAAGCACTGGCATATTATCCAGTTCAGGTGGAAAAATTTCTGCAGCGCTATGAAATAATGGCGGTGATGCAAGGTGACGCTGCGATTCGTGAAGCGTGGGATGACGAGGAGAAAGAAATTGCTGATGAGCTTCTTAATCATGCACGAGCCATTCGGGCAGAACGTCGGAGTGCAGAAAAGGAAGGGCGTGCACCGCGTATTATCAATTTGCTACAAGCATGGGGCGGCGCAACAATAGCTTACCGGAAGCGTTTGATTGATAGCCCTTCTTATACATTGAATCATGAGGAAGTGGAAAAGGCGCTGGAAGAAGGCATTTGGTTTGCTGAGGGGATGGTGCCAGAGCGTGTTAATATTGATCAATGGGGGCACACGCAATCGGTGCAATTTGGAGTGCAAAAACGGGATGAAACCGGACAATGGCAAAATACGGGCAATGTAGAGTTACCAGCGCGTGCATTGTTGGTTGCTGCTGGTACCCAGCCTAATACAGTGCTGGCGCGGGAAGATGAAAAACTATTCAAACTCAACGGTCGTTATTTTGCAGCTTGCGATGAGGAAGGGAATCCAGTGCAGCCCGCCTATGGTAATCCCAAACCAGAAACACCGATGGTGTTGCTCAGTCGTTATCGGGATGGTCAGGATGGCCGCTTTATCAGTTTTTTTGGTGATTTGCATCCATCTTATTCTGGGAATGTAGTGAAGGCGATGTCGAGTGCAAAGCAGGGCTATCCCGTGGTGCATCGGGTATTGGAGCGTGTTAAACCAAAGTTAAATCAGTCGATACAGCAGTTTTTTACAGGCTTGAATAATCAGCTACGTCCAACAGTCTCTAAAGTAGAGAGGCTTGCTCCCAATATCATTGAAGTGGTTGTACATGCTCCAATGGCAGCAGAGCATTTTCAGCCTGGTCAATTTTATCGCTTTCAGAATTATGCAACGCTAGCAACAATTGCCGGAGATACTAGGCTGGCGATGGAGGGTTTGGCGTTGACGGGTGCATCGGTGGATATCGAGCGCGGACTGGTTTCACTCGTTGTTTTGGAAATGGGCGGATCCTCTAATTTGTGTGCGATGCTGAAACCGGGTGAGCCGGTTGTGCTGATGGGGCCTACCGGAACACCGACAGAGATCCCGGAGAATAAGGTTGTGGTGTTAGTGGGTGGTGGTTTAGGCAATGCGGTGTTGTTTTCTATTGGTGCAGCCGCGCGTGCGGCCGGATCGAAGGTGTTATATTTTGCTGGTTATAAGAAATTGGTCGATCGATATAAAGTGGCTGAAATCGAGGCTGCAGCAGACATTGTCATATGGTGCTGCGATGAGTCGCCAGGTTTTACAGCCACGCGCCCTCAGGATAAAAGCTATGTGGGAAATATCGTGCAAGCAATGGTGGCTTATGCCAGCGGTGAATTAGGTGTGCAACCGGTGGCATTGACTGAAGCCGATCATATCATTGCAATTGGTTCAGATCGCATGATGGCTGCTGTCGGTTTAGCTCGTCATAACCAGTTGAAACCTTACTTGAAAGCAGATCATTTTGCAATTGGTTCGATTAATTCGCCTATGCAGTGCATGATGAAGGAGATATGCGCACAATGTCTGCAACCGCATCAGGATCCGGAAACAGGAAAGATTACGTATGTATTTTCCTGCTTCAATCAAGATCAACCTTTGGATCAAGTAGATTTTTCGGGATTGAATACACGTTTGCGCCAAAATACTGTGCAAGAAAAACTAACAAATCGATGGGTTGACCGTTGTTTAAAAAACGGAGTCTGAGCTGTAGTGACTAATGAAGCAGAAGAAGAATCGTTGCCGGATGCGTCATTGCCGGTTGATATCGCAAAAATGCGCCTGATGTTTCATGACAATTCTGTGCTAGTACGAAAGTTTGGTCTTAAATTTATTGAGGTTGCCAATGATACGCTTTCGGAAATGGAAGTGGCACAGACTGAAAAGAATCTTCCAGCGCTGGGTCGTTTAGGTCATAAATTAAAATCTTCAGCAAGAACAATCGGCGCCTTAAGTTTCGCTGATTTATGTGAGGCGCTTGAGAAAGCGAGCGCCAATAATAATTGGTCCGATGCGGAAACATTGCTGGCAAAGATTCCGCTTTTGTTGAAGCGGATTACACAACAACTAGAAAATGAATTTAATGAATTGAGCGAATAAGGTGCTAGGCGGATAACCTTGCTGAGCATTTTGCTTCGACGATTCAAAAAATTCTTTACCGAGAACTTGATAAGAAGCATAGTAATTGGATATATACTTATGCATCTTGATCCTTTTATTGGGTTTGAGCTTAATCGCTGCAAGAAATTGTCTGTATAACCTAAGATCATGCCATATCAAGTTTTTCCTGATCCATTTAATGCATTGCGCGCAAATTGATTTATAATCCGCTATTCATTAAAAAATTTAAACTCAATGTTAGTTTTATCTGCAAGCAGATAGGTAAGAAAAGGGAGATTATCAATGCATATAGGCATACCAGCAGAGATTTGCGGTGGAGAAACGCGTGTGGCAGCCACACCGGAGACCGTGAAAAAATATACTGCCAAGGGTGTTCATAAGGTTTCAGTCCAGCTAGGTGCTGGCGCTGGTGCCAGTATACCGGACTCAGCCTATCAAGAGGCGGGTGCAACGATAGTGGCTGATGTGGCTGAATTGTATGCGCAATCACAAATTGTACTCAAAGTGCGTGGTCCGGAATCCAGCGAATTAGCGATGATGCGTAAGGATGCGGTATTGTTGGGGCTGTTGTCGCCGCATCAAAAGGAAGGCGTGGATGCACTTGCACAGCATGGATTAACTGCATTTGCGATGGAGAAATTACCACGTATTTCTCGTGCGCAAAATATGGATGTTTTGTCGTCACAGGCAAACATTGCGGGCTACAAAGCGGTGATTGTGGCGGCAAATGTCTACCAAAAATTTTTTCCTATGCTGATGACGGCAGCTGGTACTGTAAAAGCGGCGCGAGTTCTAGTCCTGGGTGCAGGTGTTGCTGGATTACAGGCCATTGCAACCGCCAAGAGATTGGGTGCAGTGGTTGAAGCTTTCGATGTGCGACCAGCAGTTAAGGAGCAGGTAGAGAGTCTGGGGGCCAAGTTTGTGGAAGTGCCACTTAGTGATGAAGAAAAAGCCAAAGCTGAAACAGCGGGAGGGTATGCGGCGGAAATGTCGGATGATTATAAGCGGCGGCAAGGAGATTTGGTCCATGAGCGCGCGGTTTTGGCAGATATCATTATTACAACCGCTTTAATTCCGGGGCGCCCAGCGCCCGTTTTGGTCAAAGAGGAAACCGTGCAAGTGATGAAGCCAGGTTCGGTTATTGTTGACATGGCAGTTGAAGCAGGTGGTAATTGTCCATTATCCGAATTAAATAAGAATGTGTTTAAACATGGTGTGCATCTGATTGGAATTGCGAATCTTCCTGGTTTGGTGGCGGCCGACGCTAGTGCATTATATGCACGAAATCTGATGAATTTTCTTAATTTGATGCTTGATCAGGAAAATGATGCATTGAAAATAGACCGCTCAGATGAAATTATTGCGGGAACATTGCTATGTGCAGGTGGGGAAGTCATCGGAAAGTCATAATCTCAACGATAACTAAGAAAGACGCTTTATCAGTTGCTGCATAGAGAAAGTACAGTTAACAAATTATAAAGGAGTAAATATGATTGGTGAAATTGATCCGGTTATTATCAATCTAACGGTTTTTGTGCTGGCAGTTTTTGTTGGCTATCATGTTGTGTGGAATGTTACACCGGCTTTGCATACCCCTCTGATGTCAGTGACTAACGCTATTTCCGGTATTATTCTTGTTGGTGCAATGTTGGCTGCAGGGCCAACGGAGACCGACTGGGGCGTTTGGTTAGGTGCTGTTGCAGTTACGCTGGCAGCAATCAATGTTTTTGGCGGGTTTCTGGTGAGTCAACGGATGCTGGAAATGTTCAAGAGAAAAGATAAAAAAGGAAATGCGTAAATGTCAGCCAATATGGTAGCACTTGCATATTTAGTTGCTTCAGTATTTTTTATACTTGCACTAAAAGGCCTAAGTTCGCCTGAATCAGCGCGTCGTGGAAATTTGTTTGGTATGGTGGGAATGGCGATTGCGGTTGCCACAACTTTGACGCTTACGCAGAACTGGCTCTTGATTTTGGGATGTATTGCGGTGGGAGGTACTATCGGTGCGATTGTGGCTCAACGCGTACAGATGACTGCAATGCCCGAATTGGTTGCCTTTATGCACTCATTGGTTGGTCTGGCAGCAGTATTTATTGCGATTGCAGCGATCAATAATCCAGTTTCTTTCGGGTTACCTGCGATTTTACCGGCAGGTAGTAAACTAGAATTGTTCTTGGGCACCTTTATCGGCGCAATGACTTGGTCTGGTTCAGTTATTGCATTTCTGAAGTTGTCTGGCCGCATGAGCGGCACACCTATTGTTTTCAGTGGCCAGCATATACTGAATTTATTGCTGGCAATTGCCATGGTTGGATTTGGTTTGTGGTTCTTTTTTAGTGAGACGACGAACTGGACCGCGTTTATTGCTATGACTGCAATTGCCTTCGTATTGGGATTTCTGATTATTATTCCTATTGGTGGCGCTGATATGCCGGTCGTGATATCGATGCTTAACTCATATTCTGGTTGGGCTGCAGCAGGCATTGGTTTTTCGTTAGGTAATCCGATGTTGATTATTGCCGGTTCTTTGGTGGGTAGTTCGGGTGCTATTCTGTCTTACATTATGTGTAAAGCTATGAATCGGCCATTTTTATCTGTCATATTGGGTGGTTTTGGCAGCGATGGTGGAGCAATCGTATCTACGGATGGTGCCCAGAAGACTCATCGTAGCGGGAGCGCAGAAGATGCAGCTTTTTTGATGGGTAATGCAGATAGTGTGATCATCATTCCAGGATATGGTTTGGCAGTTGCAAGGGCGCAGCACGCAGTTAAGGAATTGGCTGAGGTATTGCATAAAAAAGGAGTTAATGTTCGCTTTGCTATTCATCCAGTAGCCGGGCGTATGCCTGGGCACATGAATGTATTATTGGCAGAAGCTGAAATTCCTTATGAGCAAGTCCAGGAAATGGAAGAAATAAATAGCGACTTTTCAAATACAGATGTCGTCTTGGTGTTAGGTGCAAATGATGTGGTGAATCCGGCAGCAAACGTTCCAGGCAGTCCTATCTACGGTATGCCGATATTAGATGCGCATAAAGCACGTACGGTTATGGTTGTAAAGCGCAGTATGGCAGTGGGTTATGCTGGTCTTGATAATGATCTATTCTATATGGATAAAACTATGATGATATTCGGAGATGCTAAGAAAGTCGTTGAGCATATGGTCAAGGCATTGTGATATGCTGAAAAGCATTGACTAGTGGCTTCTGGAACTGGCGAGCAATTGTTCTCCTTCTTAATATATTGAACGGCATTTATGATCTGGGATTAAGTTTCAAGATCATTAAAGGGGTGAGGTTTTGCAATACCAAATCCTTGTGCATAATCGATGCCAATTTCTTGTAATTTCGCAATGATATCATCCGTCTCGACTAATTCAGCAATCGTTTTGACAGTAGCATCTTGAGCGATCTGATTGATAGCTATTATTTTGGCTAAATCTTCTTCGTCGCGAAGTATATTGCAAACAATGCTGCCATCGATTTTCAGGTAGTCCACTTTTATTTTACTCTGCAGATTTAATGACTCAGAATTATCGCTAAAGCTACAGAGTGAAACCAGACAACCCAATTCATGAATCTTTTGTGTGAAGATATGTGTGTCTGCTGTACTGTCTTCTGCATCTGAAACTTCAATTTCAAAACAAAGACTAGAGCCGGCGACCTTGGTTTTTTGTAACTGATCTTGAATAAAACTAGGGAAGGTTACATCTTTTAAAGTATCTTTGGCTAAATTAAGGTGAAATACCGAATTGGTTTTTGGATGAACCGATAGCCACTTAACGATATGGTTGATGATCCATCGATCCAGCTTGGGCATCATTTTGAATTGATCCACTAGGGGTAAGAACGATCCTGGAGGCATCAAGCTATTTTCTTCCTCATGCATACGAATCAGAATTTCATAATGCGAGGAGGATGCATCAGTAGATTTGATAGGGATTATTTTCTGACAATAAAGATTAAACTCTTCGCCATCAATTGCTTGAGCAATGCGTGCAGCAGTAATTCCTGATTTAGATGTGGATGGTTGATTGTTTTGTTGAAGCTTTATATCGTTATTGGTTGGTGCCTCAATGGATTGTTTTAACTCTGGTTTTATTTTATTTTCATCTTTATTGTTTTTTGAGGGTATACGACTTTTTTCCTGTGCGCGAGGGGTGTGCAATGTATAGAAGCCAATAGTTTTTCCTTTATTGTCAATATGAGGAAGATATTGCTCTGTAAAAATATAGGGAAAGCCTTTGATAGATTTAAGGATTCGTTCGTTATGTACTGTTTTTCCTGTTAGGATTTTTTCAATATTATTCTGGATATCAGAAAAGAATTCGGCATTTGAGAATTCTTTTAAAAGGTGACTATCGATCTGATCTGGATTTAACCCAAACCATCGGCGGAAAATTCGATTATGGTACCGACAGCGGAGCTCAGTATTAAAATAGGCCAACATAACAGGGAAATTTTCATCGATAAATTGTGATTTTATCTTGTTTTCTGAGGCTGTTTTTTCTGCCCAAAGCCGATGTTTAATCTCATTTCCGAGCCTTTCCTTAGTAACATTGAGTTGATTGCTAAGGCTTCTGGAATTTTTCTCGGTTTGCGCTAACTGAATAATTGCTATCAGTATTGTAAAAAGTAAAGAAAACCATAATGCAGTTTGCCAATGGGGCGGGAGCTCATTGGTAACATATGCATCTGCTATAATGATGAGCAATAGAATCAACGAAATACAAATAGTCAAATAGGGCTTGACGTTATTTAATAATGAGTTTTTTGGCACGATAATTCCTTATTCTTGAGAGCTTAAATTAAGATGCGCTGTTGCTATTATATAGAGTATTTTTTAGTTGATTTTTCTGCTATGAGTGAAGAGTGGTTTACTAAATAGCCAGAATTTCCATAGATCAGAGCGTGTTATTACAAAATCATGTGAAGCGGACTCATTCGATGTTGTTATAGTGAGCTGTTTAATTTTTCCGTTTTTAATTGCTGTGTATAAGGGTAGAAACCAATTGTGTTCCAAATTTCTGAGAGTTTCTCGCCATTCATAAGCATTCTTGTATATTGCTTGACTACGCAGCGAATCCAATACTACAAGATGATTTCCTGATATTTTAGTTTGGAGCCATTTGTTAACATCTCTAGGTAGATTTGAATAATTGATATTACTAGCAGCCAGTGCTAGGGATTGAGAAAAATCATTATTACTCCATGCATGTGTGTAAGGAGTATGTATTGATCGAAGTATGTTTCCTCCTCCCCAAGGCCAAATACTATTAATGATCAATTCGCCGCGAGATTCACGAGCTTGGTTAACCGGGTGCTCATGCAGAAGCATTTGCACTTCATTAAAGATTTTATGCCAGATGATGCTGTCTTTTCCTGCTGGCAAGAAATCATTAATGTTTTTGCATGTGACGTGACTGAGTGTATGTGTCAGAATTTCAGGTGCCTTGGGTATTCGAATGTACCAACGATGGGGATGGAAAGCTGTAAAAATAAAATCCTGGTTACCTAGATTATGATTCAAGTCTTGTATTAATTGCTCCGCTTCTTCTGGGGAGATTTCGAAAGATTGACTGTCTGCTAGCATGATATGGTTTTGTTCAATGCGGAGATGAACAGGATCGGCACGCATCCAGAAATCTTTACTTGTTTTTGCCAAAACGGGTGCGTCGAGGTGTAACATCACCGGTGCAATAGGCCAATTCCCATGTTGTTGTTCCAGATTAAACTGTTTACATAGCCAGATTTCCATTTCAAGGGATGAATTTGTTCTAGAGAGACTTTTAGATAGTAGTGTTTCTAAAGAATGCATTAATAAACCATCATAGATTTCTGGTTGCGAAGTGTCAGACCAAAATAGATTTGGAATTAGAAGGTTAATATTCATTGTGAGGGAATGAAACACTCCAAAAAGGTTTTGTAAGGCAAATGACCACATTGCTGCTGATGCAAATGCGAGGTAATGCTATATGCAAGGATAGGGTTGCTTGCCATCATGGAAAGGTATTGTGTTTGCACGTATAATACATAGCATAGAATGGTCGAGTTTATTTTAGATTGGCAGAGTTTTTCTTGCAAATTGCATTTGTTTTGAATATTTGGAGATGTTATGTATCAGCATATAAAAGTGCCTAGTAAGGGAGAGCGGATTACGGTTAATGATGATTATTCATTAAAAGTGCCTGACAATCCAATAATTCCTTTTATTGAAGGCGATGGGATTGGTGTTGATATCACTCCAGTAATGCGTAGTGTTGTTGATTCAGCTGTTGAAAAAGCTTATGGTGTTCAACGAAAAATTTCGTGGATGGAAATTTATGCGGGTGAGAAATCAACGCAAGTTTATGGATCAGATGTATGGTTACCAGAAGAGACATTGCAGGCGGCCAAAGAGTTTGTGGTTTCAATTAAAGGCCCGTTAACAACACCGGTTGGTGGTGGAATTCGTTCAATTAATGTTGCTTTACGGCAGCAACTAGATTTATATGTTTGTTTGAGACCTGTACGCTATTTTAGCGGTGTTCCGAGTCCATTAAAGAATCCAGAAAAAACAGACATGATTATTTTTCGTGAGAATTCTGAGGATATCTATGCGGGCATAGAGTGGGAAGCCGAGTCAGAATCTGTAACAAAGGTAATTAATTTTTTGGTTAAAGATATGGGGGTGACGAATATACGTTTTCCTCAATCTTCTGGTATCGGGATTAAACCGGTCTCAAAAGAAGGAACGGAGCGTTTTGTTCGAAGAGCGATTCAGTATGCCATTGATAATAAACGTGAGTCGGTTTCTTTTGTGCACAAAGGTAATATTATGAAGTTTACTGAGGGTGCATTTAAAAAGTGGGGATATGCATTGGCAGCCAATGAATTCGGAGCGAAATTGTTGGATGGTGGACCTTGGATGAAATTACCTTCTACACTGGGTGGAATTGTTATCAAAGATGTAATTGCTGATGCTTTTCTGCAACAAATCTTGCTTCGTCCAGAAGAGTATGATGTTGTTGCAACGTTGAATTTAAATGGGGATTATATATCCGATGCTTTGGCTGCCCAGGTGGGTGGAATAGGGATAGCACCTGGCGCTAATCTCAGCGATGTGGTGGCAGTTTTTGAAGCTACACATGGCACAGCACCTAAGTATGCTGGTAAAGATCAAGTAAATCCTGGTTCAATAATATTATCGGCAGAAATGATGTTGCGACATATTGGATGGGGTGAAGCAGCCGACAAAATTATTAAATCTATGGAAAAGACTATTCAGAACGGAATTGTTACTTATGATTTTGCTCGGCAAATGACTAATGCTAAGAAAGTTTCTTGCTCGGCTTTCGGTAATGCCATGATTGATTCCATGAGCTAAATACTCATGAATGTTATTTATCCGGCTATAAAATAAGGAGTAAATTCGAAAGTAAACCCCTTGCTACGTGTAACTCGACAAAGCAAAGGGGCTATTATATAAGAGGTAAAAGAAAAATTTTGTTATTGTTTGGCCAGTAGTTATGAGAGTTAGGTGGCCTGGATATTTGAGGCTTGTTTTCCCTTTGGTCCTTGAGTGACATCGAAGCTCACCTTTTGACCTTCCTTAAGGGTTTTAAAACCAGACATATTGATTGCCGAGAAGTGTGCAAACAAATCCTCACTACCGTCATCAGGAGTAATAAAACCAAAACCTTTAGAATCATTGAACCATTTTACTGTGCCTGTTGCCATTTCTACTTCCTATATAAAAACTGGGCCGGAAACCCTGATACTATTTGAAATTAAGGTTATTTATGGATAAAACTGATCCGTAAATAACTTAAAGTCAAACGCCATTTGCTGTTTTACGCAAATCTTAGGTTAAAGTCAAGCGGTTACGCCATTTTTGTGACTAAGGGAAAGTTAATTGTCTCAAGATACTTGAAATTTTTGTCGTAATCGTTAAATATGTCTCTAGTGTAATGGTGTCTTTTGTACTATATTTATGATTGGAAATTTATCAGTTTGAATAGGAAACATTCATGACGGAGAGCAAGTCTGGAACCGTTAAACTTTCACAAGAGAAGGTTAAGCACAAGCCGCCTCCTCTTTATAAAATTTTACTATTAAATGATGACTTCACTCCAATGGAGTTTGTGGTTGAGGTACTAAAGCTGTTTTTCTCCATGAGCCAAGAACAGGCGACATTAATAATGTTAAAGGTGCATACAGAAGGAGTAGGCCTGTGTGGTATATACCCTGGCGATATTGCAAGTACTAAGGTCAAGCAAGTAGTTGAATTTAGCAGAAGGAATCAGCACCCTCTTAAGTGTGTAATGGAGAAAAACTGAAATGATCGCACCAGATTTAGAAGTTAGTTTGCATATGGCATTCGTAGAGTCGAGGCAGAAGCGCTATGAATTTATTACGGTAGAACATTTGTTGTTGGCGATGCTAGATAATACAAGTGCAGCTGAAGTATTAAGTGCCTGTTTGGTGGATATAGAAGATTTGCGAGCAGTATTGTTAGATCATATAACACGTCATACTCCTGTGATTAAAGGTGATGAGGAAGTTGATACGCAGCCTACACTTGGTTTTCAGCGTGTTATTCAGCGTGCTATATTGCATGTTCAGTCATCTGGGAAAAAGGAGGTAACGGGTGCTAATGTATTGGTATCGATATTTGGAGAAAAAGATTCTCATGCAGTCTATTTCTTGCATCAAAGAGGAGTGACTCGTTTGGATGTGGTTAATTATATTTCACACAACATTAAGAAAATGTCGCATGAGAGTGATGCTAAAACTGCAGGTGAAAGCGATGTTGAACATGAATTAAGTTCTGCTGGGCTACTTGAGAATTACACAGTAAATCTAAATCACTTGGCTCTAATAAATAAAATTGATCCTTTGGTGGGTCGTGAAAAAGAAATTGAACGTGTAATACAAATCTTATGTAGGCGCCGTAAAAATAACCCACTGCTAGTTGGAGAAGCCGGTGTTGGAAAAACGGCGATTGCAGAAGGCTTAGCGAAGCGAATTGTTGAGGGGAATGTACCTGAATTGCTTTTGAAGCATCAGATTTATTCACTCGATATGGGGGCTTTATTAGCGGGTACAAAATATCGGGGAGATTTTGAGCAACGTTTAAAAACTTTACTAAAACAATTAACTGATAATCCTGCGGCTATTTTATTTATTGATGAGATTCATACGCTTATTGGTGCTGGTGCTGCATCTGGCGGAGTTATGGATGCATCAAATTTACTGAAGCCGATTTTAAATACAGGACAATTGCGTTGTATTGGCGCGACAACTTTTAGTGAATATCGTGGAATTTTTGAGAAAGACCATGCATTATCGAGGCGCTTTCAGCAGATAGAAGTTAACGAGCCAAGTGTGGATGAAACAGTGGCTATTTTACGAGGCTTGAAATCACGCTATGAGCAACATCATAAGGTTAAATACACTAGCAGTGCACTGGTTTCTGCTGCGGAATTATCAGAACGATATATTAATGATAGGCATTTACCAGATAAAGCTATAGATGTGCTTGATGAGGCTGGCGCCGCGCAGCGATTATTGCCGAAATCGAAGAAACGAAAAGTTATTGGTAAAGGAGAGATTGAAAGTGTGGTCGCTAAGATCGCAAGAATTCCATCGCAGAACATTTCTACTAACGACCGTAGTAAATTGAAAACCTTGGGGCGTGATATGAAAGCGGTCGTTTTTGGTCAAGACAATGCGATTAATGCATTGACAGCGGCTATTAAAATGGCAAGAAGCGGGTTAGGTAATCCAAGAAAACCGGTTGGTTCGTTTCTTTTTACAGGTCCGACTGGTGTTGGGAAAACTGAAGTGGCAAGACAGTTAGCTTATGCTTTGGGCGTTTACTTGCATCGTTTTGATATGTCCGAATATATGGAACGTCATGCGGTATCCCGGCTGATTGGTGCGCCGCCTGGTTATGTAGGGTATGACCAGGGTGGGTTGTTAACTGAGGCTGTGATCAAACATCCCTATTCTGTTTTATTATTGGACGAGATCGAGAAAGCGCATTCAGATATTTTTAATATTCTTCTGCAAGTTATGGATTATGGCACATTGACTGACAATAATGGACGTAAAGCGGATTTACGCAATGTCATTATTATCATGACTACAAATGCAGGTGCGGAAGCGCTTACGAAAACATCAATTGGTTTCACAAAATCAAATTCTGCTGGCGATGAATTAATTGATATAAAGAGATTATTTACTCCTGAATTTCGTAATAGACTGGATGCGGTTATTTCTTTTGCTGCATTGGACCAGGAAATTATTCAGCGGGTTTCTGATAAATTTTTGATTCAGCTTGAGAATCAGTTGCAAGAGAAAAAAGTCGAAGCAACATTTACCGAGAGATTGCGTAAATATCTTGCGCAGTATGGTTTCGATCCATTAATGGGTGCGCGGCCTATGGAGCGCTTAATCCAAGATACAGTTCGTAGTGCGCTTGCCGACGAATTATTATTCGGACGCTTAGTCAATGGTGGTAAAGTGACGATTGATATGGATAGTGATAGCAAAGTAGTATTGTTATTTGAAGAAGAAACTGCTGTTATTTGATCGGCAGATTGAGTTTTCTATTTCATAATACAAGAAGAATCTTTTATGAGTTTAGTTTGCTGCCACTTGCGGTGGGGTGCGTCACTGGCGAAATAAGAT
>NZ_JALHQJ010000023.1 GCF_022842015.1 Nitrosomonas sp. | reverse complement strand
AGCGAGCCCAATGGGTTGCTGGCCATTGGCGGGGATCTTACTTCGCAGCGCTTGCTCGAGGCTTATAGCAGGGGTATCTTTCCTTGGTTTAATGAAGGCCAGCCGATTCTTTGGTGGAGCCCGGATCCGCGCATGGTGCTATTTCCCCATGAGTTAAGAATCTCTCGTTCACTTCGTAAAGCTATTAGGAAGACTAACTATGAGATTTGTGTGGACTGCAACTTTACCCAGGTTATGCTAGCTTGCTCGGCGCCGCGCAAAGGTCAGACAGGCACCTGGATACACCCGCAAATGATTGCTGCTTATACTGCGCTTCATGAAATGGGGTTGGCGCATTGTGTGGAAATCTGGATCGATGGTGAGCTTGTGGGGGGGCTGTATGGAGTGGCTTTGGGTAAGGTTTTTTTTGGAGAGTCAATGTTTTCGCGGGTTCAGGATGCATCAAAAATTGCCTTGGTGCATCTGGTAAAGCAATTACAATTCTGGCAATTTGGTGTGATAGATTGCCAGGTTAGAACCCAGCATTTGGCATCCTTGGGTGCGCAAGAAATTTCCAGAGTGGAATTCAGTCAAAAGCTGGATAGTCTAATTACTGCCGGATTCGAGCCCGGCAGTAAATGGAACTTTGAACGCATCTTGATTGAGTAGAGCTGCCCGTGCTTAAATTTCACACCACCAATCCCTATTCCTGCAGCTATTTGGCTGATAGATTGGCATGCTCTGAAATCGCAACGCCAGAACATCTGATTGATACAAAAGCTTACGGAAAGTTGATTCAGGCGGGTTTTCGCCGCAGTGGACATTACGTCTATCGCCCCTGTTGTGAACATTGTCAGGCTTGCCAGTCGGTGCGTATCAATGTCAAAACTTTTACGTCCAAACGTACCCAACGCCGCGCTTGGAAACGGCATCAGAACTTAGTTGCCATGCAGCATCCGTTGCATTATCAAGCGGCGCACTATGCTCTTTATCAGCGCTACCAATCCAAACGGCACTTGGGTGGTGGCATGGATAATGATTGCCGGGAGCAATATCATAATTTTTTGTTACAAAGTTATGTGAATTCTAGATTGGTAGAATTCCATGAAGCAGGGCAGTTGCGCATGATAAGCATTATTGACATTCTGCCCGATGGTATTTCATCGGTATACACATTCTATGACGCGGATATTGCTCATGCAAGTTTTGGCACCTACAATATCGTATGGCAGATTGAACAATGTCGGGAGCTGGGGCTAGACTATCTTTACCTTGGCTATTGGATTAAAGAAAATCAGAAGATGCGGTATAAGGCCAATTTTCAATCACTCGAAGTTTTGATTAATGGTCGCTGGCAACTGCTGGATGGCAACAATATTTTTTAAGATACATTCAAATTGGCCATCGCTTCAGGATAAAATTATTTATGTTCTATACCTTGCTTCGTCCTCTGTTGTTTAAATTAGATCCTGAATTTGCTCACAGAATAACATTTGGCGTAATTCAACAGATCAGTAAATTAGGCTTGCTAAAGAATGTTTCTATTTCTTGTCAGCCACGAAACGTGATGGGATTGACGTTTCCTAATCCTGTAGGATTGGCTGCTGGCTTAGATAAGAACGGTGAGTATCTGGATGCTCTCGCGACATTGGGATTTGGCTTCATTGAAATTGGCACCGTAACACCAAGACCTCAGCCGGGCAACCCAACGCCTCGTATTTTTCGCGTGCCTGAAGCAAACGCGATCATTAATCGTCTGGGTTTTAATAATCAGGGTGTCGAACAGTTAGTAGAGAATATTAAACGCTCGAATTATCAAGGCATCTTAGGTATTAATATCGGCAAGAATTTTGACACGCCGCTAAAAAAAGCGATCAATGATTATTTGATCGGATTACAGAAAGTTTATTGTCACGCTAGTTACGTGACAGTCAATATTTCATCACCGAATACCAAAGATTTACGGCAATTACAAGCTGCTGATGCCCTTGATCAGTTGTTAGGCGAATTAAAGTCCGAACAAGCTAAATTAGCACAAATTCATGGAAAATATGTGCCGATGGTGGTAAAAATAGCCCCCGATCTTGATCAAGAGCAAGTCGAGTCGATTGCAACGTTGTTGCTGAAACATTGCGTAGATGGCGTAATTGCAACCAACACTACTATCTCTCGAACCGGTATTGAGCATCTGGCACTCGCACAGGTGAACGGGGGGCTCAGTGGGGCTCCATTGACTCAGCGTGCTACGGTAGTAATTCGGCAACTGCATCATTTCTTGCGAGATGCTATTCCAATCATCGGTGTCGGCGGCATCATGTCAGCAAGTGATGCGCAAGATAAATTAAGCTCTGGTGCTAGCCTGATTCAGCTATATACCGGTTTAATTTACCGTGGTCCTGATTTGGTCGGAGAAATTGCCAAAACGGTTTGTGTCGATTTAAAAGTTAATCATAGGGAATATGGATAAACTGCTTGTAGACCAGATAGATGAGATTCTGCCTCAGACCCAATGCAGGAAATGTGGTTTTGTTGGGTGTAGACCCTATGCAGAAGCTATCGCAGAAGGTCGTGCAGATATCAATCAATGTCCACCTGGAGGGCAACAAGGCATCCATAGAATTTCCAGGTTATTGGGTGTTTCGGCTAAGCCGCTCGATACGACATATGGCTTCCCAAGACCCAATCAAGTTGTTGCTTGGATTGATGAACATTTGTGTATCGGTTGCACCTTCTGTATCCAGTCTTGCCCCGTTGATGCGATTGTTGGTGCTGCAAAACAAATGCATACGGTGATCGCAGACGAATGCACAGGTTGCGATTTGTGTGTTGCACCTTGCCCGATGGATTGCATTCGCATGATTCCAGTTGATAAAGAAATAACAGATTCGGCTAGCTCGCCTGCAGATGTTGCTAAAAAACAAGCTGCAGAAAGAGCGCGTTCACGTTACCAATTTCGCCAGCAACGACTTGCACATATCAAACAAGTTGATAACAAGGTGCGTACTGAAAAAATTACTCAACCGCCGAAAGATAACCAGGTAAGCGCTGAAGTGCGCAAAAAGACTATTATTGCAGCTGCACTTAAGCGTGCAGCTGCAATACGCGTTCAGGCAACAAACGAATCGACTTTCAGAAAAGCCGAATGAACTCAATCAAGCGTCACGAAATTTTTGCATGCCTGAAATCAGCCAATCCCCATCCGACCACTGAGCTAGAATACCATTCACCTTTTGAATTGCTTATTGCAGTCATTCTTTCTGCACAGGCTACAGACAAAAGCGTTAATTTGGCGACACGAAACTTATTCTTGCAAGCCAACACGCCAGAAAAAGTTCTTGCTTTAGGAGAGGCTGGCTTAACAGGATTTATCCAAAGGATTGGATTATATAAAACCAAAGCAAAGAATATCCTGGCCACTTGTCAATTGTTGATGCAACAGCATCATAGTGAAGTGCCCCGTACGCGAGAATTGCTCGAGCAATTACCCGGTGTCGGACGAAAAACTGCCAATGTGATTCTGAATACAGCTTTCGGCGAACCAACAATTGCTGTCGATACTCATATTTTTCGAATTGCCAATCGCACAGGCCTGGCTCCTGGAAGGAATGTTCTGGAAGTGGAGTTGAAATTGCTCAAGGTGGTACCTAAAGTATTTCTTCAGGATGCGCATCATTGGCTGATTCTTCATGGCAGATATGTTTGTAAGGCGAGAAAACCAGAATGTTCAGCATGTAAAATTAATCATCTGTGTGAATTTAAGAATAAAAATATTTAACCTCAGCAGTCCTATGTCTATGTTTAAACCATCTCGAGAACAAGCGCGCCAGTTATTTTTTGATACTTGGCGTAAATACCGCCAGCAGGAGGTGTTATCCGGGATTGAAGCAATTGCGTTGGAGGTAATACTGCAACATCAGGAGTACCAGGCCTTACTTGATAACGTCGATCAATATTTAGATAAGGACTTTTTGCCTGAAATGGGTGATACGAATCCATTCTTGCATATGAGTATGCATGTGGCGATTAAAGAACAGCTATCAATCAATCAGCCAATTGGCATTTGTGAACGATTTGCTCGATTACAGGAAAAAACGGGAAGCCATCACGATGCTGCCCATCAGGTAATGGAATGCCTAGCAGAAATGATTTGGCAAGCGCAGCGCTATCAATCTGCGCCGGATGCAACCATCTATTTTGATTGTCTGGACAAGCGATTAAATTCGATAATTTAATTAAAAGCGAGATAAAACCAAATAGATTGTGATATTTATCCCGCCTTTAAATTTCAGCTACAAATAGAATTATTAAATCTACTTTCTTTATTTGTTCGAATTCAAAGTGCCCGGTAGGCTTGAATAGTAAAAAGCCAGGTTGTCAATATCTGCTGCACTCAAGTTGGCTGCCATCGCAGTCATGATAGGATCATTTCGTGCACCGGATTTGTAATCATTCAATGCCTTTGCTAAATAGGTCCTGTACTGTCCGCCAATCTTAGGGAAATTTGGTGCAGGACTGTTTCCATCGACACCATGACATGATGCACACACTTCAGCCGCTTTGCTTTTACCTGCTTCAATATCAGCAGCCACTATTTGACTTGATAGCATCAAGGCCACTGCACTTACTGCAGCAATTACATAATTCTTCATAATTCGTTCCTTGCGTAAATGACTTAATTAATTTTTAGAATAATAAGCAGCAAAATCTTTGAAATCTTGTTGCGATAGCGTTTTAGCCAAGCCATTCATGGTCGGATGGTTGCGCGTGCCATTTTTGTACGCTTCCAACGCTTTAACGAGGTATTCTTCATGCTGTCCGCCCAGTTTGGGAACATTATAAGCACTAGGAAAAGCTGTTCTGTATCCTGGAATTCCGTGGCAACCTTCACACATTGAAAGTTTGTCTTTTGCCGCAACTGCATCTCCTTCTCCTTCCGCTTGAGATGCGCCTGTAAATGCCAAGAGCAGACCCATGGCAAGTAATAAATTCATAATTAATTTTTGTTTCATCTAATCCTCCTTCTCTCAAAACTTGAACTTTAAACGATACGCCCGGTTTGGTCAATGAAAAGTGTGAGTATGTCCATGTTGTTTATAGGGAAATGCTGGTCTCAGGTACTCAAGTCTTTGGCGGATATTGATTCCAATTTTTCCCATCTTGTTAAGCAATCTGTCAGTTCCTTTTCAATCATTGAAAGGCGTTTTTGTAATGCCTTTACTTCGTCGGGATAATCGCGATAGATTGTTGGCTCATTCAGGCGCCAAATAATATTGGCCTGCTCATGTTCCAATACATCTATTTTACCAGGTAACGCTTCAAGTTCCTTAGCTTCCTGATAACTAATTTTTTTTGTTAGAACAGATTTGGATGATTTGGAAATTTTGGTTGGTGAAGTATCTGGCAGGTTGGATAATGTTTTTTGCTGACTGATATTATCTTCAAAACGTTTTACACGTATCCACTCTTCATAACCGCCAATATACTCACATAATTTTCCATTTCCTTCAAAAGCAATTACTTGTGTAACTACATTATCTAGAAATTCGCGATCGTGA
Source organism: Nitrosomonas sp. (assembly GCF_022842015.1). GTDB lineage: Bacteria > Pseudomonadota > Gammaproteobacteria > Burkholderiales > Nitrosomonadaceae > Nitrosomonas. The sequence continues at coordinate 35,373 of NZ_JALHQJ010000023.1, read as the reverse complement.
CTGACCAGAAACAACGTGCCAGTATAGTCCTGCAGCAATGCTTCCAGTAACTCTAGCGTTTCGATATCCAGATCATTGGTGGGTTCATCCAATACCAGTACATTGGCTGGGCGAGTAAATAATCGTGCTAGTAACAGTCGGTTACGCTCTCCACCCGACAGTGATTTGACCGGTGAGCGGGCACGCTCCGGAGGAAACAGAAAATCTTCTAGGTAACTGATGACGTGTTTGCGTTTACCATTAATCTCGATAAAGTCCGAACCTTGACTGATAGTGTCGGTTAGAACCATTTCTTCATCGAGTTGCTCACGCATTTGGTCGAAATAAGCAACTGCCAGCTTGGTTCCTTGTTGAATCTCTCCGGAATCCGGTGCTAATTCACCTAAGATTAATTTTAATAAGGTTGATTTTCCAGCGCCATTAGGACCCAATAGCCCCACCCGGTCCCCTCGCATGATGCGACAAGAGAAATCTTTGATAATTATTTTTTCGCCATAACTTTTATTGACATGCTCCAGCTCAGCCACTAATTTTCCCGAACGCTCGCCGACATCGACATTGATGTTGGCTTTGCCGGATTTTTCCCTTCTTGCTGTGCGTTCTAGACGTAACGCTTCCAATCTTCGTACTCTGCCCTCATTGCGCGTGCGTCGTGCTTCGATGCCTTTTCGTATCCAAACTTCTTCTTGTGCCAGTATTTTATCGAATTTTTGCTGATGCACCGCTTCAACCTCGAGCAATTCTACTTTCTTACGCTGATAATCCTTGAATCTTCCAGAAAAATTTTCCAGATTTCCACGGTCCAGTTCGATAATTCTGGTTGCCACATTATCCAGAAAACGGCGGTCATGCGTAATAAACAAAACACTGCCGGAGAAATCTTGCAATAATCCTTCCAGCCATTCAATCGAAGAAAAATCCAGATGATTGGTGGGCTCATCCAGCAACAGCACATCCGGCGATATTACCAGTGCGCGCGCCAACGCCACGCGCTTTTTTAAGCCACCGGAAAGATGTTCAATCAAGGTATCCGCAGGCAGATTCAACTTATCGATTACTGTTTCTATTTTTGCTTGCAGACTCCAGCCGTCTTCCACTTCCAAAGTACTTTGTAAATCCTGCAGTCGAATTAGCAACGCTTCAGTATCATCTGTTGTTTCACTCAACGCATGCGAGACAGCATGATAATCTAACAATATTTGGCTAATATTGCCTAAGCCAGTTGAAACTTCCAAATACACCGTATTGGCAGGATTCAAGAGCGGTTCTTGTGAAACGTGAGCCAGCTTTAAATTAGGTGCGCGCCAAAGTTTTCCGTCATCCACCTTGATTTCTCCTGCCAAGGCACGCAGCAAACTTGATTTACCTCCGCCGTTTCTGCCAATTAATCCTACACGCTCTCCTGGATCTAGTTGCAAATTTGCATGATCGAGTAAAGCATGGTGGCCAAAAGCCAAACAGGCGTTTTCCAGTGTAATGAGCGGCATCAGTAAGGTTTATTTTTTACGGGAATAATTAGATTCTGCTTTTTGATAAGCAACAGGGAGGCGATTTTGTCATGCTTTAATCAGCTTGGCAAAAATGTATTAATAAAAATGGAGCCCATAAGCTCCATTTTTACAACAACCATCAAAATAAATTGAATTACTCAACTGCCGATACATTGATTTTTTTCGGCAGTATTGCTTCCCGTTTCGGGATAACTACTTCTAGTACGCCGTGTTTTGACGATGCGGAGATTGCATCGGCATTCGCGGTGTCTGGTAAACTGAAACGCCTGTAGAAGGAACCATAAGTACGTTCAACACGTTTATAACCTTCTTTCTCTGTTTTGCTTTCAGATTTCTTTTCTCCCTTAATAGTAAGTACGCCATCTTCCATGCTGATGTCAATTTCCTCCGGTTTTACCCCTGGAATATCCGCATGAATGACAAATTTATCAGCTCCTTCCTTAATATCCACAGCGGGTGCCCATTCCGCGGTTGCGGTCGAACCCTCAGCGACACCACGTTCCAACTCTCTTTGTAGTTGACTCAATAAGCCCCAAGGTTCATAACGTGTAATAGCCATGATAATTTCTCCTTATAAATTAAAAACACATCATGCAAGTTCAATGTCAACGCCTCGTTCAATCCCACATCCCTAACCAATTGAAGCGGCGGTTTAACAGTTACAGAAAATACACTTTCGATGCTGATATAAGGTTCATTTGATTTTTTTCAAGTGGTTAGATAAGAATCTTTAACCGATTTTTAGTTATATTGATCGCAAATAAAAAATTGCAATCATTGCGAGTAACGTCGTCGCAATCCATACATAATCGCTATCGAAATTGATAGCAGTAAAACTACCCAAATCGTGTTCCGTTTAACCCATTCGATTGGATTTGCCCGAACAGAAAAGTTTGCCTCGGCAAGGCCAAGTATTGTGTTTTTAGTTTGTACACTATTTTGTGCCAATAAGTGCAACTGGAATTTTAATACGTGCTCACCCGAAGAATCCGGCGTCACCCACCAGCGCCATTTTGCTGCGCCACCATAGTCTGAAATCGGATCTTGCGGTCCCTGCCGATCAATTTCGAACGTTGCTCCGGCAATTTCTGCCTTCATGTTGGAGGACACCGCACCGCTAATTCCCTGTATCGAAGTACCCTCGGAAGCTGTGGCAACAATTTCGTTCAAAAATCTGGCAAGATGCTTCGTTTCCAAATTGAGAATTACTTCAAAGCCTTCATATTGTTTGACTGTTGGCGGAATCGTAATTGCCGCGCTATCGACCGGTAATTTCATAATCACCGGATTAACTCCCCTCTGAGCCGATAGCATGTGCAACAATGCATTGATTGAGAAAGGTACAACTAGTAATACCGCCAATAATGCGATTGGCATGATGAAATTAAAATTCAAACCGGATTCAGGTTCTGAGTGAGGCATGATTTCTCCAACTGTTCATTTTATAGCGAAATAATATCATTCTTAGTCCAACACTTTTTCTAGACAAGTTACGTAGTTAATTACTATCGTATATAGTCGATTCGGAATAAGCGCACAAGATCATAATTAAAAGGAATTTTTTGCCTTTAGTGAATCATTCCGAGCAGAAATTGTTGGATTTTCTATACCTTATAGTACGTAATGTACGCGCTAAACGATAACATCTGTCGAGCAAGTTTAATTTTTTATTTGTGTTGTATTGAAAAAAGACGCCAGATCAAGATCTAATCTTTTGAATCCTTTTTTGATTGAGATAACAGATGCGGCCATAGTCGCTGCATCGCTAAGAAAGTGAAAGAAGCTGACCAGGTTATCATGGCAAGGCCTGCTAAACCCTCAGCAGCACTCAGCATGCGGATGGCACCAACGGGTAATAAGTCACCGAATCCGACGGTTGTGTATACAACCGATGAATAATAAATAAAATCAAATAAATTGCCTTCATTCATGCCGGTAATGTGCCCCATATCGGGGCTATGATGCATCAGCATATAGCCTAAAGCAAAAATCACAATTTCGAGTACGTGCGCCACCAACAAACCCAGCATGACGATCAGCACTCCGACGCGTTTATGCACGTGCACACCAATCGTACGACTTAAAAAACGCAATGTTTCATAATGCAATATTACACACATAGTAACAACCGCACCGGAGATTACTAATCCCAGCAAATAAGAAGCATGCTCATTCATAATTTTAAGCGAATTTTTTAATCACAAAACGTATTGTAGATACATATAATGGAGAGAGGTTTAATTACAGAACATTTATATAGCGATAATTACGCCATCATAGGAAAAATTCATGGGGCAAGTGACTGAAATCATGGGGCGTGGATTGGCCCGTTTTTTAACCAAGCAGGTACGACAAAGCATTCAGGTTGCAACAATCAGTCAGGAAAATCTTGCTGCTACCTTGCAGCCCGGCGATGTGCTATTGGTGGAGGGAAATACACGCGTCAGTGTCGCTATCAAATATCTGACGCAATCCACTTGGTCACATGCAGCACTTTACATCGGCAATGTACTTCCGCATGGCGCTCCCTGGGAACTCCCCCGAGTACTGATCGAGGCCGATCTGAAAGAGGGTGTGCGCGCTATTACACTGGCGCATTATGCGCAAATGCATACCCGCATCTGCCGTCCTGTCGGTTTGAGTAATGATGATCGCAAACGCGTTGTCGATTATGCAGTTGCACGCATCGGACATCATTATGACCTTAAGCATATTTTTGATCTCTTGCGCTATCTACTCCCAACGATCCCGGTTCCTACACGATTCCGCAGGCGCATGCTGGCATTAGGAAGTAACGATCCGACACGGGCAATTTGTTCCACTCTAATAGCACAAGCCTTCGAATCGGTGCGTTATCCAATTCTGCCGGAGATTCAGCGCACTTGGTCAGATGATCCCGCGCGCGCTGATTGTTATGCAGATATTTACCATATCCGTCATCACAGTTTGTTTACTCCAAGGGATTTCGATATATCGCCTTACTTTGATATTATCAAGCCAGCAATCGAAAATGGCTTTAACTACCGCTCACTTGCTTGGAGCGATACAATGCACGATCCTAAACGAATTCAGTGTGAAGTCACTGAAATAGCTAAAGTAAAAGAATGAGGATAAGTACGGTGATATTTTTGCTGGAGTTAATTTCGTGATAATCGCAGTTATTGGTTATTTTTCGAAAATTCTTCAGATTCAGATACATGCCATGTCGCAACCTTGCAGTAGTTCACGTAAAAATTATACGCTGCAGGAGTTGGCGCTGAGCCGACTACACTTGATAGACCGTATTGGCAAGTTGACGAAGCTGCATGTGATGATACACGACAACAGTAAATGAAGCGCCGCAACTAAAACTTATGTACTTTAGCTAAATCAGTTCAGCTTTTATTCTGGCAATACGCGCTGTACGTACTTTGGTGTTAATAGCGCTAGGCAATGCAGTTGATTCAGGTAAATTCTGCCTGAGTTCGGCGGCAATTGCACCGGCATCCACTTTTTTTGCCGCAAGAAATGCTTTTCGAAATCGATCTGCCTGCACATAGGGCCTGATTGCATAGCCCGGGCGGCCATGAAAATCGCATGCACAAGCTTGCAAAAATTCCTCAAATCGCCTTGGTTTACGGTAAGCATCGACCACTTGCAGCATATTTGCCATGGTGGATGGTTTAAGTTCTTCTGCCCGGTGTACATCGCCGTGATAACGGGCAACCAGCAACGCGAGGTCACGTGACTCTTTAGGAACTCTGATGCGTTCACACAAATTCTTTGTCAATTCGATGCTGCGTGCTTCATGGCCTATATGGCGCGGCCATTCTTCGGGCGATGTAGTGCCTTTGCCCAAATCATGGGTCAGCGCGGCAAAGCGTACCGGTAACGAATAGTTTTGAGCGGCGGCATAATCAATTACCATCATAAGATGCACACCGGTATCGATTTCAGGATGTACATGCTCGGGTTGCGGAACGCCGAACAACACGTTCACTTCGGGAATAATCCGTGCTAAGGCACCGCATTCCTTCAGTATATAAAACATTCTGGAGGGGGTCCTCTCCATCAATCCGCGCGCGAGCTCTTGCCAGACACGCTCCGGTACCAGTGCATCGACTTCGCCGTTGTGTACCATATCATTCATTAGTGTCATTGTTTCCGGCGCAATGCGGAAACCGAAGCGCGCTGCAAAGCGGGCAGCTCTGAGAATACGTACCGGATCTTCCGCAAATGCCGGACTGATATGGCGTAAAATACCAGCTTCCAGATCAGTGACACCATTAAAAGGGTCGATGATATTGCCGTCTGCGTCTTTGGCAATCGAGTTGATGGTGAGGTCCCGACGTGCCAGATCTTCCTGTAAGGTAACCTGGGGGGAAGTAAATACTTCGAATCCTTTATATCCGAGTGAAATTTTTCGTTCAGTCCGGGCTAGTGCGTATTGCTCATTTGTCTGCGGATGCAAGAAAACCGGAAAGTCCTTGCCCACTGGACGATAGCCTAATCGCTCCATTTCCTCCGGTGCAGCACCTACTACCACATAATCATGATCCTTGACCGGTAATCCGAGCAGTTCATCGCGTACCGAGCCGCCTACGAGATACGTTTTCAATGATTATTTCGCCCTCACAACTCCTAGGCGCTCCTTGAGTGTTGGTGAATTATCCCCATGATCGAGCACTTTGGCGTAATACATCGAGTTCTTCAAAACCTTCTTAACGTAATCCCGAGTTTCATTAAAAGGAATTGTTTCTGCATAGATGGCGCCTTCCAACATTCTAGTGTCGTCGCGCCAGCGTCTAGCGCGACCCGGCCCGGCATTGTAGGCAGCTGAAGCCAACAGCGGTTGATTATCCAACGTGCTCAGCACGTGCTTAAGATAATAAGTGCCTAATTGTAAGTTAGTATTCACATCCACTACGAGATTCTGTCGGAAATTTGGAATTCCCAATTGCTTGGCAACCCATTCGGCCGTGGCTGGCATCAATTGCATCAAGCCTGTTGCCCCCGCATGGGATTTAATATCTGCGATAAAGCGGCTTTCCTGTCGGATTAGACCATACACCCAAGCTTCATCCAGCTCATGCCGTCGCAATACATTTTTCAGTGCTTCCCGATGTGGAGATAAAAAACGCAAACTAAAATCATGTTGCGTTACCGTTCTATTCGCAGTATTGATCGCGCGGTCATACATACCTTGACGGCGCGCTACTTCCGATGCAGCCAGTAATTCCATATCGGAAAATTGCCGAACGGTCCAACTCCATTCACGAAATGCCTCAGTGCGTAAATTCATGCGCGCAAAAGCCAGTGTTCGCTGTATGCCGGATCTACGTTCCATTGCGGATACCTCGTTAGCGTTTGCGCGATAAGTTTTGCCTGCGATGCTGAGTGTGGTGCCCAGCTCCTCCCGTGCCAATTGGCCATAAAAACTGTGTTCATCGCTGAGCGGTATTAAAATATTATTTGCATCCAGCATTCGGCCCTTGGCGATTAACGCGCGCGCTTTCCAGTAGCGCCAAGTATCAATCTGCTGCTCGGTGAGTGACATTTTTTCGATAGTCTTCAGCACCTCATCCCAGTGAGTGACCCGCAAAGCTGCGCGTACTTGCCAGGCAAGCACGATATCCGAAGGTGGGTAGATTTGTGGTGCATTCTGAGCTTTCCGGAACCAATCCAAAGCACGTGGATCATGCCGCATTGCTGCGCGGTATCCGAGCCTTCCAAGGAAGAAGGAACGATCAAATGGAGTAAGCTGGTTTTTGATCTTTAACCACTGCACATAGGCTTGATTGGTATCATTGCGCAGCAGACGCAATAGCGCAAACAAGGCAATTTCGCGGTCACTGCGCGATTTAATTTTGTTTTTTAAAGTATCCAGATAACGCAACGGATTCTTGGCTGCATTATTCAAGTCAGCGCTGTTTAACGATTCGCTGTTAGGCAAATAACGATTAATGTGCGTAGCCACGCCAGTTTGACCCTCTTCCAGAGCGAGCCGAATTCGGGTCCAGATATCTTCCAGCGTAATCTGTCCGCTGTAGATTAACGTTCGAAAAACTTGTGTGCAGCTTTCGGGCTGACTGGTCGGCGTAAACCACAATGACCGTACTTCCGACAGCACTGAATTATCTTTCGCATTCAGGCGGTTCTGATAGTAATAGCACAAGAGCTCAGTATCTCTATTCACTGACAGCGGATATTCAGTTTCAAAAAGTAGCCATTGCTGATTTTTGCCCAAGATCTTGAGCCAATCGCCGCGTAATCGATCCGCAACCAAATCGCCGTCATAGCGTGTGAGAAAGTATCGAATGTTGGCAGTATCGGTGGTTTGCAACCGCATGCGCAATTTAAAATACTCCACATAGGGTCCAAGTACGTGGTGCTGCAACCTTGCGGCATATTCATCTAAGCGTTTAGCATTGCCGGCCAGAAAGGCCTCGCGCGCGGCGATAAAATCAAGGTCCTTGCTTGCAGATAGCGTTCCAGAAAAGACTAAAAATATTAGCCCTAAAAGATAATTTCTCATAGCTATTTCCCGCGCAGGAACACAATCAATGGAGGGTACTTACAATCAAGAAATGGAGCAAATATTTTATAGCTAGTTTGGGTTTCCACATCCTTGTTGTGAAAACCCAGCATCATACTTCAAGTCCCGGAAAAAAATCCGCAGCCAGTCGGGTAATGATGATTAAACAACGCCTTGACCCAGCATAGCATCAGCCACTTTGACAAAACCGGCGATATTGGCGCCATCCACGTAATTAACGCTGCCATCGGGTTTGGTGCCATATTTCAGGCATGATTTGTGAATGGCCTGCATAATCGCTTGTAGGCGTGCATCGACCTCTTCATGAGTCCAAGACAAACGCATTGCATTCTGGCTCATTTCTAGGCCCGAAGTGGCGACACCGCCGGCATTACTTGCTTTACCCGGCGCATAGAGTACTTTGTTATGGATAAAACATTCGACCGCTTCAGCAGTCGACGGCATGTTTGCGCCCTCGGCAACACAGATAACGCCGTTGTTAACCAGTGTTTGCGCATCAGTTCCTGTGATTTCATTTTGCGTTGCGCATGGCAATGCCACTTGTACCGGCACATGCCAAGGGTTCTCTCCTGGCAGAAAAGTGACATCGGCGACACGTTTTGCATATTCATCCAGTCGTGCATACAGATGATTCTTTACTTCGGCCAATATCGCCAGTTTTTCCAAGGTAAAGCCATTTTCATCTACGATCGTGCCGCTGGAGTCAGATACAGTAACCACCTTGGCGCCTTGTGCCATGGCTTTCTCTACGGCAAACTGGGCCACATTACCCGAGCCGGAAACCGAGACACGCATCCCTTCCATGTAACGTCCTGCCTGCCGCAATACTTCTTGAGCAAAATACACCGTGCCATAACCCGTTGCCTCCGGACGAATCATTGATCCGCCAAAACTCAATCCTTTACCAGTAAATACACAGTCAGCTCGATTGGATAGTTTTTTCATCATCCCCGCCATGAACCCGACTTCGCGTCCACCAACACCAATATCACCGGCGGGGACATCGGTATCCGAACCAATATGGCGAAATAGCTCGCTGATAAAAGCTTGGCAAAAGCGCATAACTTCACCTGGGCTTTTACCTTTCGGGTCGAAATCGGAGCCACCCTTGCCACCACCCATCGGTAGCGTCGTCAATGCATTTTTGAAGGTTTGTTCAAACGCCAGAAACTTCAGAATTGACAGATTCACCGAAGGATGAAACCGGACACCGCCTTTGTAAGGGCCAATGGAAGAGCTGTGCTGAACCCGGTAACCTCGATTGACCTTAACTTCACCATGATCGTCGACCCAGGATACGCGAAATATTATCACACGTTCCGGTTCGACCAAGCGATCCAGCAAACCATGTTCTGCATACCGTGGGTGTTCCGTTATGAAGGGCCACAAGCTCTCAACAACTTCCGTAACCGCCTGCATATATTCTGGTTGATTAGGATTGCGCTCAGTCACATACGCGCTGAATTCCTGAAGGCTCTTATATTTCATTTTTAATTCCCCGGTAAATGAAAGGTTATTTTCGAATAGCCCAATTCTGCCAAATAAATTCACAGGTTGCACTGTATTTTTGTTAGAAATGGGGTTTTTAGTGGTTTTTCTTCTGTGCTGTTACGTTGAAATATCAACTATTGAAGGTTAGGTTGCAGGAAAATTGATTCTGACAGTAGGTGGAATTCTTTTTTTGCAAATTGGTTTTGGACGCAGAATGAAGGTCTCTAGTTGTCGTATCCCTTATCTTAGGGGATAATGTGCACTTTTATTTACTTTATTTTTCTGAAAAATTAGGGAGCTAGTATCGATGGGGACTTTCAAGGATTTTGATGCGACGGTATTTAAAGATTTGACCAGTGCGGTGCGCGCATTGGCGATGGATGCCGTGCAAAAAGCCAATTCCGGTCACCCCGGTATGCCGATGGGTATGGCTGAAATTGCTGAGGTGCTGTGGATTCACCACTTGCGTCATAATCCTGGCAATCCGGGTTGGGTTGATCGTGATCGGTTTGTTCTATCTAACGGGCATGGGTCCATGTTGATTTATGCTTTGTTACACTTAACTGGTTATGATTTGCCGATGGAAGAACTTAAAAAATTCCGTCAATTCCATTCAAAAACACCTGGGCATCCGGAATACGGCTACACTCCCGGCGTGGAGACTACTACAGGACCGTTGGGTCAGGGTATCACAAATGCAGTAGGCATGGCTTTGGCAGAGAAAGTATTGGCGGCCGAATTTAATCGCCCTGGCTACAATATTGTAGATCATCATACTTATGTTTTCCTGGGTGACGGCTGTTTGATGGAAGGCATTTCGCATGAAGCTTGTTCATTAGCCGGCACTTTGGGTTTGGGCAAGCTAATCTGTTTTTATGATGATAACGGTATTTCCATAGACGGTCATGTGGAAGGCTGGTTTACTGATGATACGCCGAAGCGTTTCGAATCTTATGGCTGGCATGTGGTGCCTAATGTCAATGGTCATGACCCAGTGGCGATTGAAGCGGCGATTGAAGCCGCGAAGCAAGTAAACAATAAGCCATCGATGATTTGTTGCAAAACGGTCATCGGATTGGGTTCGCCGAATATGGCCAATACCCATTCAGTACATGGCGCCGCATTAGGTGATGCGGAAATTGCTGCTACTCGTCCACATATTGGTTGGCATCATCCGCCTTTTGAAATTCCGCAAGATGTTTATAGCGTTTGGGACGCAAGAGCGAAAGGCCAGAAGCTCGAAACGGAATGGAATCAGAAATTTGCCGAGTATGCAGAGAAGCATCCTGCAGAGGCGGCGGAATTTAATCGTCGCATGGCAGGGGAATTGCCCGCAAATTGGAACAGTCATGTTGAGAATGTTATTAATCAAGTCAATGCGAAGGCAGAATCCATTGCGAGTCGCAAGGCTTCACAAAACGCAATAGAAGGCTTGGCACCTATTCTGCCGGAATTAATTGGAGGATCTGCCGATTTGGCCGGTTCCAACCTGACGCTATGGTCAGGTTCCAAAGGTGTCGGTAATAGTGTTGGCGGTAATTATGTTTATTACGGTGTGCGTGAATTTGGTATGAGCGCCATGATGAACGGATTGTCGTTGCACGGCGGCTTGATTCCTTACGGCGCAACTTTCTTGATGTTTTCAGAGTATGCTCGTAATGCACTGCGCATGGCCGCTTTGATGAAGATCCGCAACATTTTTGTCTTTACACATGATTCAATCGGTCTGGGTGAGGACGGTCCAACGCACCAACCAGTAGAACAAACGGCTACATTGCGTTATATCCCAAATATGGATGTATGGCGGCCCTGTGATACCGTTGAATCAACCGTTTCATGGGTGCGTGCTATTGAACGTAAAGATGGTCCTTCAACATTGATTTTCAGCCGCCAGAATCTACCGTTCCAGAAACGAGATGCAGCAATCATCAAACTGATCGAAAAAGGTGGCTATATATTAGCCGAAGCAAGTAACAGTAAACCGCAGGTTATTCTCATTGCTACCGGCTCAGAAGTCGGTCTGGCTGTGAATGCACAGAAAGTATTGGCGGATGAGGGTATTCATGCACGCGTTGTTTCCATGCCCTGTACCAATGTTTTTGACCGCCAGGAACCATCTTACAAGGATAGTGTCTTGCCAAAGGGTGTCAAGCGAGTTGCCATCGAAGCCGGTGTGACAGATTTTTGGCGTAAATATGTTGGACTGGACGGCGCAGTGGTGGGCATTGATACCTTTGGTGAGTCAGCGCCTGCAGACGTGTTATTCAAACATTTTGGCTTTACCGTCGAGAATGTAGTCAAAACGGTAAAAGACATTCTCTAATTCGATTTAAGAATAGGGTGTTCGGATGACGAATTTTGTTTGTCCGAAAGCAGTAAGTTTTTTATTCAAGGAGCTAGCATGACAATTAAGGTTGGTATTAACGGGTTTGGTCGTATCGGGCGTATGGTTTTCCGCTCAGCAGTACAGAATTTTCCTGATATCGAGATCGTCGCAATTAATGATTTGTTAGAGCCGGATTACTTGGCATATATGTTGAAACACGATTCAGTGCATGGTCGTTTCAAGGGCGATGTGTCGATTGATGGAAACACGTTAGTGGTTAATGGCAAAAGAATTCGTTTGACCGCAGTTAAAGATCCTGCTGAATTGAAATGGAACGAGGTGGGAGCTGAGGTTGTTATCGAATCTACGGGGTTGTTCCTGACTAAAGAAACTTGCGAGAAACATCTGGTAGCAGGCGCTAAAAAGGTCATCATGTCTGCTCCCTCGAAGGATGATACACCCATGTTTGTGTATGGTGTGAATGATAAATCCTACAAAGGTGAAAATATAATTTCCAATGCTTCCTGTACTACCAACTGCTTGGCACCAATGGCCAAAGTGTTGAATGACAAATGGGGTATTAAGCGCGGATTAATGACCACAGTGCATGCGGCAACAGCGACACAGAAAACTGTGGATGGCCCATCCAACAAGGATTGGCGCGGTGGTCGCGGCATTCTGGAAAATATTATTCCGTCTTCAACAGGTGCTGCCAAAGCAGTCGGCGTGGTTATTCCTGAACTGAACAAAAAACTTACGGGTATGGCCTTTCGTGTTCCAACTTCAGATGTTTCAGTGGTTGATTTAACGGTTGAATTAGAAAAAGAAGCTAGCTACGATGAGATTTGCAATGCAATGAAGGAAGCTTCTGAAGGCTCGATGAAAGGTGTATTGGGTTACACCGATCAGAAAGTGGTTTCTACCGATTTCCGCGGTGAAAGCTGCACTTCGATTTTTGATGCTGAAGCGGGTATGGCCTTGGATAGAAGTTTTGTTAAAGTAGTGGCATGGTACGACAATGAATGGGGTTATTCCACTAAAGTATTGGAAATGGTCCGTACTGTTATCAAATAATTTGTATTGATTGATACGTAGTTTGGAACAATTCAGATATTGATTGCTATCTGAATTAATATTTAATTCGTTAAGACATAAAGGATAGCGTTTGCTATCCTTTTATTTTCTTAAAGACAATTTTGGAGCTTATCGTGTCTGTTATTAAACTTGTTGACCTTGATCTTAAAGGTAAGCGTGTATTCATACGTGCTGATCTGAATGTGCCCGTGAAGGATGGTAAAGTGACCTCGGATGCTCGCATTGCCGCCTCTATGGCGACGATTAATCATTGCCTCAAAGAAGGTGCCAAGGTGATGGTTACTTCTCACTTGGGGCGTCCTGAGGAAGGAATTTGGACTGAAGAAAATTCTCTGAAACCGATTGCTGATAATATTGCTAACCGGTTAGGAAAACCGGTTCGACTAATCAAGGACTGGATGGATGGCGGATTTGATGTTGCTACTGGAGAGCTGGTGGTGCTTGAAAATTGCCGTATCAACAAAGGTGAAAAGAAAAATGTTGAGGAAACTGCACAGAAGTATGCAAAATTATGCGATGTGTTTGTAATGGATGCCTTTGGCACTGCACACCGTGCAGAAGCTTCAACGCACGGTATTGCGAAATATGCTCCGATAGCTTGCGCGGGTATTTTGCTGACTGAAGAGCTGGAGGCTTTAACTAAAGCGCTGTTGAGTCCAGCTCGTCCCATGGTTGCTATTGTGGGCGGTTCGAAAGTGTCCACCAAGCTGACCGTGCTTGAGTCGCTGTCCGAAAAAGTAGATCAATTGGTTGTTGGCGGCGGGATTGCGAATACCTTTCTTAAGGCAACCGGCAAGAATGTCGGTAGATCATTGTGTGAAGATGATTTGGTTCCAACGGCTAAAACTTTGATGGATAAAATGACCAAACGCAATGCATCAATCCCGATTGCGGTCGATGTTGTGGTTGGTAAGAAATTTGATGCAAATGAACCAGCCGTATTGAAAGACGCCAGTAGCGTGACAGATGATGAAATGATTTTCGACATCGGTCCAAGAAGTGCGCAGGAATTAGTGGATATTATTATGAAAGCCGGCACGGTGGTATGGAACGGTCCCGTGGGTGTATTTGAATTTGATCAGTTTGGTGATGGAACCGAAAAGGTTGCGCGAGCAATTGCAGAAACCGCAGCATTTACGCTGGCAGGTGGTGGTGATACCATTGCAGCGATTCAAAAATATGATATTTATAACAAAGTTTCCTATATCTCAACGGCAGGTGGTGCATTTCTAGAATTTTTAGAAGGTAAAAAATTGCCTGCAGTAGAAATTCTGGAATTGCGTGCTAACGAATCGCCAAGAACATAATGATTCGAAGAACAAAAATTGTAGCTACGCTGGGTCCTTCCAGCGGTAATCCGAAAACACTGGAACGTATGATTCGGTGCGGTGTTGATGTTGTTCGGATCAATTTCTCACATGGAACGCGCGAGCAGCATATTGAATTGGTGGAGATGACGCGGTCATTGGCCCGCGCGGCAGGTTTTACTGTGGGTGTTCTAGCTGATTTGCAAGGCCCCAAGATCCGTGTCGGCAAGTTTGAACATGGCAAAATCAGGCTTGAAGTAGGTGATCAGTTTATTCTCGATGCGGCATGTGAACTGGGTAATCAGGAACGAGTTGGTTTAGATTATAAAGAACTGCCGAGCGATCTGGAAACCGGAGCCACACTGATGCTGGATGATGGGCGTATTGTACTGGGGGTATCTCAGGTGAAAGGTCATCAGGTATTTTGTGTGGTCGAGCAAGGCGGAATACTGTCAAATAACAAAGGCATTAACCGTAAAGGCGGTGGATTGGGTGCCCCCGCTCTGACTAGCAAGGATTTAGAGGATATCAGAACGGCTGCTGAGTTTGGCGCAGATTATCTGGCGGTATCGTTTGTCCGTTCGGGTGATGATATACGACAGGCACGCACCTTGTTGCAAGAGGCGGGGGGTAAGGGCATGATTATGGCTAAGATCGAACGATCGGAAGCTATTCTTGCGCTGGATGATATACTCGAAGCTTCGGATGCAATTATGGTGGCGCGTGGCGATCTGGCGGTTGAAGTTGGTGATGCTGCTGTTCCGGCGCTGCAGAAGAGAATGATACGTTCGGCGCGGGCAAATAACAAAATCGTTGTGACCGCAACACAAATGATGGAATCCATGATTACCAATCCAATTCCAACGCGTGCTGAAGTATCGGATGTGGCCAATGCAGTGCTTGACGGTACTGATGCAGTGATGCTGTCGGCGGAATCTGCTGCTGGTGAATATCCGGTTGAAGCGGTGGAAGCCATGGCCAGGGTTTGTCTGGAAGCGGAAAAGGAATACCTGGTGAGTATTGATCGACGGATGCAGAGTATTACTCCGGCAACCATTGAAGAAGCAATTGCGCGTGCTACGATGTATACCGCTGGTGGCCTGCAGATTCGCGCAATTGCAGCATTGACGCAAAGTGGTGTGACCACATTGCTGATGTCGCGCAGGAGTTCCAAGGTGCCTATTTTTGCGTTAAGCCCGAACGAGGAAACGCGTAGAAGAGTTACCTTGTTCAGAGGTGTTTACCCGGTGGAATTTGGTGAAGGATTGAGCGATCCAGAAGAGATTCTCAATCTGGCCGAGCAGGAATTGCTCGACCGCGGTGTTGTGCGCAGCGGTGATATCATGGTGATGACGATAGGTGAGCCGGTAGGTAAGACGGGAGGTACTAATACCATGAAAATCATTAAGGTCGGCGAGTGGAAAATAAGACAAGGAATTGATGCAACCTAAAATTACTGACACGATGTCTACGCAGACAAATGTACGGGCACAGCTGCAGTAAAAAGGAATCAATCGCATTCGTGTAGAATAATCGCTTATACTAATGCTTACAGAATTTTATTCAGATAATTTATTAAGGAGATCTAAATGGCACTTGTATCATTAAGACAATTACTCGATCATGCGGCAGAAAACAGCTACGGTTTGCCTGCGTTTAATGTCAATAATCTGGAGCAAATCCAAGCGATCATGCAAGCAGCGGATGAATGTAACAGCCCGGTGATCATGCAAGGCTCTGCGGGTGCAAGAAAATATGCCGGTGAAGCGTTCTTGCGCCACTTAATCGCTGCCGCAGTAGAAGCTTATCCTCATATTCCTATTGTAATGCATCAAGATCATGGCGCTTCTCCATCGGTTTGTGTCAACGCAATCCGTAGCGGCTTTTCGAGTGTAATGATGGATGGTTCTTTGCAAGCCGACGCTAAAACACCGTCCACTTATGAATATAATGTCAATGTTACAGCGGATGTTGTTAATATTGCGCATTCAGTGGGTGTTTCCGTAGAGGGTGAGTTGGGTTGTCTGGGCTCACTGGAATCCGGCATGGGTGAAGCGGAAGACGGACATGGAGCAGAGGGTGTGTTGTCCCATGATCAATTGCTGACCGACCCGGAAGAAGCTGCTGATTTCGTTCGTAAAACCAGCGTGGATGCATTGGCTATTGCAATCGGAACCTCGCATGGTGCCTACAAGTTTACCCGTAAACCTACGGGCGACATCCTGGCGATTCAACGTATTAAGGAAATCCATGCGCGTATTCCTAATACCCATTTGGTGATGCACGGCTCAAGCTCGGTACCGCAAGATTGGCTGGATATTATTCGTCAATACGGCGGTGACATCAAAGAAACCTATGGCGTACCAGTGGAAGAAATTCAGGAAGGCATCAAGTATGGCGTGCGTAAGATCAATATCGATACCGACATCCGTTTGGCAATGACTGGCGCGATTCGCCGCAGCTTGGAAAAAGATAAAAGCAATTTCGATCCGCGCAAATTTCTGAAAGAAGCCACGGCAGCCGCCAAGGACATTTGTAAAGCACGCTTCGAAGCATTTGGTTGTGCTGGACAAGCAGGAAAAATAAAGCCAATCTCGCTGGAAGATATGGCTAATCGTTATACTAAAGGCGAATTGAACGCCATTGTTAAGTAGTTAATCGAATTATTTAATAACCCCTATGGTCAACTGTGCAGTTTAGTATGATTGATCATAGGATTCAGATTAGACTGTAATTGTTTTGGCACAGGTTAAACTAACTTCGGCAGAATCGGAGGCTTATCGCTGGATTCTTCAAAGAAACTGTTTATCAGTCGCTAAAGTGTCACATACGTTCCCAGCTTAAATCGATCATTACATTTCCTTTCCTTCTCTAGAAGAGTATAAAATTTATTCTCTTGGTGATGGAGGCATTGTCTAAATTAACAGATAACGCTATCCTGATATACGATATTATTATTTGTAAGAGACATCATGACACAAGACGAGCAAAAACGCGCTGCAGCTGTAGCTGCGATCCAATATATTCCGGTTAATTGTATTGTTGGAATAGGCACAGGATCCACCGCAAATTATTTCATTGATGAACTGGCTAAAATCAAGCATAAAATCGACGGCGCGGTTGCGAGCTCGGATGCGTCGGCACAAAGGCTTAGGAAACATGGAATCGAAGTGCATGATCTCAACAATGTTATTGATGTCCCTGTTTATGTTGATGGTGCGGATGAGATCACTGAAAATTTGCATATGATTAAAGGCGGCGGTGGCGCATTGACGCGAGAAAAGATCGTTGCCGCGGTAGCACAGAAATTTATTTGTATTACCGATCAGAGCAAGCTAGTAAATATTCTTGGCAACTTCCCTTTGCCTGTAGAGGTCATACCGATGGCGCGTAGTTATGTTGCTCGTGAAATTGTTCATTTAGGCGGGCATCCAGCTTTGCGTCACGATTTCATCACGGATAATGGCAATATCATCCTGGACGTGCATGGATTGCAAATTATGAACCCGGTTGAGCTGGAAGCAGCGCTCAATCAAATTGCTGGTGTTGTAACTAATGGTCTTTTTGCCCGGCGTGCGGCGGATACGTTATTATTAGGAACAGATAACGGTGTGCGAATAATTTCTATTTAATTTTTAATAATTGATAGCTAAGAACTCTAATCTTAGCTACCAGCCAAAGGCGAGGTATGGCAAACAAAGAGCATATTTCTAAGCAGTTTGATGCAGATCTTGAGGAAGTCCGTACCCGTGTTTTACAGATGGGTGGTTTCGTTGAAGAGCAAATCGAATATGCAATTGAGGCATTGACGAGTGGTAATGAAGAACTTATCGACCAAGTCATCACACGCGATCATCGTGTCAACGCCATGGAAGTATCGATCGATGAAATCTGTAATCAGATTATTGCGCGCCGACAACCGACTGCAAGTGACTTACGTATGATCATGATGGTGATTAAGACTATTACTGATCTTGAGCGCATTGGTGATGAAGCAGCGAAAATTGCCCGGATGGCGAAGTTGATCTATTCGTCTGATCGTATGCACATTCCGCGTTTTAATGAAATCAAACATGTCGCCAGTATTGCAATGGATATGTTGCATAAGGCGCTTGATTCTTTTGCCAGACTTGATTTGAATGCAGCTGCACAAATTGTCAGACAGGACGAATTTGTAGATGAAGAATTCCGTTCTATCTTACGTCAGTTAATTACGTTCATGATGGAAGACCCAAGAAAAATCTCTACTTGTTTGGAGATAGTATTTATTGCCAAAGCAATTGAACGCATTGGAGATCATGCAAAGAACATGTCCGAGTACGTTGTTTACATGGTAAAAGGAAAAGATGTGCGCCATGTGACGGCCGACCAGATTGAACAGGAAATCAGGGAATAATTTGAATGGTTTTTTCTTATACCAAGCGCTGATTTGGAACAACTTACTCTAGATAAACTGCGGTATACAGCAGGGCTAGTCGATGTTTTAATGAAACCTTGCTCTGTAGAAGGCAGTGGATTGTTATGTAGAAGCTAACGATTCCAACAATCTGCTACATTTCCACCAGCGCCTTGAGCTCCTGTATTTCTCAAAGTAAGTGTGCCGCAGACATCTCCCGCCATCGAACCGATTGGTATTGCCTGAAGTATGAAAGTATTGTTATCCGCAAATTGTAATGAAATATTATATTGTGCCACTCCTGTTCTCGGTGATTGGGTGATAGGTAGTGTTACAGCTATATCATCACCTGTATTAATAATTCCATCCGCGCCTACAGTTGCATCATACTGGTTATTCTGTGAATAAAATCGTTCCATAAATTGAGCATTCTCATACAATATTGATTTTGCAACAGTCCGGTTAGTTTGTCTTACATAGTCTTGGTAGGATGGGAGCGCAACGGCTGCGATAATACCTAGAATTGCCACTGTTATCATTAACTCAATCAAAGTAAAACCCATCGCTTTAGATGAATTGAAAGGTAGTTTCATAAGTTTTTAGTCTCCGAGGATTTTAATTCCAGTGAGCATTTTATAAATAATTTTGATGCTCAGTTGTTATAAATTCTTATATCGCCCATCTTGAATTCAAGAATCAATGGTATCGATTAATTCTAGTGCAAAAGCTCTCGCCACGTAATTCTGCCACGTAATCCGGCAGCACCTTTCGCTGTAGTTGTCTGTGAGAGCGTACCGTCGGCTGTTGAGTACACAAGTGTGTCAGAATCCGAGTGACCTCTAATCCGTGTAACGCCACCTACAGCAAAACCAATATCCATACCTGCCGATAGCCCGTCATCAAGCGCAAGAACCCGATTTCTGTTGGTATCAAATGCCGGAAAAGAAAGCATTCCCCCCGTTAAGAAATCGAGCGCGTTAACAACTCCTCGACCGCCAAAATCGCATGGTGATATAGAAGGCATAATAGTAGTAAATACCAAGATTCCATCTTCCAAACTGGGTACACCTGTAATCCTTTCACCGCTAACGGGAAGATTTACATACCAGCCTTTAATTGTGGTCGAATAGGACACCAAATTTCGCGTTGCCGTCCTGATTGTTCCGTCAGTTATCACTTGTTGTACAAGTGCTCCCGCTGCTACTGTTGCTACGCTACTATCATCCCATATGCCATAGACAGTCTGAGCATTTATACTGGTTGTATCAGCAGTCTCTAAGTATTTTCCTGTGCCGAATAAAACCATCTGGCCACCTTTTGGATGAAAGCTTACAGAAGGTGGAGAAATGATGGGCTTCGAAGTGCCGGATACAAATAAAGGTGCTCCACTGATGGCCACCTTCCAATTTGAAGGCGTAGCAGAGCTTACATCGAATTTCCACAAATTTCCTTTGATATCACCCGCATATATGGTATCGGCTTTGCCATTACCATTTGTGTCAAATGGGGTTGGCGTTGAAAGACCGTTTCCTGTACCTGAACTAGCAATCAATTTAATATAATCCGTTCCAACTGTCCAAGTACCATCTTCACCGCCTGAAATAAACAAAATATAAAGGACCGCTTTACCGCCTGTGCTGTTATAACCATTACCTACAATTGCAGCCCATTGATTGTTCTCCATTTTGACGATTTGCATTGATTGACCGGTAAACGAATTAATTTGCGGATAATTATGGCTATAACCCATGTCAGCATCGTCAGCACTGGTAAATTCCCATAGTAATATATTTGCTGCATTTGCTACAGTAAAGGGTGGTGCTGATTTTGTTGCGTCCGCTGGGTTTGTAACATCCAATGCATAATAGCCTTGACCGCCGCCATTCAGCCCACCAACAAGGATACTTCTCCAACTCGAGGTTAAGCTGGAATAAACATCACCCGTCATCGGAGACCCATCGACGAAATAGCGATGATTGGCGGTATAATCTTTGTCCGTCACTCTACTTAGATTCTCATAAACCGTGCTTGGTATATAAGTCAACAATTCTTTGCCTGCATCTGCTGCAGTGCATCCTGTTGTTACTCCAGCAATACAGGCATTAAACCCATGTAGCATCCCATCATTGGCGCCAACGTAAATCATTGGAACACGATCCTTATAGCTAGCATGAAAAGATTTATAGCCAGGATGATCCACATCAGAATAACCTGCACTTGGCTTTCCAACATAGAGCGGACCAGAATTCACGATATCACCTAGCTTGCTAACAGGGCGAGTACGAAAATTATTGATCGAAGTAGAACTCGAACATGTAAATGTTCCAGTTGCACTTTCACGTGTTGAACTTCCCCGCAGAAATGCTACTCTCTCAGGGCCACAATTATCAGTAGTGCCCGCTGCGTTCTTATCGAGTAACGCCTTTTGGGCAGTGGTTAAATTACCATATTCAAATGAAACTCCATCATTACTGCCTTTTGTAATTATGACTCGTGAAGCAGGATTAATGGCTCCTGATGCAAGTGAGACTTCCCCAGCGTTCCATTCTGCTGTACCGAATACTCCGGTGGAACTTAGCGGAATCGATAATAACTGCCCACTCCAATCGCCACTATTAAACTTTGCTTGATAAACTCGACCATTTGTCATTAATGAATTTGAGTTGGCTGCCACAGCAGAGGCGGAACCTGTTCGGGACACGATACTCCTTAACGAATTGGTTAATGCATCCGCAAAAGTAGATGGATCAGCGGCGCTAAAGAATTCTCCCCGACTATTGACAGCAGCGTGCCATAAGTCATCTATTTTGGCTGCCTCACTGGTCGTTGGGTTTGGCCAGGTTTGCGTTCCGGAGGGTAATTCTGTCATCGTGCCAGTTACTCCCAAGCCTACGGTAAAGGTCACCAGATGTTGCCAAAATGCCGGATCGTGAGGATTGGTTGGTACTTTGTTGGGTAAATCTGTGCGTAAATCATTTTTCCAATATTGCATCGCTGCATCTGCTAATGTATCACTATAAGCATCGGAATAAGGAAGTGCAGGAGTATATGTATATGTTGCCGGAACCGCAGGTGAAGAATGATTTGTAATACTAGAACCAGCCAAATTATCTGAATTATCCAAACCAGATATAGAGCCCGCTGTCCAGTATCCATCTGTCATCAAAATATTATAATTTTGTCGGCATTCGTGTTGGGTGCCACCAGTCGAACCTGGCGTCAGACCCCAAGGGCCTTTATCGTCTGTTCTTTTAAAGTACTCGCCGACCGCGAGTACGGCTTCTCGCAATGGTGTGCCTTTTGCAGGAATATCATGATCATATAGATTGGTAAAGAAATTTGTTCTGTCCGTGCCCGTAAATTGCCTTACACCAGTCTTGACTACTGTTGTTGCTACACCATCGATTGTTGTAGAGCCTTTATTGATAGCTGCAAAGCCAACTCGCATGGTATTTCCTTGCGCTGCAAATGCCCGGCCTACTCCCGCCCGAGATAGTAAAATGCGCGAACGATAATACGTATACCAATTGGCAAAATTCTGAATTTCTTCACTATAAGTACATGTGGGCGCTGCAACACAATCGGAACGATTGGGGCCGCTTGAGTAGGTAGAAGTGGATGATTTTATCTCTATTTTTGTATAGCTACCGGCATTATTGATGCTCCCACTATTATATTGATAGTGTACGGCAGGATAAAAAGTTTTTGACTGACTGCCAGAAAGAGTTCCGTCATTTTTCAGCCAAGTTGCTGTTTGCGTATTATTAACTGTCAGGTTACGGCAGCCAGCGGCAGTATTCAACGGATTGTGGTGCGCACATGTTGGGACAGCATTATTCATCAACGATCCATCAGCGTTACTCCAGGGTAAATACCTGGCAGTGGGGTCGTAGTAATTTTTGTTAACATAACTGGAGCGCAGTGAGGCGGTGTATTTGTTAGTTGAATCAAAATCGACAACATAATTGTTATAATCATCAGCACCATAAACACCTGACGCGCGAGGAAACATATAACGTACACTTTGAATTATCAAATTCTCCGGCATGATCTCGAAGTGCATTGATCCAGAATCATCGAGCGTGAACATTACATTTGGAGAAATGTTTCCACCTAGGAAGAGTGGAGTATTCGATAACGGGGGAAGAGCCTGAACACCGCCAGTTAAAAGAATGAGCGAGAAAACCATCACTTTAGTTAATGTTAAAAAACCGTATAAATTATTTTTCTTCATGATCTTCAAATCCTTGGCAGTATTTTTTTATAACTATGGTCTAAAAACCTCTTGTATCCATACAACAGTACCTTGCTTGGCTCCTTGAGCCCGAACAGTAATACGATAGTAGTACCGTAAAGTATTTCCGGGCGGTGTTTTCTGTATCCCTTCAATCAAATATGTAGGTGCTGGGACACCGACTGGTAGAGCAGGTGCTGTGTAAGGAACACCATTAAATCTAAAAACGTTGCCTTCTACATAATTAATCGGACAACCCGGGTTACAGTACGTATCCCAGGATTTAGCTGGAGCATCAACACCTGCGCCGTAATAACAGAATCCGTCTGTGCAGCTAGTGTCAAATTCACTCATACCTTCAATCGATTTGGGTGAATTTGTAGAAGGATCATTGTCACGAATATGATGTTCGGCATAGCGCAAAGCCATTTCTGCTGCCTGCATCGCGAGCATGCGATCTCGCATATTGGCTGACATTCTTTCCTCTACCGTTGCCATTTTCGCGGCTGTTATTCCAAGAAGAGATAGAGCCAACAAAAAAATCAGTCCTGTTACAAAGACAGCACCACTTTGCCGCTGAAAATAATAAAAATTCCTACTCATGGCGTATCATTAATGCGGTTACGTAAATTAATCGTTGATGTAAACGCGCGTCTCAATCGCCTATCTGACGGGATGGCAATTGATGCACCATTGCAGTCGAGATAATTGCCTGCTGAAACGACATTTGTTTTTTCAGAGCGAATCAAAACACAAATACGCGCTGTGATAACTTGCTCCCAATCGGCTGGTAGATCGGTATATTGATCAACGGATTGATCACTATTCGTATCCACTCCGTAAAGAATTTGTAGATCTTCTACATCGCTTAATAAAACTTGCCCGATTGGTGGTGCGCCGGGCGCCAGCGGGGTATCGGAAATTTGCCCATCACACTGTAATTCTGCATTGGCCGCATCAATGTTAAAATGATTCTGGATGATTTGGCCCGCAACACCTGCCACTGTACCTTCGCAATCACTGTCTCCAATTGCTCCTTCAAATTGCACCGTTAAGGTATCGGGTACACCGGCACTGCCATTAGTGCCGCTAATGGCAGTGCCGGTAAATTCGACTTTAAACCCAGTAAATGGTATTTCTACATGTCCGGCTTGCTTGATACTTCGTCCAATAATCTCCAATGCGAAACGCCCGCTTTCTTGAACCCGGGCATTATCTTCCTGTTCGCGAAAAACTCCCTGGCTACTGACGAAAACAGTTCCGATAACGAGTAGTAATACCAAGCCAATTATCATTCCAACCATCAACTCAACCAGAGTAAAACCATCTTGAGAATTTGGTGTTGTACTTTTTCGTTCGGATTCGAATTTATTTTGATGAATTGTTGAAGTAGTCATCACGGTGCAAACCTTGTTACAAAGCACTGAGTATTTGTTGTTCCCCCTGGGCAGTTAGGACTAGGGTTAGGGTCATCTGCCATTTCTTTTTCTGTCCACATCAAAGTAATCGAATATCCCACTACTAGGTTTCCATTTACAGTGCCAACCCCACCGGGAAGTAATCTGGCGTTAGCTGTATTCCATAGCGCATGATCAAAAGTCGCGATTTGTGCCGGACTACAGGTATTTGCTACACAGTCCGCGCTGCTGGGAATATTTGCTGAAAGTGCATCATATGCTCCTGCGGCTACACCTGCTATGTTGGCACGCATACGATCAGCAATATCCTCTGTTTGTTTGCTGGCTACAGAACGATAATAGGCAACATTGTTACTGCGCGCACCGGATACGACTAGTGCCGCCATACCTAGTAAGCCAAAAGACACGATTAGAACCGTAATTAGTACTTCAATTAAGCTAAAGCCATTGCTATGAGTTTGCTTTTTTATTGAAAATATCCTATTTATCCGCATGTTCCTGTACCTGTTTCAGAACGAAAGCGCCCTTGATTATTTAAGATAATAGCTTTTGAATGCGATCCCCCACGACTATCGCACAGTGTAAAAGTATCGTTAAATCCCATTGAATAACCATTGGCGGTAAATGTAATTCTGTTTTTTCCCGAGGAGAATGTATTTCCTCCCGAGAAAGTTGTCCCAACCTGTAGAATTTCTTCACCTGCGTCAACTACACCAGCGTTATTGGTATCGGCAAACACTAACCAACCATTCGACCAAATTGTTCCTCCTGTGCAGCTAGTACCATTTGTGCTGGGGCAAAGCGAAACGGGGCTACTGCGCCGAACAGCTTCACTTTTAGCTAAAGCCAATGCCGAATAGAAGCTATTGCTTTGTGTCGTCAGTAAATTGTTTTGAAGAAATGTGCTAAAACTTGGCACGGCAACTGATAACAAAATACTGACCACGCTCAATGTGACCAGTAGTTCAATCAAGGTGAAACCATGTTGATATAATTGTTTAATCAGTTGCGTTTTTTTCATGCGCGAAATCCCATGCCCTCATTGTTTTATCTTCTAAGCTTATTCATTAATATCTTTCGGCTAGATTCTAGCGGCCATAATTTAGACAAACTTTAGCTTTTAGAGCGAAATCTTATGTATCTTTCGATGGTTGATTCAATGTAAAGCATCTATACATGATAGGTATGGGATAATGTTTCCTTTACCAAGCTTTGCAATTTTTCAGTATGAGCAAATAATTACTCCATCATGAAGCAGGATATAGTTGTCGTTGGTGCGGGCATCATTGGACTTGCAACGGCTGAAAGGCTTTTAGCACAGGGCGCGAATGTTACGATACTTGAACGAAATCAAGCAGGACAAGAATCATCCTGGGCGGGTGGTGGTATTTTATCGCCGCTTTTACCATGGGATTATTCCGATCTTGTCACACAACTTACCAGCTACAGTGCCAAGCAATTTCCAGCTTGGGTTTCAGCTTTGCAGGAGGTGTCTGGGATAGATCCAGAATACGAAATATCAGGCATGTTGATATTGCCGCCTTACGATTTAGAAATTGCTAAGCAATGGTGTGCGGTTCGAGGGGTTGAAATCGAACAACCCACAGTTTCCAATATTTCTTATATCGGAAAAAATTTTGGTTCTGATAGAACGAAAACACATGATCGTTCTTTATTTCTGCCAAAAATTGCTCAAGTGCGTAACCCCAGACTATTACGTGCATTAATCAGCAGAGTTTTACAGTTAGGTGGGAGAATCATAGAAAATTGTGCGGCCTATTATTTTAATTCTAATCATCAAAAGATACAGTCGCTTACATCATCTTGTGGGGAATTTGTTGCTGATTACTATATTGTTAGCGCCGGCGCCTGGAGTAAGGAAATATTAGGAGTCCACGCTCTGCAGCTCGATATCAGGCCAATAAAAGGGCAAATGTTATTATTTAAATTTAATATACCGCCGGTAAGTAACATTGTGGTGCAAAATGATTTTTACATCATACCTCGTCGAGATGGCCATGTGCTCATTGGCAGTACACTCGAGGATGTAGGGTTTGATAAACAAACGACGGTATCAGCATTTAACCAGTTATTAAGACACGCCTATGACATTTTGCCGTCACTTCAAATGATGCCCATTAAGCAACACTGGTCAGGATTACGTCCTGCTTCATCCAGAAATATCCCTACGATTGGTTGGCATCCGGTTATTCGTAATTTGCTGATCAATACCGGACACTATCGCTATGGGGTGACGATGGCACCAGCTAGCGCCGAGATTCTAGTCAATGAGATGACGGGCGCTACACAACCATTCGATACCTCTCCGTACCAAGCAGGATGGGGAATTAACTAACGTTCATTTAGGCCTTGGGTAATGGGAATACAACCGACTCTACAACACCACTTAACTCTTCTATCATTACATCCTCACCAATTTGATCGGCACCTATTTGTTTGAGTCTGGATATCACTTGTTGTACTAGAATTTCAGGTGCAGAAGCTCCGGCCGTAATGCCAATAACTTTCTTTCCGATGAACCATGCTTCTTGCAACTGCTCGGCACGATCTACCATATAAGATTCCACATTGGCATTTCTCGCCACTTCACAAAGCCGATTTGAGTTTGAACTATTGGGAGAACCAACCACGATAACTAAATCACATTGGTTGACCATCTTTTTAACAGCATCTTGACGGTTTTGCGTGGCATAGCAGATATCGTCTTTTTTAGGGCCGGTAATCATCGGGAAGCGTTTTTTTAGGGCATCGACAATGCGTGCAGCATCGTCGACAGATAATGTGGTTTGAGTTACATAAGCCAGATTTGTCTCATCTTTAACCGTTAAAACCTCAACATCCATCTCTGTTTCTACCAGATACATTCCCTTGTCTTCACCTTCAATCTGCCCCATGGTACCTTCAACCTCAGGATGACCTTGATGACCGATCATAATGATCTCCTTGCCATCTTTACGCATCTTACCTACTTCGACATGAACCTTGGTAACCAGCGGACAAGTTGCGTCAAATACCTTCAATTTACGATCAGCTGCTTCCCGGCGGACCGCATGAGAAACGCCATGTGCACTAAAAATTAGAATGCTATCTTGTGGCACCTCATCCAAGTTTTCCACAAAAACTGCGCCTTTTTTCTCCAGGTTTTCTACCACAAATCGATTATGCACCACCTCATGACGCACATAAATCGGTGCGCCATGCATTGTAAGCGCTCTTTCTACAATCTCGATCGCGCGGTCTACACCGGCACAAAAACCTCTTGGATTTGAGAGTAGTACTTTGATCATTTTTTATTCTCCAACAATGGATATTATGTTTGCACTCAGTCAGTAATAGATAAATTATTATAAATAACAAAACTTATCAGCTTATAAATTACGCTGGGATTTTATATTTCTCGATAACGTTCAGCCAGTAGGGTACGTTTTTCATAAGCTTCACGAGCGATTTGGATATCCTCAAGAAATTGCGGTAATTCTTTGATCAGTAATGCTTGTGGGCCATCTACCAATGCGTTACTGGGTGCCGGGTGAAAATCCACCAGTACCATATTGGCGCCTGCAACGATGCCTTGTGCAGTCACATGCATAATGTCCAATATGCCCTCCGGCGAGCTTGCGCGTGTTCCCACTGAATGTGAGGGATCTATACAGACCGGCATGCGTGTCAAGCGCTTGACCGCCGGCACATGTGAGAAATCGACAAAATTACGATGCGGGTCACCCATGTTTGTTTTCATGCCACGTAAACCGAAAATTACTTTTCGATTTCCTTCCGAAGCTAAATACTCTGCAGCATTCAAAGATTCATCCAAAGTAATGCCAAAGCCTCGTTTGATCAATACTGGAAAATTCTGCTGGCGACCAACGATTTTTAATAATTCAAAATTTTGTGTATTCCTTGTACCTATCTGCAGCATAACGCCGGTTGCACTGCCTGTCTGGTAAAGCGCGTTACGTATCTCTTCTAAATGAGACTCGTGCGTAATCTCCATGGCAATCACTTTTATTCCATATTTTCCCGCCATATCAAATACATAAGGTAAACAGGTCTTTCCGTGACCCTGAAAAGCATATGGACTGGTACGTGGTTTATAAGCACCCATACGCGTACAAACCTGACCATGCTCACGCAATGCCTTCATCATCATTTCAACATGTTCAATGGTGTCGACGGCGCATAGACCGGCAAACACGTTTAGCGTGTCTTGCCCAAAACGAACACCGTTATATTCAAAGTAAGTTGCGCGATCGTCATTTTTATGTCGACCTAAAACGCGATATTCTTCGGATACGCGTACAACGCTATCAACACAAGGCAAGCAACTCACATCTTCAATGGATAATACTTTGGTGTTACCGATTAAATATATCTCTGTTAGTGTTTGCTCAATGCCGACTTCGGTATGAACGCGTGTTGATATCCCCGTGAAGTTGGCTAGATGCGCCATCAACTGTTTATATTCCGGGCTTTCAGGTCGGGTATTGGGAACAAGAATAAGAATCATAAAGTAATTTTAGAAAGATAATGCTAATTTTCAAGCGCAAGATAGGTGACCGAAGATTTTAACCGAAAAAACCATTGGTTACCATGATTTCAGTATGTGTTCAAATTTCTACTTAAACTAACCTGAGACAATTTGTCACATAGCTATTTTAGGGAATTTCAGCTAATGTTCTATTGTTAAACAAGTCAAAAATTCATCCTATACATGCATCATGTTCAGTGATCTCAGTCAATCACCACTTAGCAAAAACTTACACCGATTATTTCTGCTTCGAAATATCGCTATATTTGCCCAATGCCTCACCTTTACCATCGTGTACTGGAGCATTGATATTGTAATTCCCTGGCTACCCATGATTGTCGTCGTGATATTACTCGCAGTAATAAATCTGCTTACATGGATACGATTACATCGTAAATGGCCAGTTTCTCACTTGGAATTCTTTTTTCAATTGTTGATTGATGTTCTGGCACTGAGTGCTTTGCTGTATTTCAGTGGCGGGTCAACCAATCCATTTATTTCATTATTCTTGCTACCCCTAACCATCGCAGCCGCCACACTGCCTTGGCGCTATACATGGATTATGGCTGTTATTACAATTGCTTGTTATACGCTGCTGTTATTCGTTTATATACCTCTCCCGCACGAGCATAGCAATCATCTTATTGAGTTTGCATTGCATGTATCTGGAATGTGGCTGGCATTTGTATTAAGTACAGTAATCATTGCCTGGTTTGTCGTTAGAATGAGTTCTTCCATCCGTGATCGGGACCGCGATCTTGCCAAAGCACGTGAACATGCCTTGCGCAATGAGCAAATCATCGCATTAGGAACACTGGCCGCAGGTGCCGCTCACGAGCTAGGCACGCCGCTCTCGACGATGGCAGTAGTAACCGGTGAATTACAGCAAGAATATACGCATGATACAGAATTCCAAAACAATATTCATATACTGCGGGATCAGATAGTTCATTGCAAGCAGACTTTGACTCATTTGCTGGCAAAAGCAGGTCAAACAAGAGCTGAGCATGGTAGCGAGCTTGCTGTTGACGAATTTCTCCGTCAAATATTGGATAAATGGAAGTTGATACGGCCCTCTGTTAAATTCACGTATCAAAGTACAAGCACACAACCCGTACCTCGAATTATGGATAATCAATTATTGAACCAATCTATACTCAATCTGCTGAATAATGCCGCAGATGCATCTTCAGAACGTATTGAAATCAGCAGCCATTGGGATAATCAAGAGTTGCACCTGGAGATTATTGATGACGGCAAAGGGTTGTCAGCAGAGGCATTGCAGCGTGCTGGTGAAGCTTTCTTTTCCAGTAAAGCACCGGGACAGGGTTTTGGCATCGGCTTGTTTCTGGCTAATGCCAATATAGAACGATTTGGAGGTAGCGTTCGTTTGTTTAATCTTGAAAATGGCGGGGCCTGCACACAAGTCGTTTTACCATTGATAGGATCAATTGCATGATCGAGTCTTTATTAATTGACAGTACCGAAGATCCCAGTTTATTGATCGTTGATGACGATACTATTTTTTGTGAAGTGCTAGCAAAGGCCATGAGGAAGCGCGGTTTTTTCGTAACATGCGCGCATGCCATTGAAGATGCTCTAAATCTAGCTGAACAGTCGACACCCGAATATGCCATTGTTGATCTAAAACTATCCAGCGAATCAGGATTGGTATTGGTTGAAAGATTAAGAGCTTTGGATCCTGGTACCCGTATTGTTATGCTAACAGGCTATGCCAGCATCGCCACAGCTGTTGAAGCAATTAAACTTGGCGCCACCCATTATCTTGCAAAGCCTGTCGATGCGGATCAAATCATGGCAGCTTTTGAACGTACAGTTGGGGAGTCTGATACACCGATCAGTGCGAACCCTTTATCAGTGGGTCGATTAGAGTGGGAATATATTCAACGTATTCTTGCCGAGAACGACAATAATATCTCGGTGACAGCAAGAATATTGAATATGCATCGGCGCACGCTGCAACGCAAACTTGCCAAAAGACCCTTGCGAGAGTAAATCTACGATAAGCTCAGGCTTGATGGAAATCTTGCGATGATTCGGATATCTTGTCCAATCATGCGTACATCCTGAATTTTAAGTTCTTTTCTTTGTTCAAGACATGTTAATTCAGGCAGTTTAATCATCCCTCGCGCATCATCACCCAGCAAGTGTGGCGCAAGATAAAAAATCATTTCATCAACCAATCCAGCTTCAATCAATGCGCCATTCAATTCACGCCCAGCCTCCACCAGCACTTCATTTATTTCCAACTCAGCTAAAATAGTCATCATTCTCCTCAGATCAACTGAGTCTTCCGCATTGGGTATAACAATAACTTGAGCGCCCATTCCACTAAGCGCTTTTTTTTTCTCAATATTCCCATCATGTGCGGTAAAAATTAATATTTCGTCGCCCCCCTGAAGCAATTTCGCATCCAGCGGGATAGTCAACCGGCTGTCTACAATAACTTTTTTGGGCTGGCGCGCTGTCTCAACATGCCGAACTGACAGCTGTGGATTATCGGACTTTACGGTACCAATGCCTGCTACGATAGCACATGAGCGTGCGCGCCATCGATGACCGTCATGTCGTGCGGCTTCGTCGGTAATCCATTGGCTGATTCCGTTGTTCAGTGCGGTTTTGCCATCCAGGCTGGCAGCAGTTTTCAGCCTGATCCACGGTCTCTTATCGGTCATGCGAGTTATAAACCCCGCATTGAGTGCTTGTGCTTGTGTCTGCAATAAGCCTTTTTGCACGGTGATTCCCGCTTGCTCCAGGAGTGCGCAGCCACGTCCGCATACCATTGGATTGGGATCTTCCATGGCTATTATGGCCTTGGCAATTCCAGCGTCAATTAAAGCGTTAACACAGGGCGGCGTCCGTCCATAATGACTGCAAGGCTCCAATGTGATATAGGCTGTTGCGCCACGCGTCTTTTCTGAGGCTGAGGCTAGTGCATTAATTTCTGCATGCGGCTGCCCCGCCTTTTCGTGCCAGCCGCTACCTACGATTTGATCATGTAGCGTGAGTACGCATCCTACACGAGGATTGGGTGTTGTACTGTAGAGTCCCTTTTCTGCCAGCCGCAGTGCATGTGACATGAAAGCGTAATCGGCGGAAGAAAACATCTAGAATATCCCTCTGGTAAGATAAATGATAGGAAAGTCCAGCTTAAAAAACCCGAAAATCATCAGAGACTTTCTGACGTATTCGGGATACTTTCTCCCGTTGCAATGGTTGCCCCGGCTATTGCACTTCCTTTATCGCATCACGAAAATCATCCACGTCCTGAAAGCTTTTATAAACAGACGCAAATCGGATATACGCTACTTTATCGAGTTTATAAAGTTCTTCCATCACGCTTTCGCCAATACTGCGTGATGAAACTTCGCGTTCACCCTTGGCCAGGAATTTTTGTACAATACGATCAATTGCCGCATCAACATAACTGGTTGGAACTGGACGTTTGTGAAGCGCTCTTTTAAAGCCCGTTAACAATTTGTTGCGATCAAATTCCGCACGAGTACCATCATGTTTCACGACCTGAGGTAAACGCAGCTCAATCGTCTCATAGGTTGTAAAGCGCTTATCGCAAGCCAAACAGCGTCGACGACGGCGAATTTTTTGACCATCCTCGCTTACACGCGAGTCTATGACATTGGTGTCATCGGTATTACAAAAAGGACACTTCATATTTAATCATGATCTGTAATCATAAACTCAAGTCATGTGTCAGTTTTGGTGTTATCCATACACCGGAAATTTTGCACATAATCGTTTTGCCTCGGTAGCTACACGTGCTATGACTCCCGAGTCTTCAGGTGCAGCCAGAACGTCTGCTATCAGATTAGCCAATTGCTCCGATTCCAGTTCTTTGAAGCCTCGAGTGGTTATTGCAGGCGATCCGATGCGAATGCCACTGGTAACAAAGGGTTTCTGCGGATCATTGGGGATAGCATTTTTGTTAACCGTGATATGCGCCATTTCAAGCGATTCTTCTGCTTGTTTGCCAGTTAAGTTCATCGCGCGCAAGTCAACCAAGAATAAATGACAATCGGTCTGGCCAGATACAATCCGTAATCCACGATTGGTTAACACCTTAGCCATGACCCTAGCGTTATCAATTACCTGTTCCTGATAATCTTTAAATTCCTTGCTCGCAGCCTCCTTAAATGAAACAGCTTTGGCTGCAATTACATGCATTAATGGACCGCCTTGAGTTTGTGGGAAGATTGCAGAATTCAATGCTTTCTCATACTCAGGTTTGGCCATAATGACCCCTCCTCGTGGGCCGCGCAAGGTTTTGTGCGTAGTGCTTGTGACAAAATCAGCGATTCCAACTGGGTTTGGATAAAAGCCCGCTGCTACCAACCCAGCATAGTGTGCCATATCCACCAACAAATACGCGCCAACAGCATCGGCTATTTTCCGAAAACGCTTCCAGTCTATCACTCGTGCATAAGCAGAGGCACCCGCTACGATCATTTTGGGTTTATGTTCATGGGCTAATTTCTCGACCTCATCATAATCAAGCAATTCGGTTTCCGGAACCAATCCATAAGAAATCGAATTAAAAATCTTTCCGCTCATGCTCACGCTAGAACCATGGGTTAAATGACCCCCATGCGCTAGCGACATGCCAAGCAAAGTATCGCCTGGCTTTAGCACTGAGAGGTAAACTGCTGTATTGGCTTGGGAACCCGAGTGTGGTTGCACATTCACATACTCAGCGCCAAAGAGCGCTTTTAATCGATCAATCGCGAGTTGTTCAACTTGATCTGCATACAAGCAACCGCCATAATAGCGCTTGCCTGGATAACCTTCGGCGTACTTGTTGGTCAGAACGGAGCCCTGGGCTTGCATGACAGCGGGGCTAGCATAATTTTCCGATGCAATTAATTCGATATACTCTTCTTGGCGTTGTACCTCGCCTTTAATTGCTCGCCATAAATCCGGGTCGACATTTTCTATAGTGTGTTTCTGCGAAAACATGATAGTACCAATCCTTCGAAAATTATTAAAACCACTATAGTAACATTACCTGTTGAAACGCAGATAGTTGATCAGAAAGGCAGTAAAAAAAGCGAATGGAATTTCCTTGCTGCAAGTTATGCATTCGTTTCTCAATTGATGCCAGTGTTCTCATTGTCGAGAATGACCCGATTAACAGGCGAGCTCCACGAGCTATTTCAAATGGACAATCCATTTCCGGTACAGCCTTTCAGCTACCATGTTTAGCGCTGCCACCCGCTCAGGTAAATCTTTTTCAATCTCTTCCATTGATTGCACTGATGGCTCGCTGATGCTGGCAAGCTCTTCTGCGGCTACGCTGCACCAGTCGCGCACCAAACGTTCTGTCATTTCGACATGGCATTGCATACCTAAATGCACGTCGAGTGCAAAAGCCTGGTTTTCACAATACTGGCTGGATAGGATGCACGTGGCACCTTGAGGCAGGCTGAAAGCTTCGCCGTGCCAATGAAAGGAATTGAAGGTGGCTAGATCACCAAACCATTCACGCGCAATCGGATGATCCGGTACGGTGACTTCACCCCACCCCATCTCTTTTGC
The DNA here is from genome assembly GCF_022842015.1 of Nitrosomonas sp. Taxonomy (GTDB): domain Bacteria; phylum Pseudomonadota; class Gammaproteobacteria; order Burkholderiales; family Nitrosomonadaceae; genus Nitrosomonas. The sequence continues at coordinate 940 of NZ_JALHQJ010000023.1, read as the reverse complement.
CGGATTGGCGCTGATAACGCCTCCCAGTGCCTTGGCCATCAATTGCCCACCCAAACAGTGACCCAATACCGGCATATCCACGGCAGCTGCCTGTCGAATCAGTGTAAGCGACGAATCGATCCAGGGTAAATCATCGTTGACGCTCATGGGCCCGCCCATAAACACTAAACCACTGAATGCATCGATACAGGCTGGCGGTTTTTCTCCAGCGTCGATTTTAATCAGGCGCCAAGGAATATGATTGTTGTCGAGAAATGTGGCAAAATAGCCCGGCCCTTCGATGGGTATATGTCTAAAAATTGCAACCGGCTTCATAGAAACTTCCTGTCACTATATTGAATGATGTGATGATCGATTTTAGCCTGTTTTACAGCATGCTGAGAATTTAGGTTGATATTTCTTGGACACTCATGAGTCGCTCATTAACCATAAACCGTAACTCTTTGATTGTTATTTGCTCAAAATGGATCGCGCAATGTCAGTAAAAAAATATACCTTTTCTGATTTGGTGCGGATTGAGCAATTACGCAAGATCGAATCGATCAAAGCAGAAGAACTATCCTATACCAGCATCAAGAATATACCGAGTTCTGCAAGCAGTGATTTCAGTTATCCTGAATTCATTCATCAGCTGAAGATTCGCGCTCATCATTTGATTTACGAGAATGCGCTGGCAGATAAGTTGCGGCAGCCGAGTCAACAGTTTGTTCGTGCGCGTCGAATAGGTTTGATCATAGCAGTGATTTTGGGCGGCCTGGCAGCGAGCCAGGCAGTGAGCGAGTCTTCCACGCTGAATATTTATTGGTTACTTGCAGTGCTGTTGGGATTTAATCTGATTTCCCTATTGTTATGGATATCCGGTATTGCTTTGAATTTACAGAATTTAAGTAGTGGCGTCGTGGCGCAATTAGCCAGCTGGTTGCCTTATCGGCATAAGCAT
>NZ_JALHQJ010000022.1 GCF_022842015.1 Nitrosomonas sp. | reverse complement strand
CAATGAAAGTGATTGTTCGCGTGATTTCAGCAAAGAAATTACTAAAAAATATCGCGATACGCACAAAAAATCAGAAATTGTAATGAATTTGATAGTTTGTTGAATTTTGCAAAGGCCTCCATTCTTATTGAGTAGCCAGGATATAAGTATTTAAGTGGCAATCAGAAAAGTTTAATCTAACTTATGTAAAATTTTTGTAAAATACACAGTTAAATATTACTTGGAGTTTTTACTTAGTATTCAATTTCGAAGTGAGAATAGCTTGAAAAAAATAATTTAACTTTTCTTCGTCAAAACAGGGTGATTACTTAATCGTATACTATCGGTATGAGGATTTTCTTTTATGCAGCAGCGCAAAGTTAACTGTCCACAATGTGGAAGGAAAGTGATTTGGGAAGTTACTAACCGTTTCCGGCCATTTTGTTCCGAGCGGTGTAAAACAGCAGATTTGTCGCAGTGGGCTCAAGAGTCCTATCGAATTCCAGAGCCTATGATCAATCAGGAAGAAGAAAATAACTGAGCCTATAGAGAATGAATGATTCGGTTTATGATAAGAATCGTGAGTTGCAGCGTAAGTTGGATCATTTCATTAAGCAGGCCAGAGCCAATGAAAAAAAACAGGAATTATACGAGACCTTCGGTTTTGAAATCATTGGCGCCAGCAACCCTAAGCAGTTGCGCGATTTGCTGCTATCGCGGAGTGTTGCGCGTTTCCAACTGCTGGATATGGTGCTGTGTCTTGTGGATCATCAAAAAGACGCCGATCGGTTATTTTTTGAGCATGACGAAGAAGCACGTTTGGGTTTGGCAAATAAATTATTGATTCTTGATGCTATAAAAGATGTTGAACTGATTCAATCGCTCACCGTAATCCCACTATTAGGAGCAGAGGCTCTGACGAGATATCGATGGATGATTAATGACTTAAAGTGTAGAGATCAAGTTAAAAGTGCAGCCTTTTTTCCGCTGCTTCGCAGTAACCAGGTGATTGGCGCAATGATGCTGTTAAGCCAAGACCCACATCGATACCAAAAGGGCATTGGCACCCTTTTTCTACAAAAACTTTCCGCCATGACTGCGGTTGCAATAGAAAACTGCCTCAACCAGCAGAGAATCAAAGAAATCAGTTATCAAGACGTGTTAACGCAAGCCTATAACCGTCGTTATTTTGATCTGCGTTTTAAAGATGAAATTGCCCGATGTGTTCGCTGGGACGATGATTTGATCTGTATGTTTCTCGATGTCGATCATTTTAAGAAAGTCAACGATAACTATGGTCACCAAACGGGTGATTCGGTACTCCGGCACATGGTGAATCTGATTAAGGAGCAGGTAAGATCGTGCGACATCGTAGCTCGCTATGGCGGGGAAGAGTTCGTCGTGGCGCTGCCTTCAACAACCTTGCATGCTGCACACGAAATTGCTGAACGGTTGCGCAAAGCAATTTATTCTTCAGCAATTATTCTTCATGACAAACAACTCAATGTCTCGGTATCCATCGGGATGGCCAGTTTGCGGGACCTATCAATCTCACTACAACATGACGCCGATTTTATTTGCACAGCCTTACTTGATAGAGCGGATAAGGCCTTATACGAAGCTAAAGAAGGCGGAAGAAATCAAGTGGCTGTTTATACCAATCCCATTCTATAGAAAATTATGATTGTACGATGCCACGCATCATGGCAATACCCTGCGCACCCATTTCCTGCGCGATGACCAAATCTCCCGAACTCATCCCACCCAATGCATAAACCGGCAATGAATAGCCGCGAATCATTGCAGCAAATTTTCGCCAACCTAATGGCGGCAATTCCGGGTGGCTTAGGGTAGATTGAATCGGCCCCAATACAACGAAATCAAGCCCTAATTGCTCGGCTGTAAAGAGTTCTTCGGCATTATGACACGATGCGCCGCACAATCCATATTCCGGACCAGGACGAGATGACATCGTCATTAGTTGCGATGAAGTGAAATGTACGCCATCAGCACCTGTCTCGCGTGCCAATTCTGTATCGCTATTAATCAGGACTTTTGCTTGATAAGGGCGTGCAAGCGCAAGCACTTTTCCGGCAAATTCCCGCAGTTTATTTCTCTCCATCTGTTTCTCGCGTATTTGCAGTAAGCGTAAGCCTCCTTGCAATGCATGATCAATTTGTTGCAATGTTAATTCGATCCCGATTTGGTTTGCGTGCGTGATGGCATAAAACGATGGTAACAACAGTGCCTGCAAAATTGGGTCATTCGCCGGCAAGATAGGAGAAACCGAAATTTGGTGTGACATCTGCCAGGCTACAGCTTGCATTTCCCTTGGCATCAGCTTGCCTTCCCATTCCACCACGCGGAAAAAATGCAGCCGCACAGTCGCATGCGCATAGGTGAAAATCCGTGATATCCAAGGCTGAGCATAGCTAACGTGGATGCCTAATTCTTCCCATAGCTCACGCTCCAGCGCGTGTAATAAGGATTCGTCAGGCTCAACTTTGCCCCCGGGAAATTCCCAATAGCCCGAATACACTTTACCCTCAGGTCTCTGCGCTAGCAAGAACTGGCCATCCGGCTGTAGAATTACAGCCGCGACGACTTCAACGATGGGCGTTAATTCAGAACTGGGCGCTGCGAAGTGGTTCATAGGTTCCGGTTGATGCTAGCGGATTTTTTTCTGCCGGCCAAATCCCGTGCAAATTGCCAAGCCACGCGCCCGCTACGCGAGCCGCGCTGCAATGCCCATTGTAAAGCTTCGGTACGCGTCAGTGGGGTCATATTGTTGATGCCAAAATAGATCAGCCAATAGCGCACAATTTTCAAATACTGATCCTGGCCGAATGGATAAAAAGACAGCCATAGACCAAAGCGTTCCGACAATGAGATTTTCTCTTCAACGGCCTCGCTCGGATGCACTTCTTCGCCGATATGCCGTGTATCCAGGTTATCGCGCATAAACTCCGGCACCATGTGACGACGATTCGATGTCGCATAGACCAACACATTATCGGAGACCGTGGCAATCGAACCGTCCAGTACTACTTTGAGCGCTTTATAACCCGGCTCGTCGGTTTCAAACGATAAATCATCGCAAAATAGAATAAAGCGCTCCGGGCGTTGATAAATCTTTTCTACAATTTCATGTAAATCAATCAGGTGATGCTTCTCCACCTCGATCAAACGCAAGCCTTCCTGCGCATACTGCGTTAGCAGTGCTTTAATCAGCGATGATTTTCCCGTACCTCGCGCACCCGTGAGTAGTACATTATTCGCCGAAAATCCTTGTACAAATTGCCGTGTGTTCTGATCAATGAGCTGTTTCTGATCGTCAATTCCACATAGCGCATCGAGTGTAATCCGATGCGGATGAATCACCGGCTGAATAAATCCGACATTTCCCTGCTTGCGCCAGTGAAAAGCCACCGATGCTTGCCAATCTGGTTCTGATTGGGTCACAGGCATTATCAGCTCCAAACGATCTAATAGCTTGCTCGCCCGTTTATAAAGCTTATCCAAATTACTCATAATTATTTATTCCATAGACCATCAGCTACGATAACTTGCATTAATCTTGACATAGTCGTATGAAAAATCACAGGTCCATACTGTCGTGGAAGCCCTGCCACGATTAAGAGCAACGCGGATAGTGATTTCAGCCTGATTCATCACGCGTTGGCCATCTTCTTCACGGTAATTCTTTGCTCGGCCGCCTTTTTCCGCCACCAGCACGTCATCCAGATAGAGTTGAATGCCATCCACATCCAAATCATCGATGCCGGCATACCCAATCGCCGCTAAAATCCTGCCTAAATTCGGATCAGAAGCGAAAAATGCGGTTTTTACCAGCGGCGAATGCGCAATTGCGTAAGCCACCCTAGCACATTCATCCTTGCTCTTACCCTCTTCAACTTGCACGGTGATGAATTTGGTTGCGCCTTCGCCGTCGCGCACGATCATTTGTGCCAATTCCGCGGCAACAACAGTGACCGCGTCCTGCAATTGGCAGAACTCCTCGGTGTGCGGATTAACAATTTCTTTGTGTTTCGCCTTGCCGGTCGCCATGACGATAAACGCATCGTTGGTCGAGGTGTCGCCATCCACAGTAATGCGGTTAAACGAGCGATCCGCAGCATGTTGCACCAACTTTTGCAGCATCGCCTGGCTGATCGCCGCATCGGTCGCGATAAAACCCAGCATCGTCGCCATATTCGGATGGATCATGCCGGAGCCTTTGGAAATTCCGGTTATCGTCAAGGTCTTGCCTTTAACCTGCACCTGCGTTGATGCCGCTTTCGGTACGATGTCCGTGGTCATGATTGCGTGTGCAGCATCAAACCAATTATCCGCTTTGCAATTTTCTACCGCAGCAGGCAATCCCTGTACGATTCGATCCACCGGCAATGGCTCCATAATTACACCGGTTGAAAACGGCAATACCTGTTGCGGCGCAAGACCCAGCAACATGGCCAATTCCGCACAGGTCATCTGAGCATGTAAGATACCTGCTTCGCCCGTTCCGGCATTGGCATTGCCGGTATTCACCACCAATGCACGTACCGATTGCGCCAGATGCTGTTTTGCCACGACCACCGGCGCGGCGCAAAAACGATTCTGCGTAAACACCCCGGCAACTTTCGTGCCTTCATCTAGCACCAGAACCAGCAAATCCTTGCGATTAGATTTTTTGATGCCGGCTTGCGTAATACCAAGCGTTACGCCCGAAACGGGCAAAAGTTGTTCGGGCGCTAATGGAGGAATATTGACAGGCATAGTTTAGTTTTTACAGTTATTGGAATGCCGCTATGCTACCGTATCTGGATGGGTTTTTCAGGAATTCCATGCAAATTCTAGTGATCATTCATAGCGTGATCAGGCTAGAGTCATTGCGGCCTATAACTAGCATTATGTTGATCTATATCAAAGTAGTTAATCCTGATTCGGTTCATAATTTCTACGCTTACATAAATAGAGGAGTGAACAGGGATATGAGTACATTAGAAAAGACAGATGATTCCGAAACAATTAAAAAAATGAGTATCAATGTTGCAGTGATATTCGGCGTGATAACAGCTCTGATTATTGTATCAATATACTTAGCTGAAAATTTGAGCTGATTTTCGGTGTGAGCGATATTAGAGAGGAATCTACAGTCGACGGGTTCTGGGGCATATATTTGATTTTGAAAAATTGCTTCCAAGACAAGACTTCCAGGAGTGGGTTTACCTACGAAAGGAGTCAATCGACTGTAGACAATTATTGGGCTCAACTACTAATGTGAGTTAAGTCGGAAATAAAAATAAAGAAACACTATCGAGTCACCCCTAAAAAAACATCGAGCAATGTTTATCGTGGGCAAGTAATAATTATTTCAATTTTACATGTCATTAGTTTCAAAAACTGTGAGTGGTGATCTGGTACGTTGTATAAGCCAAGTAACTGGTAATGTTGAATTTAAGTGATCATGCAACTGATCCAGCAATTGACGCTTGTTTTTTCCCGTAACCACCAATGTAATCTGCTCACTTTTCGCCAGCATCTCCAATGAAAGACTGACACGCAGCGACGGCGCAATCGGTGGTGCAATGGCTGCACAGTGATGTGTAGACAGTAAATCAGGATTCATGCCAGGAAACAGCGAAGCAATATGTCCATCTTCACCCAAACCTAATACGGTCAGGCTTAATGGCAGCGGCAGATGATCCAGTCGTTGGTGAATTGCTTCGACGGCATCAAAAGGGTCTTTGTGCTGAGTCTTGAGACCAACGAAAGGCGTATCTGCCGGGAGATATGCCATCAAATACTTTCTTGCCAGATGTTCGTTCGATTGTTCATCGCTGACATCAACCCAGCGCTCATCTGACAGCGTCACGGTAATTCGATCCCAGGGTAGCTGACATTTTGCCAAAGCTGGCAGGTAATGGCGGGGGGTGTTGCCGCCGGGAACAACTAGGGTGGCTTGGGGTTTTCGAGCTAGCGTATTTTTTAACGTGGTTGCGGCAAAATCGGCAAAGCCTTGGCTTAACGATTCGATATCCGGGTAGGCATGTCTTTGCATCATCATGGGCTAGTTGAATCGACTAACCCGCGTAAATCGGGGATAATTTTAATATGAGCCGGAAAAGGATTTGGATCGCCTGGAAAAACGCGCCCAAGGAATGCGGTATTGTTGGCTTGTGCGCCCTCCAAATCCGCAATCGCGTCGCCGATCATCAACACGGATTCGGCTTTCAGGCCATAGGTCGATAAAAAATCTGCGATGATATTCTTTTTCAGTGCTGGAGCACCATGCACTGCTTTGAAGTAGGGCGTGAGGCCGCGGCGTTCGACAATGATCTTGAGCTCTGAGTCCGGCGTGCCGGAGGCGACAAACAATGGGATTCTTTCGGCTTGCTGGCGAATCAGTTCGAGTGCACCGGGTACCGGATCAGCCGCGATGACTGCTTCGACGACCAATTCGGAGAAACGGATATCCAGCTGTTTTACTTCCACTTCGGTCAACGGCGGTTTGTTGAGATAGTGTTGTTGAAAGTGTCGGAATTTGTGGTAGCGGGACATGCCGCCGTTTTGGTTGTGAAATTGCACAACTTTTGCGACGATGTCCTCACCGTGCGGCTGGTACAATTCCGCGAATGCCTGCGTTTTGATTTTTCCAGATTCCACCACGACACCGTCAAAATCAAAAATGATCGCCTGCCAGTCAAAGTTTTTCATGGTTATGCGCGGTTATCCGAGGTGGTTGGAGTGGCGTCGTCGTTTTCATCGTTATGATGCAAATCCTGGTGAATTTCGCGCAGGCAGTCGAGCATGCCTTGGCCCAGGTCAACATGTTCATTCAAAACCAATTTTCGGCCAATTCTCGGTTGAAATGCATACGGTGTGATTTTATAGTGATGCACGGTATTGGCTTCATCGAAATGCAATTCCACTGGCCACGGCAACATTTCCGTAATCATTGTCATCACGTCTCGAATGCGCAATTTTTCCTGGCCGGTCAGAATCAGGTGTCGATTGGCGAATTCTGGCGCCAGCACTTGCACGCTCATGCGCGCTGCATCCTCGACATGGATGTACTCGCGCATTGCATCGCCGCTACCTTTGTAGGTGATCGAGTGCTGTTCGACTGCTTCGTGCAGCATGCGATAAATGCCGTTGCGTCTGTCGGCGCGTCGGCCATACAGTGAGCCATAACGCAGGATGTTGTAATCCAGGCCGTAGCGCTCGTGATAGGTTTCGGTGAAACGCTCTGCGGCTTGCTTGCTAGCACGATAAAAAGAGCCGGATTCGGAATAAACATAGACGCTGCTGGCAAATACAAAACGGCGCGCACCGGCGATACGGGCGGCTTCGAGCACATGCATGTTGCCCAGCACGTTAATCGTTGCGGTGGGAATGGGTTTGTCGTGCGCTTCGTCGATATCGGCAATAGCGGCGAAGTTATACACGATCGAAGTTTCCTTGGCGGCTTCGATCACTTGGTCGAGATCCATGATATCGCCAACGATCATTTCCTGGTTGCTTTTAAGAAACGGCGAAGGATTGCGATCGAATAGCCGCACTTGATAACCTGCAGCGGATAATGCGTCGGCGACATGACTACCTAAAAAACCGCTGGCGCCAAACACGATTACTTTTTCATTCGAAATTGCTGTCATTGAATTACACCTGTTTTGATTAATCCTTGCAGTAAATTTTCCGCTGCTTCGATTTCCATGAGTCGCCGTGACTCTCTAGCCAGGGAACCGACATGCGATGTCACGATGATGTTATTCAATTCAAGCAATGCTCCTTGGTAAGGCTCATGCTCAAAAACATCCAGTGCGGCCGCACTGACTTTTCCGGATTTGAGTGCATCCGCCAATGCGCTTTCGTCGACTAATCCGCCGCGTGCTGCGTTGATGACAATGGCTTCTGGTTTCATCGCTGCAAACGCCTGGGTATTCAGCAAATGATGCGTGGTGGGTGAGTAGGGTAGGTGCAAGGTGATAATGTCGGCATTTGTCAGCAACTGCTCCAGCGGCAGCAACGTGACGCCATCAGGCACTTGTGCGGCATACGGATCATGTGCGACAACCGTGGCTTCAAATGCTTGACACAAGCGTGCAACCCGGCGGCCTATATGTCCCAGACCGATGATGCCGACGGTTTGTGCTGCTAGCAAGCGGCCTTGCGTGCGTGGCCATTCGCCTTTGCGCACGGCCTGATCAATTGCGCTGATCTGTCGCAGTAGATTTAAAATGTATCCTAATGTCAGTTCCGCAACCGCCTGCGCAGGGGCTTCTGGCGTATTCAGGACAGCGATGCCGCGATTCTTGGCCGCAGTCAGATCGACGCTATCCAAACCGGCACCGCAGCGTGAGATGACTTTCAGGCTGGGTGCGGTTTGAAAGACTCGTTCGGTTAGGGGCTCGATGCCTGCGATCATGCCAATCGAGCCATCTTTCAGTAATTCGATAATTTCGTCTTCAGTCAGCTTGCGGCGGTGTGGATTGGTGATGATGCGGATACCCTTTTGCAGCAATTGCTGCAGCGGCGGGTTGTTATCGATGTCAAACGATGAGGTGGAAATAATCAATGTATTCATGATGTTTTCAGTGTTTCGCGAATGTTATGTAAATGGGTGCGGCAAATTGAATCCAGAATACGGATATCCAATCCATATCCAAGAAAATTAAAACCTGTTTGAATGCGTTGTTGCAGCGCTTGCGGATCGGGTTCGATAACATGAATGCCGCCAGGTTTGTTGGCGCGGCGACCTGCTTCTAGCACCTGCGCGATCGCTGCCTGTACATCGGGATGGTCGAGATCGCCGGGACGCCCCATGGAGCCGGATAAATCGTACGGACCAATAATATATGCATCGATGCCGGGAACCTCTAGGATGCTATCGATGGATCTGACAGCGTCGACATGTTCAATCATCACGACAATCACCGCATTATCTTCCAACCATTGGCGGTAAGCCTGAAAACTGTGGCCGTAGCCTTGCGCGCGTGCCAGGCCGACACCGCGCTGTCCGCGGGGCGGGTAATATACGCCATCGACAGCGGCTTTGGCATCCGCGGCACACTTGATCATTGGCACCATGATGCCAGTGGCGCCAGCATCCATAACACGTTTGATCTGATCGGGATGATTAGATGTCAGGCGCACGATAGCGGGGCATTGTTTGCCGTCCAGCACCTGGATGAGCGATTGCACTTCGCTGAGCTCCAACACACTATGTTCCATGTCCAGCACCAGCCAGTCAAATCCGGCAGCTGCCATGATTTCGGCAATAGAGGGATGCCCCAGTGTGACCCAGGAGCCGATGGTCAATTCAGAGCGATTCAATTTTGCTTTTAACGACATAGTGATTCCTAGTAGCGGACGAGCAGAGGGTCTGCTTGCATTAGTTTTTCGACGCGCAGCAGATCCGCCGGGGTATCGACCGCTTGGGTGTTGAATTCGGTCGGTACCATTTTAACCTGCAGCCCATATTCGAGCAGACGCAACATATCGATCGATTCCAATTGCTCCAATGGCGTGGGCGTCAGGCGGGTGTATTGAAACAGCGTTTCGCGGCGGAAAGGGATAATGCATACTTGCTTGTACGCGGCCGTGTCGGCGAAACCGGTTTTAGCAAGCGATGGGATCGGGCGGCGTGACATGTAGAGCGCATTGTTTTGTTGATTCATGACAACTTTGATGGTGTTGAAATCATGATAATCAGGTTCGTGATCGATTTTGCGTACCAGATTCACGCAGCCTAATTCTGGATCATTTCTAAAGGGCGCAACAGCGGTATCGATCATGTCCGGATGCGTCATCGGTTCGTCGCCTTGTACCATTACGATCAAGTCTGCATCGGGGATTTGGATGACTGCTTCGGCGACTCGATCGCTGGCGCGTTCGTGCGTGTCGGCAGTCATGATGACCGGAGCGCCAAAGCTTTCAGCGACTTGGCGAATTTCTTCGTCACAGGTTGCAATGTAAGTGGCGTCGAGTGATTTACTCATGGCTACACGTTTGTAAATGTGCTCAATCATCGAGCGACCCAGGATTTGTGCGATAGGTTTTCCGGGAAAACGTGATGAGCCCATGCGGGCGGGAATGACTGCAATTGTTTTCATGAAATTTTGTGTGATTGGTTGGAGTTATAAAGGTACGGCCAAAGATGATGTATTGATTATCCGGTTTTTTTTATTTCCTGGGCAATAGTTATTCGAAAATTTAAATACTTTCTTACGTGTTGTGGTTTTTTCACAGGCGCGGACATGTTACTGGTAATTGGGAAGTTGCGAGAGTAAAATGGCGCGCTTTATCGAGTCATCTGTTTAAACAGGAAAAAGGCCTAAAATGCACCTTGTTCTGAATATTTTTTCATCACGGTTATGAAAGCGCTTTTTTTTCTTCGACACTATAATGATATCGATCATGTTACTCCGATTGTTTATCAATGGATTGAATCAGGGCATCAGTGTGATGTGGTGCTGATTGGATCAACGCAATTCCGGCGTGATTTTCGCGTCAAGTATTTGAGTCAGTTGCAAGGTGTGCGTGTGGCGCATATGAACGAGCTGTTTTCGTGGATGGATTATTGGAAATGGCGTTTGCAGATGCTGATGCTGACGCGCAATGTTCGGCGTATCAAAGTAATTGGTAGGTTGGCGGAAAAATTGGCGGAACGGATTGACGAGAAAAAACGCGACCCATTATGGCGGCATACTGCGGGATTTTTGTTGGATCGTTGTTTTGGTAGTGAAGGCAAGGGTGTGATAGCTTTTGATTGGGTTGAGCGTAATTCGGTAATTTGCATAGAATGGGTGGAGGTTGTTATTGCCATGGCCAAAGAACGTGGACTGGGAACTGTATCGCTGCCGCATGGCGATAGCCCGCATGCCAGCCAATTGATTCGCCGTGGCGAGCGCAGGGCTGAGCCGGATGCAACATTCTCGGCGGCTACGATATTTGACAAGGTGGTGGTTCCTAATGAACTATGTGCCGTGCGTTTTCGTCCGTTTATGACAGAAAGCCAGCTTGCCGTGTTAGGTTCGCCCCGTTATTGCGAGGCATGGCTCAATGTATTATCCGGATTGATGCCGCCTTCACCACTTACCCGATCGAATAGTAAGCTTAAGATAGTCATGTTTCTACGCAAAGCCAATTTCACCACATTCTGGGAAGAAGTGGGCGAAGTGGTGCATATGCTGGCTGGGTTTCCCGATGTCGAGTTGATCATCAAACCACATACGCGTAGCGGATGGAAGCAGTCACTGACCAAAGACAGCTCGATCAAGAAGCTACCGAATGTAACTGTTGCTGGTGATGGCGCGCATTCGGTGCATTTGATGAACTGGGCTGATGTCATCATTGATTTGGCCACTTCCGTGGTATTTGAAGCGGTCAGGACAAAAAAGCCGGTTCTGGCTGCTGATTATTTGATTGCAGCCCGTTCCGCTGTGGCTTATTACATGCCGGAGACGGAATTGAAATGCCGCGACGATGTGTACGAGAAAATTAATAATTTTCTTGCTAACGGATTTGATTCCTTTTATGTGGAAGAGCATCGGCAACGCTTTTTAAAAGAAATGCTGGACTATCCGGACGCCAATGTATTACCCCGTTATGTGTCTTTGCTTGAGCGACTAGCGAGCTGAGTCGTGACACTAGATGTCGTGCAGGGATCATGCTGATCGTTAATCCATGAGAGATAAGATTCGAGCTATGGATATTTTTAACGAGTTGATCGTGGCAGCCTATAAACTGAAGGGTGGCTATACCGATGTGCGAGTGCGGGATCAACGGATTCTGATTTCGGTTGATCACTTGCGTACGCTCAATCGAGCCAAAACGTATTCGAAGAAAGAACCTGATACGTTGGATTGGCTGGATAGCTTTGAACCGGGCTCGTGCTATTTTGATATTGGCGCTAATATTGGTCAATATTCATTGTATCCGGCGAAAAAATATGGCAACGCTGTGCAGATATTTTCTTTTGAGCCACAGAGCAATAACTACTATGCGCTCAATAAAAATATTTACTTGAATAATTTAGGGAGTCATATTTTATCCTACTGCGTTGCGGTATCGGGTCGCAGTGAGTTTTCCAAGTTGTATATTCCTAAATTCATTCCGGGGGGGAATCGGTCTCAATTCGGACATGAGAATCTGGAGAATATGAAAATATCAGCGACGCACATTCAAGGAATGTTTGGTGTGACATTGGATGATTTGTGCGGGAAATGGGGATTTCCATGTCCTAATTATATAAAAATTGATGTCGATGGGATAGAAATTCCTATTCTGGAAGGCGCGTCCACCGTTCTGGGAAACCCCGCGTTGAAATCAGTGATTATCGAATTGGGAACCGATGTCGAGCAGGATAAGGCCATTGCGATTATGAGACAAGCCGGTCTGGAAGTGACTCGAAGACCATCCAGGAACTGGGGTGAAACCTATTTGATCTTCGGCAGGATTTGATCTGTTGTTTTTTCTTGGGTAATGAGTACGTTCCCGACTCCCACAATTGATGTAGTGATTCCTGTCTATAATGCACCGGAATTTAGCAAACGGTGCATTGATTCTGTGGTGGCGCATCTGGGTTTATCCATTCGAACGGTTTATGTCCAGGACGATGCTTCGGAACCAGAAACTCGTGCCATGCTGGATGGCCTCTCGCATCCACAAGTCAAGGTTTTTCATGCGCCGGACAATCAGGGGTATGGAAGATCAGTGAATGATGCCGCTGCGCGTTCTGATGCTGATTGGATACTGGTACTCAATTCAGATATCGAAGTTCTGGGAAATTTCTTGCCTCTACTTTGTGCAGCGATTACTGTTGACCAAAAATTGGCGGTTATTAGTCCAGCTGAAGGAGATATTCCAAGTGCAAAGGCTGACCATTACTTGCGTCAACCAGGCGGTTATATTGCCACCTATCGATTTAGAGGCTACGCTTTTTTGATCCGTCGTGCTGTTTTTCAAGCGATGGGCGGATTTGATGTGCAATTTGGTCGGGGCTACTATGAAGACACTGATCTAGGGCGGCGGTTGATGAAGCAAGGGTGGCGCATGGGGGTGCATCCGGATGCAGTGGTTCGTCATGAAATCGGTGTGTCATTCGGGCGCGGAAAAGCATATCAGGAATTAGTGCAGCGCAATCGTGCGTTATATTTTTCGCGCTATCCACTCGCACGGCAAAATATTCTGGTTGTTTCGGGTGCTTATACATTGGCCGATCTGCCTTTAGAATTGGTAGATTCGCTTGAGCAAGTGATGTGGCAAGGTGGGCGACTCCATTGGTTAACGCCCGCGCGATTGCCAGTGCTATCCTGTCTGCAAATGCGCAACAGCAAAATTAACCTGAGTGTGGTGGTGAAATTAATGTTACGTGGTTGGTCGCGAGAAGATAAGCGTATCACTGCGGTGTGGTTGCTTCCAGCTGTTCCTGTATGGACACGCACTTTATTGAAATTGTTTGTTCTGTTGCGCCGCTTAGAAGTGCGCGAATGGAACGCCGCGTCACTCTAGAGTCTCAGTCTATCGGTTCTATGCCAACGAATAATACAAGACGGGATTGGTTCATTCGGTTTGCATTGGTCTTTTTTTGCGTAGGATTCTGGCGCAGCGAGTGGATGCTTATTTCTTCTCCACTGCTGATAGTTGCATGGCTTATGGACGGTGGTGCATGTCGTCTGAATCAAATGTTCAAAGTGCCGCTGGTGCAAGCATTACTACTTTTGTGTGCGCTATTGTTGCTAGGGTTGCTATGGAGTGAATGGCCACAAAATGCACGAATGAAATGGTTAAAGTATTTTGCGCTCCTAATTTTTATTCCCTTTTGTTCCCTGATGAACAAAGAGCGCCTGCCGTGGGCGTTGGGTAGCTTGATTGCTAGTTATTTATGTGTTCTCGCGGTTGGAGTTTATCAGTGGCTTGACATTGATGCTCAAGGCATTCCATTGCTGGGAATGTCTTATTTGAGTTTTTCGGCAATGCTTGGGATTGGCGCAATTGTAACCAGTGGAATTGCTTGCATGAATCCATCGATCAAACTGCAGATATTGTTTGTGATGGGCGCTTTGACTTTACTTTTCATTCAATTTCATCAGAATGGAAGAATGTTTTTGTTAGTAACCTTAATTAGCATATTACTGATAATCTTTTTGCGTTACAAAATAGAAATGAGAAAGTTTTTTAGTATCTTGCTTTTAATGCTGATAGTCGGAGTTGCTTTTGCTTATAGTAGTCCTGCATTTCAGGTTAGATTGATGCAGATAAAAAGTGATATCGAATTATTACAGCAAGGAAATCACAGTTCCAGTTTAGGCTATCGCCTTGCAATGTGGGATGTTGGTCTACATGGCATTGCAGAGCGTCCTTTGTCAGGTTTTGGTACAGGCGCACCCGAGAAATATTTCGAAAAGACCATTGTGACGTACAGGAATGGCCTATATAAGGATTTGCCGGAATTCCAGGAAACTGTGCATTACCATAATGATTGGATTGAAATTGGCATGCATGTCGGTATTCCAGGTATGCTGACCTTGGGGTTTCTATTATGGAGCTGGTACCAAGCATTTCATAGGAGCAATTTGAATTTACTCGGTGCGGGCTTAGTAAGTTTTATCTTTCTAGCTGGGTTTACGGAGACTTTTATTATTTTTAGCAGAACACCGATTTTGTTGTTGATAATTACTGCGATAGCTATGAACTGGAATGAACGTGAACGAGACAGTTAAGAATTCGCTGCGGCAAAATCTGATCGGCACTGAAGCAACGTCAGATTGCTATTTGTGTGGAAAGCCTGGGAAAATATTGTATCGTCACTGTAGTGATTATCTTTTTGGCACTCATGGAGAATGGAGTTTTAAAGCATGCAGAGAGACTGATTGCGGTTTGGTTTGGCTTGATCCAAGACCTACGTTAAGTGAGATCGGGAAAGCGTACCAAAATTATTATACGCATGCCTCATCAAATTATATGCAGCAAACACGGATGGCGCGTATTATTCGCGTAGTTTTGCATAGTCTGAGTATCTATCTGCTGGGGTTGCGAAAAGAGCGCAAGCGCTATAAGTGTATGTATTTGGATCAGACCTTGCCGGGTTGGCTATTGGAGGTTGGTTGTGGTAACGGTAAACGATTGGCGCGAATGCAAGCATTGGGTTGGGATGTTGTGGGGCAGGAGGTTGATCCGGTAGCAGCCAGTTATGTCCGTGAAGAAAGAGGTATCTCCGTGCATTTAGGGATGCTTGAAAGCTTGGATGTAACCGAAGGTTATGATGCTGTTATTTTGAGCCATGTGATTGAACATGTACATGATCCTCTGGCTTTGCTAAAGACGTGTTATCGCCTACTTAAAAAAGATGGCGTACTGGTTGTCCTGACGCCGAATGTGGCGAGCTATGGTCACCGCAGGTTTGGTACGGGGTGGCGTGGACTTGAGCCACCCAGACACTTACATTTATTTTCTCGTAAAACATTGTGCCAGCTTGCACAGAAAGCCGAATTCAATTCTTTGCGCTCATGGACGACAATGGTAGGTGCTTTTGGCATTGGTCAGGCAAGTACATCTTTTGTGAACGATACAACAGAAGGGCGGCATCATATTACTGTGCGTGATGTTTTGAGAGGGTTCTGGTTTCAACTTGTGGCGCGAATTATTTTTTTATTTAATCGGGACTCCGGTGAGGAGTGTGTGTTGATCTCTACGAGAAAGTGACTGATTCTTTTAACTGAGTGGACAGGGTATGGATGATTTTCGATCGGCAGGTATTGATGATTCAGACGGATTAATCCCGGTTAATCCTGCTATTGAAGCATATATGCGTAACTTAGTTATACGCACAGATCACCCGGTTCTTTTTGAAATGGAAGAGCTTGCGCGGCAAGAGAATTTTCCGATTGTGAATCGTCTGGTCGGTATTTTTCTTAAAACTCAGGCGAGTATGATCAATGCTAAAAAAATATTTGAATTCGGCAGCGGTTTTGGTTATTCGGCTTATTGGTTCGCAAAGGCAATTGGGCATGATGGCCGTGTGATATGTAGCGATTTAGATGCAGCAAATCGTAATCGCGCAGAAAAATATCTTTCTGCTGCAGAGTTATGGCAACGTATAGAATTTCATGTGAATCTGGCACAAGATGTTTTTGAACAGACTGATGGCTTGTTTGATATTTGCTATAACGATGTCGATAAAAGCGCTTACCCAGAAATATGGCAAATAGCCAAGCATAGGATACGTTCTGGCGGTCTATACATTGCGGATAATGTTTTATGGCATGGACGGGTGGCAATGAAGAATTATCAGGAGGAGATCGATGTGTCGACGGCGGCGATAGTCGAACATAATCGGCTAATTTTTAATGACCCGGATTTTGATGTGTTTATTAATCCAATTCGGGACGGAGTATTGGTCGCGAGAAAGAAATAATGTTTTTTTATGCAATGACCTGATCCTGTCAGGATTGAATCGTTGTGCATTTCTCATGGCGGTTTAATCGATTAATTGGTATAGTTATTATATAGGTAGCGGGTCGTGTTGGATGGGGGTCGCTGCATGTCTTTAGTTCTAAATAATCTGTTTTCAAGGAAAATAATATGCAAATACATGTTTACGATACTTATGTTAAAGCGAAAGATGGTCATACGATGCACTTTGATGTATTTACTGCGGTGAAGGATGACCAAAAAGCTGTCGAGTATGCAAAACAATGGCTTACATCAATTGGTGAAGGCGATGCAGTTATTACCAGTAAGGAATGTAGTTTCTGCCACAGTCAAAGTGCGCCTGCTAATGTTATGGATGAAATCAGCCAGAATGGTTTTTATATTTACAAGATGGAAGGTTGTTAATGATTTTATTTTATGATTAGCAGGTTGGAGTGAAAATGCTTCTTGTTTTTTGACTCCGATTAATCAAAACTGTAATGACTATAATTTTCAAGGTTTCTAAAATGAAGCATAAATTTACCAGATTAGTAACTATTGGCGCTATTTTTATCTTATGCAATTCGGTTCAAGCTGCGGAGCCGAAACTTATTGGCCAGCATGGTGACTGGACGGCTTATACGTTTATGGAAAGCGATAGCAAAGTTTGTTATATGGTGAGTCAACCTAAAAAATCAGAGGGAAATTACACCAAACGTGGTGATGTTTTTGCTCTGATTACGCATCGTCCAGCTGAGAAAAGTAAAAATGTTTTCAGTTTTATTGCTGGCTATTCCTATAAACCAGGAAGTGACGCGACAGTTATTGTGAATAATCAGAATTTTCGTCTTTTTACTCAGGATGATTCAGCGTGGGGCTCAGACGAAGCTACTGACAATAAGATCACGGATGCAATCAAGCGAGGAAACTCACTGGTGGTTAAAGGAGCATCTGCGCGAGGTACCGCAACAACAGATACATTTGGACTCAGTGGCTCAACTGCAGCCCATAAAGCAATTTCAGCTGAGTGCGGCGTGAAATGAAATAAGGAATGCAACATTTCTAGACTTATGTCTTCTATTGCCCAGTTATGACAAGGAAACGGTATGACCGATAAGATCGTTATCTATCAAAAGCCTACTTGCAGTAAATGTAGAGCGACATTATCTCTGCTTAAGGAGAGTGGTGAGGAATTTGAGTCAATTAATTATTATGAAACACCCTTAACGGTGGGGAAGCTGCGAGAATTGATTCAAAAACTTAATTTGCCAGTGCGTGATATCCTTCGCAAGGACGAGCCGGCTGCACATAATTTAAGCGCCGCATCCGATGATGAAATTATTAAGGCGATGGTGGAAAACCCGGATCTGATTCAACGTCCCATTGTAGTCAGTGGCAACAGAGCAAAGCTATGCCGTCCACCAGAAACTGTTATGGATTTTCTTAAATAATAAACTTGTAGACTTGGTCTTTAATTTCAATCACCGTACATTGATGTAACGTAATGTACGGATTAATTATTGGCCGACTATATGCCCGTATTTACTCTGTTGTGATTGAGGCTGGTTCTGGTTGTGCGGGTTGTTTTAGGTTTTTGTTACTACCAGCACGAGCAGGTAGTTTCTCGCGAATACGGGCTGATTTGCCAGCACGATCCCTGAGGTAATAAAGTTTTGCACGGCAAACTGCGCCTCGGCGTTTAACTTCAATGCTTGCGATCAGTGGGGAATAGGTTTGAAAAGTACGTTCTACACCCTCTCCGCTTGAAATTTTACGAACAGTGAATGCCGAATTCAGTCCGCGATTTCTTTTGGCTATCACAACACCTTCATAGGCCTGTACACGCTTACGCTCTCCTTCGACAACATTGACATTGACAGTAATGGTATCTCCAGGGGAGAAGTCGGGTAAGTCTTTGTTCAGGCGTTTCATTTCTTCTGCTTCTAATTGCTCAATCAAGTTCATGTTTTTCTCCTATTGACCGATTGCCTGGATTTGCAGGACTGTTTAAATTCTTCTAAAAGCTTTTCTTCTTCTACTGTTAACCCATGGGCAAATTTTAAATTAAATAAATCGGGCCTTTTTAACCATGTTCTACCAAGCGCTTGCTGAAAACGCCAGCGATGGATCTTTGCATGATTGCCTGACATTAGTATTTCGGGTACATGGTGGCCCTTGTAAATTTCTGGGCGAGTATAGTGTGGATAATCTAGCAATCCCTCCACGAATGAGTCTTGGTTTGCAGATTCCGGATCACCTAGTGTTCCTGGAATATGTCTTGCAATACAATCTATCAATACCATTGCGGCCAACTCTCCACCAGAAACAACATAATCACCAATAGATATTTCTACATCTACCTGACGGTTGATCAAACGTTCATCGATACCTTCATAGCGCCCGCAGAGTAATACTAAACCTGCCAGTTTGCCCAGTTGTGTGACCATTTCATGATCAAGCCGACTTCCTTGGGGTGTTAGGTAGGCAACTGTGGGTTTATTAATGCCTAATGCATTCTGTCTTTTCCGCGCCTGAATAATGGCGTCGTCTAAGGGTTGAACCATCATGACCATTCCAGGCCCACCACCGTAGGAACTATCATCTACTGTGCGATAATGATCATGAGTAAAGTTTCGCGGATTCCACGTGCTGAGATTGAAAATTCCGTTTCTGCTTGCTTTACCTGTTACGCCATGTTGTGTAATGGCATCGAACATTTCCGGAAACAATGTGATGACATCGAATTCAAATGGCATGGCTCGTGCCTTAATAATCCCAATTCCAGTCAACTATGATCTGAGCATGTTTCAAATCGACTTTCACAACATACTGCGAAATACAGGGTATAAGAATTTCTTCTTTTTCTTTGTCTGTTCCTGTTATGCGCAAAACATCGTTTGCACCTGTTTCGAATAAACCGGCAACTGTGCCTAGTTCCTCTCCTTTTAAATTAATGACCTTGGCATTAACTAAATCAGCCCAGTAATAACCGTCAGCTCCATTCTCAGGTAAATCAGGTAGCCAATCGCGAGGGATTGCAATTTGTGTTCCTTTGAGTTTGGTTGCTTGCGTGCGGTCAGCATATTCTTTTAACTTTGCTAGCAAAGTGGTGCCGTGGATACGGCCATTAATCACATGCACTTTTTGCCATTCGGTATTTTCGTTACCTAACCACCATTGTGAATATTCCATCAATCCATCTAAGTGCTCTGTATAGGGACTGATTTTTATCCAGCCATAAATTCCATATGAGCCGATGATATGACCCATTACTATCATTCGTACAATTTTGGTTTAGCTGCCGTTTGCCGGGGCTTCTTTTTTAGTTGAAAATTGTTTGATTAGTCGAGACACAGTTGATGATAATTGCGCCCCCTGGGATTGCCAGTAAGCAACTCGTTCCAATTGAACTCGAAGAGCTTCTTCGCCACCGGTCGCTCTTGGATTGTAAAAACCGACACGTTCTATGAATCGTCCATCGCGAGCATATTGTGAATTTGCTACAACCATGTTAAAAAAAGGGCGCTTTTTCGCACCACCCCGCGCTAATCTTATAATGACCATAATTTGATGTTTGCCTATACTATAACTAAACTGTTGGATTAATTAATGTTAATTTTTAGCTCAGAAGAGCGACGTGCTTGAGCAACTAGATAACATTCAATTTTACATTAAATTTAATGAACGTGACAAGTGATTAAATAATCATACTTATTGAAACTGTTGGCTTATTAATAATAGTTGGGTGGTTGTGCTAAAGCTAAAACTTGCGGGGTTGATCAATTGAATTTGCTTTCAGAATCTTCAAAAGATTTGATTAACAATGAATCAAATCAATGTGTTTCGTGTGGATTGTGTTTGCCGCATTGCCCCACTTATCGCTTGCTGAAATCCGAGGCTGACTCTCCGCGTGGGCGTATTAATTTGATGAATGGATTTGTTAATGGACGAATTCCATTGAATGCACGATTCATTCAACATATGGATCGTTGCTTGACTTGCCGGGCTTGTGAAGTTGCCTGTCCTAATAATGTGGCTTATGGAAATTTGATTGATACCATGCGTGTATTGATTGCTGACCAACCAAGATCTGTTGAATTGCCCCAAAAGCCTTTTGTGTTAAGTTTTCTGAAAAGACAATTGCTTACTCAGCCGGTGCGGTTGGATCGTTTGCGTAGTTTGTTTTATTTTGTACAAAAGAAAGGCTGGTTGCGCTGGATGAAGAAATCGAGTTATTTGAGTAATAATAAACTTTTGCAGTTTGTCGCACAGCTTCCATTGATTAAATTTCCGCAAGCGGGATTGGCTGGCGAAAAGTATGGTAAGAATAATCTTTGGAAAGAGACTTACCCAGCAATAAGCAAAAAGCGTGGAGAGGTTGGGTTGTTTTTAGGTTGCGTGGCGCGTTTAACTGATGTGGCGACGTTAAATTCATGTATTTATGTGTTGAATCATTTGGGATATACGGTGCGTGTCCCAGTCGATCAGGTGTGTTGTGGTGCTATATATCAGCATGACGGAGCGGTAAAGGATGCTGCTGCGTTGTCGCGTCAGAATAAATCTGCTTTTGCGAGATACAATATTGATGCGATTATCAGCACAGCAACAGGGTGCGGCGTGCAATTGCTTGAATCCGGAGTGGCTAATGATCGTGCTCGGATTGCAGATATCAGCCGATTTTTGATCGCAAGTGGGGGATGGGATGGTGTGAGTCTAGCAGCACTACCGGAAAAAATTTTAGTGCATGAACCCTGTAGTCAGCGTAATGTATTGCGGGAACAAGCGTATCCGTATCAATTGGTCGGACTTATTCCAGGTGCGCAAGCAGTATCATTGCCAGGTAATGATCAATGCTGTGGCGCTGCAGGAACTTATTTCTTAGACCAGCCAGATATTGCTAATATGCTGCTGAATGACAAGATATTGGCGCTTAAAGTAAGCGGAGCCAGATTTCTAGTTACTTCAAATATTGGTTGCGCGATGCATTTTTCAAATAGAATGTATGAAGACGGGGTGCGGATAGAAGTGTTGCATCCGGTGACATTGCTGGCAAGGCAAATGGGGTTGGAATTATAATGAAAACAGATTGCTAATATGTAAATTAATTAAAATTACAATTTATCTGAGAATCTTGGTGTGATTTTTATGATTCTTGTTCTTAATTGAGATATGAAATAATGATGAATATTGATAAGTTTATTATTGGTTTTGATAGTGCTTTACGTACTTTACTAACTTCGGCGCAGACTGTGCGCCCTGTTCCGGGTGGAGAGTTGCCAGAAGCAGCTCTGACTGATGTAGAGAAGCGATTGTCTTGTGCGTTGATGCGAGTGAATCATGTGGGTGAAGTATGTGCGCAAGCTCTTTACCAGGGGCAAGGATTAACAGCGCGTAATGAGGCGGTGCAACAAACACTATTACAAGCTGCTCGTGAAGAGACAGAGCATTTGGCATGGACAGAACGTCGCATTGCTGAACTGGGCGGCCGTAAAAGCGTGCTTAATCCACTTTGGTATGGCGGATCTTTCGCGATAGGAATGTTCGCGGGAATGTTAGGGGATAAATGGAATCTTGGTTTCCTTGCTGAGACAGAGCATCAGGTGGGGGAGCACTTATCCAGCCATTTGCAGCGATTACCCGATAATGACGGAAGAAGTCGCGCTATAGTGAAGCAAATGGAAATTGATGAAGCCAGTCATGCAACGATGGCGTTGTCGCATGGCGGTGTAGAGTTGCCTTTCCCAGTGAAAGTTACTATGAAACTAGGATCAAAAGTAATGACTCAAACGGCATACTGGATTTAAGTAAAAGATTTTTCAATAATTTTATATGATAAATAAAGAATAAAAATCATAACGTTTTGAGAAGATAGAGTTTTTGCTATGAAAAATGTTAATTTAACACATCATTTCTTAATTGCGATGCCTGCAATGGCGGATTCAATATTTTCTAAAACACTGACATATGTTTGTGAGCATAACGAGCAAGGGGCGTTGGGGATTGTCATTAATCGTCCTACCGATATGACATTGATCAATCTTTTTAGGCAGTTGAGCATTTCATCAACGGACCCTCTTGCTGAATCGACCTCGGTATTATTTGGCGGGCCTGTACAGTTGGATTGCGGATTTGTTTTGCATCGTCCAGCAGGGAGCTGGCAATCAACATTGAGCGTGAATCAAGAGATTGGTTTAACTACATCGATGGATATCCTAAAAGCCATCGCCAATGCTGATGGACCTGATCAAGCTATAGTTGCGGTGGGATATGCGGGCTGGGCGGCGGGTCAGATTGAACATGAGTTGGCTCAGAATGCGTGGTTGACTGTGCCGGCTTCAACAGACGTAATATTTGAGCTCCCTTCTGAAGAAAGACTACCGGCTGCAATGCAGTTACTGGGAATTAACAATTATGCAAATCTGTCCAATGAAGTCGGGCATGCTTAAGCATAGAAGCCAATGATAGAACAATTATCGAAAAACCAACAGATAAGCCAGCCAATAGGGCAATTTTCTGATGGATCTGTTTTGGCTTTTGATTTTGGAAAAAAGCGCATAGGAGTGGCCATCGGCAATACAGCGCTAGGTATAGCGCATCCCCTTATTACAATTGACAGCGAAGTGACGGATAAGCGCTTTGTAATGATTGCCCGATTAATCGAAGCTTGGCAACCCATATTATTTGTAGTGGGTTTGCCATTACATAGTGATGGAACCGCGCATGAATTGACTCAATTAAGTCAACGTTTTGCACGGCGTCTGGCAGGACGTTTTAACATCCAGGTAGTCATGCAAGATGAGCGCTATACGAGTCAAACAGCCAGTGCTGCTTTACGTGAAGCTGGTGTTGCTGGAAGGGAGCAAAAATCAGTATTAGATCAAATAGCCGCACAACAAATACTTCAATCATTTTTTGATGAACAGCATGCAATTACCGGACGCAGAGAAAGTCTTTAATAACCTTGCAAGAAAAATACAAACCGATGGCAATAGGGATTATGCGTTGGTTGGTATTCGCACAGGCGGGGTGTGGTTGGCAGAACGTCTGCACCAAGATTTGGCAATCACAAAGCCGCTCGGTATATTGAATGTGTCTTTCTATCGAGATGATTTCGATAAGATTGGCTTGCATGCACAAATTAAGCCGTCAGAAATCCCTTTTGAAGTGGAGGGGGCGCATATTCTGCTGGTCGATGATGTGCTGAACACTGGACGTACCGTTCGTGCAGCGATCAACGAGTTGTTTGATTACGGTCGGCCGGCATCGATTATCCTGGCAACTTTGGTCGATCGTGGTGGCCGGGAATTACCGATCGCGGCCCAGTATATTGGTGTGGAACTTGATCTACCTGCAGAAAAGATGTTGGAATTGAAGCAGGAAGAAAATGGCAAGTTAAGCCTGAATTTATATGATAAGAATTCTCCGGAATGATCAATAGAAATCCGCAATTGGATGGAAATGGTGCGCTGCAGCACTTATTGACGACGGAAGGTTTGCCAGTGTCTATACTGTTGCATATTCTGGATACGGCAGAATCTTTTGTGGGAGTTACTGAACGTGATGTCAAGAAAATACCATTGTTACGTGGTAAGTCGATATTCAATCTTTTCTTCGAGTCAAGTACGCGCACACGAACAACATTTGAAATTGCTGCCAAACGTTTGTCAGCTGATGTCATCAATTTAAATATTGCGGTTTCTGCACAATCTAAAGGTGAAACATTGTTGGATACCGTGGACAATCTTTCTGCAATGAATGCAGATATGTTTGTTGTGCGACATGCGCAAAGTGGTGCTGCTCACCTGATTGCAAAACATGTTCGCTCAGACATTCATGTGATCAATGCTGGGGATGGGAGCCATGCGCATCCGACGCAAGCTTTGCTAGATATGTTCACGATTCGGCGATACAAGCATGATTTTCGTAACTTACGTGTTGCCATTATCGGTGACATTTTGCATTCCCGAGTAGCGCGTTCCCAAATTCATGCATTAACGACATTGGGTGTTCCAGAAGTGCGTGTCATTGCGCCGAAAACTTTGCTACCCAAGATGGTGGAACGTCTTGGCGTGCATGTTTATCACGATATGGCAAAAGGATTGAAAGATGTTGATGTATTGATGATGCTGCGTTTGCAGAATGAGCGGATGAAAGGTGCAAATTTGCCTAGCGCTGAGGAATACTTTAAATATTATGGGCTGACTGCGGAGAAGTTGTCACTTGCCCGGCGCGATGCAATAGTGATGCATCCTGGGCCAATGAATCGTGGCGTAGAGATTGATTCAGCAGTTGCAGATGGTAAACAATCGGTGATTTTGCCTCAAGTGACATTTGGTATCGCAGTGCGCATGGCTGTGATGTCAATTTTGACAGGCAATCAGGTTTAAGGATTGCATGAGAATTCATATAAAGAATGGACGTTTTATTGATCCACGAAACGATATTGATTCTATTCAAGATATTTTTATTGCTAAAGGCAAAGTTGTCGGAATAGGTGAGGTCCCTGTTAAATTTCAAGCTAGCCGTATAATTGATGCTCAATCGTTAATTGTATGCCCGGGTCTGGTCGATTTATCCGTGCGCTTGCGTGAGCCAGGGCTGGAATATAAGGCTACCCTTGAATCCGAAATGAATGCGGCCGTTGCCGGTGGTGTAACGAGCATAGCTTGTCCGCCGGATACGGATCCACCACTGGATGAGCCAGGCTTGGTAGAAATGTTGAAGCATCGCGCCAAGAATCTGAATCAAGCCCATGTATACCCTATTGGTGCGCTTACTCAAGGATTGAAAGGTGAGCGATTGACCGAAATGGCGGAACTAAACGACGCTGGTTGTGTGGTTTTTGGTCAGCCGGATGGCTTGTTGCCAAACCTTCGGGTGTTAATGCAGGCTATGCGGTATGCATCTACATTTGATTTTAGCGTGTGGTTACGCCCTCAAGAAATCAGTTTGACTGGTGATGGCGTGGCGCATGATGGTGAAGTTGCAACCCGATTGGGGCTACTTACAATCCCTGTTTGTGCAGAAACAATTGCTATTTCCAACATTATATTATTGACCAAAGAAACAGGAGTTAAGGTGCATCTGTGCCGAATTTCCAGTGCTGAAGGGCTGACGATGATTCGTGCTGCCAAGCAACAGGGTTTGCCGATAACATGTGATGTGACAATTAATCATTTGCATCTGTCAGATATGGATATTGGTTTCTTTGATTCCAACTGTCATTTAATGCCACCATTGCGTGGTTTTGAGGATCGGGATGCGTTGCGGCAGGGTCTGTTGAATGGTACGATTGACGCCATTTGTTCCGATCACGCACCAGTAGATGAAGATGCCAAACTGTTGCCATTCGGTCAATCTGATATCGGAGCAACGGGCGTAGAATTATTGCTACCCTTAACATTAAAATGGGGGACAGAAATGCACCTATCTTTGCCAAAAATCTTAGCAAAGATTACTTCCGATCCAGCGAGGATTCTGGGCATTGATGCAGGGCATTTGTCCATCGGAAGTGCGGCGGATATTTGTATTTTTGACCCTGATCACTATTGGAAAGTGACGTCCTCTGCCATTTTAAGTCAAGGCAAGAATACGCCTTTTATGGGCATGGAATTGCCGGGTGGAATTAAGTATACCCTGGTGAATGGTCGCATTGTTTATGAACATTGAATACGATCATGCTTTTCTGATTTATTAACGATAATACAAAGAAATATTTTTCAATTAGTTGGAGAGACATGCCGAACCCATTGCTAGATTTTTCCAGGCTTCCTCGTTTTGCAGAAATAACGAATGAACATATTGCACCAGCCATTGAAACACTATTGCAAGAGAATCGTGCAGTAATTGAAAAAGTGCGGGCAGATGTTCAAGCGCCTACTTGGCAGAATTTTGTGCAACCAATGGTGGATGCAAATGAGCGTTTGTCACGCGCCTGGGGTCAAGTGTCGCATTTAAATGCGGTGATGAATACTGCACAGTTACGGGAAATCTACAATGCCAATTTACCTCTGATCACTCAGTTTTATGCTGAGTTGTCTCAGGACGTATTGCTGTTTGAAAAATTTAAGCAATTGCGTGCAAGCTCGGAGTTCAGTCTTTTGACTCCGGCACGAAAGAAGATCATTGAAAATGAATTGAGAGATTTTCGTTTAGGTGGTGCGGAATTGCCGTCTGAAAAGAAACAACGATTTTTGCAGATTCAGAAAGAATTATCAAAGCTATCATCAGCATTCAATGACAATTTACTGGACGCAACGAATGCATTTGAATTGTTGGTTGAGGATGTTAGAACCGTGACGGGTATTCCAGTTGATGTGCTTCAGGCGGCTAAGGAATTGGCCGCGGCAGACTCAAAAGCAGGTTGGAAGTTTACCTTACATATGCCTTCGTACCTTCCTGTGCTGCAATATGCGGACGATCGCAATTTGCGTGAGAAGATGTATCGTGGTTATGTTACGCGAGCCAGTGAGTTTGATAGCCAAGCTGGATCGGATAAAGATAATATGCTCCTTATTAACAAGATCTTGAGGCTCCGCCGAGAAGAAGCGCAAATGCTGGGCTATGAAAATTATGCTGAAGTTTCGTTGGCGACAAAAATGGCAACCTCTCCACAACAGGTTCTCGATTTTCTGAGGGAGCTGGCGGCTAAGGCAAGGTTGTATGCCGAGAGAGATTTGCAAGCGCTTAAGCAATTTGCAGCCGAGAAATTAAATCTGCCAAAACTTGAGGCTTGGGATGTGGCTTATGTCAGTGAAAAATTACGCGAGGAACGTTATGCTTTCTCAGATCAGGAAGTTAAACAGTATTTTCCGGAGGATAAAGTACTCGCTGGTATGTTTATGCTGGTGGAAAAGTTGTATGGCATTCAAATTCTTCCTGTATTGGCTTCGCGCGATGTTCAATGCTGGCATCCCGATGTTAAGTTTTTTGATATTCTGGATGCTTCTGGACAACTGATCGGTCAATTCTATTTGGATCTGTATGCGCGGACTACCAAGCAAGGCGGCGCTTGGATGGACGAAGCAGTTACGCGGCGGCGAATCGATGATCAGCAAACCGGAAAATACAAAATACAAGTACCAGTTGCGTATCTTTCATGCAATTTCTCGGCACCATTGACAATTAACGAACAGTTACGTCCTGCATTATTCACACACAATGAAGTAATTGTCTTATTCCATGAATTTGGCCATGGGTTACATCATTTGCTGACAAAGGTTGAGGATTTAGGCGTGTCTGGCATTCACGGTGTCGAATGGGATGCGGTAGAACTACCGAGCCAGTTTATGGAGAATTTTTGTTGGGAGTGGGATGTGGTGAGCGGAATGACGCACCACATTGATACCGGAGAATCCATACCTAGGGTTTTGTTTGATAAGATGTTGGAAGCAAAAAACTTCCAAAGTGGGTTGCAAATGTTGCGGCAGATTGAGTTTGCTTTATTTGATATGCATGCGCATTTTGATTATAAACCGGATGGTGACAAGACGGTACTACAGTTAACTTATGAGATTCGAAGTGAGGTGGCAGTGATCATTCCGCCTGATTTTAACCGTTTCCCAAATAGCTTTGCGCATATTTTTGCGGGGGGGTATGCTGCTGGTTATTACAGTTATAAATGGGCGGAAGTTCTTTCGGCGGATGCTTATAGTGTTTTTGAAGAGGTTGCATCGACTGGGGTAGTTAATGCAGTGACTGGATCGCACTTTCTTGAAGAGATTCTTGCAGTGGGGGGCAGTCGTTCGGCATTGGAGTCATTTATAGCTTTCCGGGGGCGAGAGCCAGAATTGGATGCGTTGTTGCGCCACAATGGAATGGGGGTGGCTTAAATATAAAATTAATGTATAGTACTTAGCCAATTAATTTTTGTTAAATACCCTGATTAATCTGTCGTATACCAGAAGCTTGAGATCTAATTCATAAGGTTTCTTTTTAATGTTTAGAGAAGAAGTAGCATTTGTTCATAGTTGGTTTGAACAAAGGTATCACCTTGGATCTGTTCGTATTGAACCGATTCTATAAGTGTGGCAAGATCCATAAAATTTTTTACTAAAATAAGAGTATGATTAATATGATCCATTCCAGAATTGTCGCTATTTTATTGGTCGGTGTATTTTTAACTGGCTGCGCCACTACGAAACTCAATAACGAGAACGGTACTTACGATCCTCTAGAACCAATGAATCGTGCTGTTTTTAGTTTTAATGAGATGGTCGATGACAATGTTTTCGAACCAGTTGCTAGAGGTTACAAGAAGATTATGCCTGATCCCCTCGAACTGGTGGTGGGGAACTTTTTTTCAAACCTTAACGATGTGGTGGTGATAACGAACTCTATTCTTCAATTAAATTATGAGAGTGCACTTGCCACTGGCGCTCGACTACTTATCAACACCACTTTTGGTATTTTTGGTTTGATCGATATTGCAAGCGATATAAGTGCAGCTAGTGATGTGAATCTCAGCAAGCGAAATGAGGATTTTGGTCAAACTTTGGGGCATTATGGAATTGGCAGCGGGCCTTATGTGGTTCTACCTTTCTTGGGGCCGAGTTCCGTGCGTGATACTTTTGGCGTTGCCGTTGATAGTTTCTTTATGGATCCTGTTACACAAGGAGTGACAGGGGTTTTTCTACATAATGTGGACTATATTAATTCAACTGCTGTGCGTATTCCAATAGCAGCAGCGAGAGCTGTAGATACACGTGCACAGCTGTTAGATGTTGAGAAAACACTGGAAGAAGCTGCGTTGGATAAATATGAATTCATGCGTGATGCATATTTACAAAGACGTACTAGCTTAGTAAATAATAGTAGTGAAGAAAAATAGTTATAAACGTTAAGCAGATGTGTTTTTTAAATTTCGGGATTGAAAAAGTAGCATCAACACTACAACTTGCTACGAATTTGAATAATAAATTAGTTTATTGATCATTAGTTGACATACCAAAAAAGCGCATTGAGAAGGAAGTATTTCCGGATCCGATGTGCTTTTTTTAATCCCAAAATAAAAATAAGGGACGGAAACACTAACAATGACAATGCGATTGCGGTCTGGTCATGTTCATGTTATGGCGCACACACTTAAATCACACACGGAATTAGAATAGACACTTGAGATGTGAAGCTGTTTCATATAGTTGATTTGCCCAAAGTGTGGAGTGTTTCAAGTGTGCTTTGAAATGATGGAGAAATGAATTGATGGAAAATTCAGTGATAATTGTGGGGAGTGGTTTGGCGGGTTATGCCGCAGCACGTGAAATACGCAAGCTGAATACAGCGTTACCAATAGTAATGTTATCAGCAGATCATGGTGGTTTTTATTCCAAGCCTATGCTATCGAATGCACTGTCATCAGGTAAGGATCCTGAGTCCATTTTGAATGGAGATGCTGTTAAAATGGGATCGCAATTGAAGATGTCTATTCGCCCTTTTTGCCGGGTAACTTTGATAGATCAAGAGAGGCATGAGTTAACTTTGACTGATGGCGAACGGCTGGTGTACGGACAGTTGGTTCTGGCACTGGGCGCTGACCAAGTACGTTTGCCGTTGTCAGGAAATGGTATAGCAGAGATATTAACTGTTAATGATCTTGATGATTATAAAAAATTTAGGGATGTGCTAACTGGCCGAACGAGAGTTTGTATTATAGGAGCTGGTTTAATTGGTTGTGAATTTGCGAATGATTTGGTAACGAATGGTTATCGAGTTGATGTGATTGATATGAGCGCGCAACCACTTGGCCGTCTCTTGCCGCGAGTGGGAGGAGCATTTATGCAGAAGAGATTGGAAGCTGCTGGCGTATTTTTTCATTTAAACACAACGGCTCGGTCGGTAGATCAAACACAGCAAGGGAGATTTCGTCTGACGCTAGATAATGGCGAATTAATCGAATCTGATATTGTATTGTCAGCGGTTGGATTAAAACCGCGCACGCAACTTGCTGCCGCAGCTGGAATTCAAGTCAATCGTGGAATCGTTGTAAACCGCTTGCTGCGAACTCATCGTGCCGATATTTATGCATTGGGTGATTGTGCTGAAATAGAAGGAAAAGTACTGCCATTTGTAATGCCGATTACGCATGCAGCGCGAGCTTTAGCTGCAACAGTTACAGGTAATCCTACTCAGATTCATTATCCGGCAATGCCAGTAATTGTAAAAACCCCATCATGCCCAACAGTAGTGTCTCCGCCAGATTTTAGCGTTAAAGGTGAATGGAATGTTGAAACTGTGGAAGATGGTGTTAAGGCACTTTATCAAGATGACGCAGGAAATATATTGGGGTATGCATTATTGGGTACGGCGATCAAGGAAAAAAATAACCTAACCGCTCAATTACCTGTGGTGCTGAAGTGATAATAAGCAACGTTTTTAATGTTTAGTGTTCTTTAAGACAATGGATAACAAAATAAATATAGAATACTTGCAACAATGAAGTTTTTCTTTGATCTTTTTCCAGTAATATTATTTTTTATAACTTTCAAGTTTTACGATATTTTTATTGCAACTGCTGTCGCGACAGTAGCGGCTATCGTACAAATTGTCTGGCTTTGGTTCCGACAGCATCAAATAGAAAAGCTGGTGTGGATAAACCTGGTGATTATCGTAATTTTTGGCGGAGCTACATTATTAGTTCAGGATGAAACATTTATTAAATGGAAGCCAACAGTTACGTATTGGTTGATTGCATCTGTTTTGCTAGTATCGAGTTTGTTTCTTAGAAAGAATTTGATCGGATTAATGCTTGAAAAGCAAATGATCTTGCCTGTAGCAGTATGGAATATACTTAATCTGAGTTGGGTAGTTTTTTTTCTTTTCATGGGAGGGATTAATCTGTATGTTGCCTTTAGTTTCTCAGCAGATACGTGGGTTACATTTAAACTATTTGGTGCTACGGGAATAATGCTTGTGTTTATAATTTCGCAAGTCCTGATATTAGGAACATACTTGAAGCAAGTGCCTGAGAGAATCTTGACTGCAGATGAACAAAATAATCTGATTGAAAAAATAGACAATAAGATTGGAAAGAAACAATGATGCTATACGCGATAAATGCAGAAGATGTACCCAATAGCTTAGAAAAAAGAATATCAGTTCGATCAGAACATTTAAGAAGAATTAGGGCATTGCAAGAAGCAGGCCGACTAATTTTAGCGGGACCTTATCCTGCAATTGATAATCAAGATCCAGGTCCACTTGGTTTCTCGGGCAGTTTGATAGTGGCAGAATTTGAATCTCTGGAGACAGCTCAGGCTTGGGCTAATGAGGACCCCTATGTTAGTGCGGGTGTTTACCAAAGAGTAACAGTTAAACCTTTTAAAAAGGTTTTTCCTGAGTAAGAACTTAGAGTGTATTTTTCTCTATAATATCAAGTGACTTCACTAGAAATAGTGGCATATTGAGTTCACGTCTTACAAGTAAAGGCGTATACTTTAAACTGATGCTATATTCTGGTGAATATAAATTTTATCCCAATCATAAAAAAGGAAATTCCATGCGTTTGAAGAAATTTTCACAAGTAATGATAATTAGTGTTTGGAGCTTAATTGCATTATCTGTACAGGCTCAGTCATCAGGAGTTGTGGCTAAAGTAAATGGTGTTGCAATTCCACAGTCACGCTTGGAATTGATGGTGAAAGCTAATGTGGCACAGGGACAGCCAGATGGGCCAGAGATGAGAAAAGCTTTACGTGAGAATCTGATTGCAGAAGAGATTCTTGCCCAAGAGGCAGTTAAAAAGCGCCTTGATCAGGATTCAGAAGTTATCGCGCAACTTGAAATAGCACGCCAAGCAGTTTTGGTTAGAGCATTTCAGGCCGATTATATAAAAAATAATCAGGTTAGTGATGATACTTTACGTAAGGAATACGATGTTCTAAAAGTGCAGATGGGTGATAAAGAATACAAAGCTCGCCATATTCTTGTGGAAAACGAAAATGAAGCACGGGATATTGTTGCTAGTCTCAAAAAAGGCGGTAATTTTGCTAAAATTGCTGAAGAAAAATCTATCGATGATGGGAGTAAGGAAAATGGCGGAGAATTAAATTGGAGTCCACCTGCTGCTTATGTTCGGCCATTTTCTGAGGCGCTCGTGAAACTATCGAAAGGAGGCTTGACGGAACAGCCAGTGCAGACCTCATTCGGCTGGCATGTAATTCAATTGATGGATATACGTCCCATGGAAGTTCCTCCATTTGAAGAAGTAAAACAAAATATACAACAGCGTGTATTGCAACGTGAATTTGCTACAGTAGTGCAAGATTTACGCAGTAAAGCAAAAGTAGAATAATTTCTTTCCGATGTCGGGTGGGTTGGGAATTAAAACGACTTAAGAAATTTCCTATCTACCCGCGCAGCGAGTCCGCAAAGTAGCTCATAACTGGAAGTCTCAGCGTAGGTAGCTATTTCTTCGACAGGCATACCCTTACCCCAAAGAACAACTGGGTCTCCTAGTTTAGTGTTTTCAATTCCAGTAAGATCTATAGCCAGCATATCCATGGATACTCGACCTAGTAATCGACCACGTTGATTATTAATCAATACGGGTGTGCCGGTGGGGGCGTGGCGTGGGTAGCCATCGGCATAACCACACGCAACAATACCAATGCGCATTCGATAATCAGCTTTGAAAAGCCCATGGTAACCGACTTTATCACCAGCTTCCAAATCATGTATTGCAATAATTTTGCTTGATAGTGTCATGACTGGCAGAAGGTTAAGATCTGCTGCAGTTTTATCTGAAAAAGGTGAAGCGCCGTATAACATTATTCCAGGACGTACCCAATCACTATGGGTTTCAGGATAGTTGACGATAGCAGCTGAGTTTGCAAGGGAGCATGGATAATTATATTTTTCGGTGATAGTTTGAAAACATTGAAGCTGACGAAAAACACTTGCTCTTTCATGGGGATCATCAGCACTGGCAAAGTGCGTCATGAGTGTAATATTTTTTACCTGTTGATTATTTCTTAATTCTTGAATAACTTGTGGCAACTGTTTGGGAGATAATCCCAAGCGATTCATGCCAGTATTAACTTTTATGAATATGTCTATTTTGCGACTTTTGGAATCAGATAGCATCGATACTTGCTCAGTATGATGAATGACGGTGCTCAATTGATACTGTTCAACTAAAGCTATTTCCATAGTAGAAAAGAAGCCTTCTAAAAGTAAAATGGGTTGTTGATAACCTGCAGTACGTAGGGTTATCGCGGCATCTAATTCCAGTAGTGCAAATCCATCGACATTTTTAAGTGCGCTTGCAGTATGAAGTAATCCGTGGCCATACGCATCCGCTTTTAGAACTGCCAAAATGCGTGTATGGGGTGCGTATTGACGGACTATGCTCAGATTATGCGCTAATGCAGAATGGTTAATAATTGCTTGAATAGGGCGTGACATTAAATTTTATGATAAAAATAAATAGTATCGGCGAGTTTCTTATCCAGTGTGCAAAATATATTTTCAATTGTTAATGCTTCGGTAATTTGCATAATATGCTAATCTCATAAACTTAATTGAAATTATCGATAAAAAACGAGTTAAGGTTTTGTTTTTAAGTAGTCTTAGAAAATAATTTAACCAATAACTATTGGTAAAGAGCCAAGATAACAGGGAATAAGTTTGAAACGCGGGTTTTATACAATTATGGCAGCGCAATTCTTTTCTTCACTTGCAGATAATGCGCTGCTCGTTGTGGCGATTGCTTTGTTAATTGATTTACATGCTCCCGCCTATTTAACACCCATGTTGAAGTTTGTTTTTGTGCTGTTCTACGTCATTCTTGCTCCATTTGTTGGTGCATTTGCTGATTCTATGCCAAAAGGGCGGGTCATGTTTATTAGCAACACCATCAAAATTACCGGTTGTGGTTTGTTATTTGTTGCTATGCATCAATATTTTGCGTTAGCCGCATACGCAGTTGTAGGATTAGGTGCTGCCGCTTATTC
Organism: Nitrosomonas sp.; assembly: GCF_022842015.1. GTDB lineage: Bacteria > Pseudomonadota > Gammaproteobacteria > Burkholderiales > Nitrosomonadaceae > Nitrosomonas. Next base: position 6,731 of record NZ_JALHQJ010000022.1, on the reverse strand, counting down.
GCCTGCTAAATATGGCATATTGACAGAATTATTGCCACCTGAAAAACTGGTAATTGCAAACGGATGGATTGAAGGGCTAACGGTAGCATCTATTGTATTAGGAACTGTTTTAGGTGGCATACTAATCACTCCTTCGGTTGCAAATGCTTTGTTGGAATTTGATTTTCCCTTTATAGAGACGGGAATAGACAATGCGCTGGAAAGTGGGATTTTTTTAATAGCTATCATTTATACCATCGCGGCATTATTTAATTTGTATATTCCTAATACAGGTGTCGATCATCGTATTCCTAAGAGAAATATTTTTTTTCTGGTTCATGAGTTTAGTCACTGCGTTAAATTGTTGTGGTCAGATAAACTCGGACAAATATCTCTTGCGGTGACCACTTTGTTCTGGGGAGCAGGTGCCACACTTCAGTTTATTATATTGAAATGGGCCGAAGTGGCAATGGATTACCCGCTCAACCAAGCGGCACAACTGCAAGGTGTAGTGGCTTTAGGTATCGCTGCAGGTGCTATCATGGCAGCTCGATGGATTTCATTGCGGCAATCAGTAACAGTTATTCCATTGGGTATTGCAATGGGCATTGTTGTCATGGCTATGATTTTAGTAACGGATTTGTGGATAGCTATTATTTTGCTGATACTAATCGGCGGACTAGCGGGATTTTTTGTGGTGCCGATGAATGCTTTATTACAGCATCGTGGGCATATTTTGATGGGTGCCGGACACTCTATCGCAGTGCAGAATTTTAATGAGAACTTGAGTATTTTAGTATTGTTATCGTTTTATGCTTTATTAATTTTATTTGAAGTGCATATCTATATCGTTATTGCTGTTTTTGGATTATTTGTTTCTGTCATGATGACGTTGGTTAGAAAATGGCACCTGCTAAATCAAAGTAAGGAAGATTCACTGCATCTGATTGGTACAAGAAAAGTACGCTAGTTTATTGCATCAATTAGTCAGTTGATTGGGAAGTATCATCAAGTGAGAGGGGATTCTGAATCAATGATTTCATGACTGATTGGGCGAAGCATAAATCTTTCCAGGCTTTGGCCTTTTCCGGAAGAGCGCGCAATAAATAGGCAGGATGATAGGTGACAATCAATGGTATACCTGAATAATCATGTAGTTTTCCACGTAAACCGGAAATGCTGCTGTCACACTTAAGAAGATTTTGTGCGGCAACTTTACCTAATGCAATAATAATTCTTGGTTTGATCAATGCGATTTGCCTAGTCAGGAAAGGTTCGCACTGCTTAGCTTCATGTGTACTAGGGTTTCTATTATTGGGGGGGCGGCATTTGACGATATTAGTAATATAAACCAGATGCTCCCGGTTTAACTGAATTGCTGATAACATCTGGTCAAGCAATTTCCCAGCTTGCCCTACAAAAGGTTCACCCGTTTCATCTTCTCTTGCGCCAGGTCCTTCGCCAACAAATAACCAGCCTGCGTTCTCATCACCGGTACCAAATACAGTATGCGTGCGAGTCTTACTCAAAGAGCAGGCAGTGCAATGTGACACTGCTAGTCGCAATTGATCCAAATTCATTTGATTAATTTCGTTGGATTGCTCCGGCTCTTTTTTGAGCGTGAACGAAGATGTAATATCTTCACTTTTAGCAGATTCCGGATGAAATAACTGGTTAAAGTGCGAAGCACCTGATCTAAAATACCATGCTGGCAACAGATTTAATTCTTTAAGTATTTGTCTGCGTCGATTATTCATAATTCCAGTTGCATAACAAGTGCATCTTCGCGGCCACACATGGCGGGGTAGTAACCTTTTCGTGTGGCAATTTGATGAAAACCCATTCGTTTGTAGAGCTGTGCAGCGCCATGATTGGATTCGCGCACATCGAGAAATATAGATTTTGCTGCTTGCTCTTTAGCGCATTCAATAAAATGTTGAAGTAATTTCTTGCCTAAGCCTTTCTTTTGCCAATCTGCTGAAATGCCCAGTGTAAGTACATGGGCTTCTTCGGGGCTCCTCATCATGATTCCATATCCCATAAGTGTATCGTCTTGCTCGAGCACCTGGCATACATAGCCTGCTTTAATAGAATCGGAAAAATTACCTGGTGACCATGGAAAAAGAAAAATTTCACGCTCGATAAGTATAATGCGATCTATATCCGAAAGATGCATTGTTCTGATGTTAGCAGCTCGCAGTAATATCATAATTGTCGTTCGTTTTCTTTTAGTGCTACCTTGTTTCGTAAGTATATTGGTGTTGCATTTGCTGGATCGGTACCAGGATGGAGCAGTGCGAGCCGGGCGATTTCTTTGGCATGCGGATGAAGATCACGGTGAATTTGTTGGAGATTCTTACGGTAGCGTGACGATAATTCTTCGTGATAAACATCAAACCCACTGCCGCAGCCATGCCAATTAGTATTAGTGTCAGATAGAGCAGGCGCTTGCTGCGGTAGGCAAAGAATGGGTGAGCTAACAATTTCCCAGCTATGGTTCGTTACTTTTTGATAGGCAGCATGATAAATCTCGCCCATACGAGCATCAATCGCCACAATAACTTTCTGTTTGGCTATTTTCTGCGCAACAGCTTCTAAGGTGTTGATTCTTATAACCGGGATGCCGTTGGTATAGGCTAGGCCTTGTGCAACCCCGCATGCGATGCGTAAACCAGTAAAAGAGCCCGGTCCGGCGCCAAAAGCAATGCCATCAATTTGCTGCAATGTCAATTTTGCTTCTTTCAGTATTTCTTGAATCATAAATAAAAGCATTTCTGAGTGGCGTTGCCCTGCGTGAACTTCTTTCTCGATTACTGTTTCCCCTAGCTGAAGCGCAACGGAACAAAATTCGGTAGAGGTTTCAAAAGCGAGAATTTTCATGGTGGTTGCAGAGCTGAGATATCAGGAGATATTATAAAATGTCGTGGAATATTTAATTATCAAAGAAATCTGCCTACTTTAAGTACCAATGACTGAGTGGAATATATTCGACCCCGCTGTATGTCGGTTTCGATTGTACGAGGAACCATTGATTGACACACCATTGAATCGGTTTAACAAGGTCAGTGCTAACATGATGGATGGCTTTACGGAATATAGTGATGTGTGGTTTGTAGGCGCGATTGTCAAATGTGAAGCCACCTTTTGACAGCGCAAACTTTAATGAACCGGCAAATGAAAAGAGCTCTGCGGGGAATTTTTTTGATTGGATGTAAATAATATGATTGTGTCGCCAATAGCCGATTGTGTCCAATTTAAACGCAAATTTTTTTGCGGAAATATTTTCTGCGATTTGCTGTAGTGTTTGGATCCGATGAATCTCGACATTTCCTAAAAATAGCAATGTCAAATGAAGATGTTGCATTCTAACTTTACGGCCACCGCAAATAGGTTCAAGCGTTTCACTATGGTGTATCAATTGCTTTTGTATCTGTTTGTTAGGCAAGATCGCAAAGAATACCCGAATTGATTTTCTTTCTATTTCGTTACTCTTGGTCAAGATTTCTTTCCATAAAATCAATTAAGCATACGACTTCAGCAGCAATGCCTTCTCCTCGGCCAATTGCACCCAGATGTTCGGCAGTTTTAGCCTTAATGTTGATATTGCTGGTTTGAGTTTGTAGATCCTGTGCAATGTTGCTAATCATGGCAGAGATATGCGGTGCCATTTTAGGCATTTGAGCAATAATGGTTGCGTCAATATTAATGATTTTATACTGAGAATTTTCCAATAAGCGATGTACATTGCGTAGTAGCACTCGGCTATCGATATGTTTGTACTGAGGATCAGAATCGGAAAAATGCTTTCCAATATCTCCCAGTGCTGCTGCACCAAGAAGGGCATCGCAAATGGCATGTAGCAACACATCTGCATCAGAGTGACCCAATAATCCCTTATCATAAGGAATTGTTACTCCACCAATAATCAAATGACGGCCTTCAACCAGTTGGTGTATATCAAAGCCCTGACCTATTCTCATCGTACTCATGGATTGTTCCTTTGTTGAATAATTAATTCTGCTAATGCCAAGTCTCTAGGATAGGTAACCTTAAAGTTGTAAGCGTCACTCTGTATAAGTTTAGGATGAAATCCTAGCGCTTCAATTGCGCTTGCATCATCGGTAAAGTGAAGCTTCTCAGCATTCTGTAGTGCTTTAATAAGCAATTCATAGCGAAACATCTGCGGTGTTTGTGCTTGCCATAAGTTTTCTCTGGGTTCAGTATGCGTCACGCGATCCTGGATATTACTGCGCTTCAGGGTATCAGAGACGGGTACCGCTAATAGCCCGCCAACTTCATCATGAGTTAATTCATTAATTAATTTCTCTAGTTGAGCTGCGGTTAAGCAAGGTCTTGCAGCGTCATGTACCAAGATCCAGTCATTTGTATCAATCAAGCCTTTTTGCTTTGCAGTAGTGAGGCCATTCAGGACACTTTCAGCTCGTGTTGCGCCACCACAGTTAAGTGCAATTAATTTGCTGGAAAACTCAGACCAGTCATACTTGATCCAGTCGCAATCGTCGGGAGCAAGAACGACAAATATGCTTGTAATAAGCTGATTATGATATAGCGTATTGATTGAATGATAAATCATGGGCTTATTGTCTAAGTATAAATATTGCTTGGGGAGTTCGCTGCTCATGCGAGATCCTGAACCTGCAGCTGGAATTAAAGTAAAAAACTTTGTCATAATGATTCTTGTTAGGGGTCGATTAGCGCGCCAAGCTTGATAGAATTAATGCAGCAATTATAATTTCTTACGTTTCTTTTGTCTGAGATTGTTGATACTTATATTATTTATTCAGTATAAGTCTCTTATTATGATGTAATTGAGTTCGAAAAAGACAAATGAGTTTTGAGTGCAGTAGTGGTTATAATTACTAAATTTTAAGGTGGAATTTTATGGAAGCAGAACAAATTAATGCAATTTTGAATCACCTTCAGGATCTTGATATTCGGGCCAGTGAATTACGGAGGTTTCTTTGACTTTGATTCCAAGCAAATCCGATTGAATGAATTAACACGCTTACTTGAGGATTCAGCTGTGTGGGAAGACAGCAAACGTACTCAAGAAATAGGTCGTGAAAAGAAATTGCTGGAAGGTACTGTTGTTACGTTGGTATCTATGGAGAAACAACTTTCTGATGCTAAGGAGTTATTTCAGATAGCTAAAGATGAGATGGATGAGGCGGCGCTTGTGAGTATTGCGGGTGATGCTGAAACTATTGAAAAAGTAATAGCAAATTTAGAATTTCGTCGCATGTTTTCTGGCCAAATGGATCCGAACAATTGTTTTGTGGATATACAGTCAGGCTCTGGAGGAACCGAAGCGCAGGATTGGGCAGCTATGCTCGAGCGTATGTATTTACGTTATTGTGAAAGGCAAGATCTTGATGTGGAAATTTTGGAAGAGTCACCGGGTGATATTGCAGGCATTAAAAGTGTTACTTTAAAAGTCTCTGGTGAATATGCATATGGTTCTTTGCGGACAGAAACCGGCGTGCATCGATTGGTTAGAAAGTCGCCATTTGATTCTGGTAACCGCCGCCATACTTCATTTGCCAGTGTTTTTGTTTATCCTGAAGTCGATGATGGTATAGAGATTGAAATCAATCCGGCTGATTTAAGAATCGATACATTTCGAGCATCTGGAGCTGGGGGACAGCACATTAATAAAACAGATTCTGCTATTCGTATTACACATAATCCTACCGGGATAGTTGTGCAATGCCAAAGTGGTCGTTCACAACACCGGAACAAAGCGGATGCGCTTGCAATGTTGAGGTCGAGGTTATTTGAAGCAGAGTTACGTAAGCGTAATGAAGAGAAGCAAGCCATAGAAGAGAATAAAACGGATATCGGCTGGGGACATCAGATTCGGTCGTATATATTGGATCAGTCTCGGATAAAGGATTTACGTACAAATATTGAAGTTGGAAACACACAAAATGTATTAGATGGAGATTTGAATAATTTTATTGAGGCGAGTCTCAAGCAAGGTGTTAAGTAAGTCGAATCAGTATTAGTAACTGAGTGATTGTATTCTTGGGTTTTTTTAATATGATTGGTTTATATGGATTCTTATTTCAAAAATGATGTTAGAAATATCTTGACCAGTGCTATAGAGTCTGTATAATTCCGCTTCTCTGCTGCTTAGCAAGTATTAATAAGTAGCAACGCTCTTTAAAAAAATACAATCGATAGGTGTGGATACTTAATAAAGTGAAGAGGGTAAAACCTCAAAATAAATAGTATTCGCAAGAATTAAAGGTGTTGATAAATTAAGTATTGTATCAATTACCAAAACGTCAAGCGAAGAGTTAACAGAATTGAACTTAAGAGTTTGATCCTGGCTCAGATTGAACGCTGGCGGCATGCTTTACACATGCAAGTCGAACGGCAGCACGAGTGCTTGCACTTGGTGGCGAGTGGCGGACGGGTGAGTAATACATCGGAACGTGTCCTTAAGTGGGGGATAACGCATCGAAAGATGTGCTAATACCGCATAATATCTGAGGAAGAAAGTGGGGGATCGAAAGACCTCATGCTTTTGGAGCGGCCGATGTCTGATTAGCTAGTTGGTGAGGTAATGGCTTACCAAGGCAACGATCAGTAGTTGGTCTGAGAGGACGACCAGCCACACTGGGACTGAGACACGGCCCAGACTCCTACGGGAGGCAGCAGTGGGGAATTTTGGACAATGGGCGCAAGCCTGATCCAGCAATGCCGCGTGAGTGAAGAAGGCCTTCGGG